>JBOGZD010000075.1:0-14576 GCA_050697155.1 Solirubrobacterales bacterium | reverse complement strand
CTCGTCGCCGAGCCCGGCGACCTCGAGGTCGGCCTCGAACGAGGCGAGCTGGCGACCGAAGGCGTTTCGGCGCGTGGTGACGTCGAGCAGCCCGAGGTGCTCGTGGCCGCAGAGGATCATCCCGGCGCAGGTGCCGAGGATCGGGCGGTCGGCGTCGTGGTGGGCGCGGATCGCGGGCTCGAGCCGGTCGCGCTCGATCGCCTTGGCGATCGTCGTCGACTCGCCTCCCGGGATCACCAGCGCGTCGAGCCCCGTGAGCTGCTCGCGGGTGCGGACCTCGACCGGGTCCGATCCGAGCTGCTCCAGCGCCTGGGCGTGGGCGGCGAAGTCGCCCTGACTGGCGAGCACGCCGGTTCGCAGGGGCCTCCCCCCCGCCTCGATCGGCGCCACCGACTCCGAACGGCTCAAGCTCAGACCCCGCGCTGCTGGAGCAGCTCGCCCTGGGCGGCGAGCTCGGCGATGTCGTCGCCGCGCATCGGCTCGCCGAGCTCGATCGACGCCGCCGCGACCCGCTCGGGGTCGTCGGCGTGCGTCGTCGCCTCGACGATCGCGCGGGCGCGGCGCTCGGGGTCCTCGGACTTGAAGATCCCCGAGCCGACGAAGTTGCCCTCGGCGCCGAGCTGCATGGTCAGCGCCGCGTCGGCGGGCGTTGCGATCCCGCCGGCGCAGAACATGGGGACCGGAAGCCAGCCTGCCTCGGCGACCTCCTCGACCACGTCGATCGGCGCCCGCAGCTCCTTCGCAGCCGCGGCGAGCTCCTCCTTCGGTAGCACTCCGAGCCGCTTGATGCCGCCGACGATCTCGCGCAGGTGGCGAACCGCCTCGACGATGTTGCCGGTCCCCGCCTCGCCCTTGGAGCGGATCATCGCCGCCCCCTCGCCGATCCGGCGCAGCGCCTCGCCCAGGTCGGTGGCGCCGCAGACGAACGGGACCTCGAAGGAATGCTTGTCGATGTGGTTTGCCTCGTCGGCCGGCGTCAGCACCTCGGACTCGTCGACGTAGTCGACCTCGAGCGCCTGGAGCACCTGGGCCTCGGCGAAGTGGCCGATCCTCGCCTTTGCCATCACCGGGATCGTCACCGCTTCCTGGATCTCCTTGATCACCTTGGGGCTCGCCATCCGGGCGACGCCGCCGTCGGCGCGGATGTCGGCCGGCACCCGCTCGAGCGCCATCACCGCGACTGCCCCAGTGTCCTCGGCGATCCGCGCCTGCTCGGCCGTGGTCACGTCCATGATCACCCCGCCCTTGAGCATCTCGGCGAGGCCTCGCTTGACCCGGAATGTCGCCCTTTCGGCCATCCCGGCCAAGGATACGAGACGGGTCGCGGGATGCCGCTCGCAGAGCGACGAAATCGCACGCATCGGCTTGTACTGCGCGGCCAGCTTGTACTGGCCGTTCTCTCGGCGGTTGGGGAATAAGGGCCGTATATGACCCCCAATCCCCCAAACGCCTCGCTTCCCACCCTTGGCCCCAACCGCTTCCCCTACCCAGCCGCGCAAACGCCGGCGCCACGCAGGGGCCTCGGGCCGCACCACCAGCGCCGGCGCCCGCCAGCCGGCCCTACTGCAGCTTCAGGATCCGGATGCGGTCCTTGTAGGCGCCCTTGTCGCGCGCGTAGACGCCGTGGGCCAGCGCCTGGACGATCGCCAGCAGGGACGTGTTCGAACGGGTGAACGAGGGGCCGTTGGAGGAGTAGTAGAGGGTGAGGTCGGCATGCTCGCCGACGTCTGACAGGGTGGCGTCGGTGATCGCCATCGTCGCGGCGCCGCGGTGGCGGGCGAGCTTCATCGAGCGCACGACGATCGGGTGGGCGCGGCCTGCGGAAAAGCAGATCACGAGCGAGTCCTCGTCGACCCGCGAGAGGCGGGTGATCGAGTCCTGGCGCGGGCTCGCGACGACCTCGGCGCGGATGTCGAGCAGTGCCAGCAGGTGGCGCAGGTAGCTGGCGAAGAACGCGAGCTGGTCCATGCCGACGATCATCACCCGCTGCGCGCCGGCGAGCGCGGTCACGCAGGCCTCGACCTGCTCGCGGGTGAGGTTGCGGACGGTCTCCTCGACGTTCGCGTGGTCGGCGGCCAGCGATGCCTCGAACTCGGAGTGGTCGAAGTCGAACAACGGTGCCGCCTCGTCCGCGCCGGGGGCACGGCTGCGGTACTCCTCGATCGCGGCCTGCTGAAGCTCGGGATAGCCCTCGAAGCCGAGCGCCTGCGAGAAGCGGACCACGGTCGAGGACGAGGTGTCGGCGCGGCGGGCGAGCTCCTCGGCGGTCTGGAAGGCGGCCTCGTCGAGGTGGTCGACGATGTAGCGGGCGACGTCCTTCTGCGAGCGCGAGAACTCGTCGAAGCGCTCGGTGATGTAGGCGGAGAGGCTCTTGCCGCCCGGCTTGGTGGCGGTGCGGCGGCCGTTGGAGGCGTGAGAGCGCGTCCGAGGGCGAGCCGCGGGACGAGACTTGGTCGCGGTCTTGCTCACGGCCGGTTGTTTCGCCTCAGGCGGGGCTTTCCCTTCCGGCGCAGGGGTTTCTGTTTTCATGCCCCTCCTTGACCGTCGAGGAGGCACTGCGGCTGACCAATCGGAACATGGTCGCCTTCGACCTCGCGCTCGCCTCGGGGGCGCTGCTGGCGCCGGACGCGACCCTGCGGGTGCTCGGCCACGATGAGCCCTCGCCCGACGCCCGGCACCTGTTTCGACGCTGCGCGCCGATCTGGCTCACCTTCGCCGCCGCACACGTGGTCGCCGAGCGCCGCGGCGACCCCGAGGATTGGTGGGCACTCGCGTGGCTGCGCGGAACCGAGGTCGCGACCGACGTCGTCTGGTCGCGCTCGGCCTCGTTCTCGCGTCCCGGCGCCCGCCAGGGCCTGTGGCTCGCCGGGGCGGCCAACCTGGCGATGGCGCTCGGCTTCGGCTGGCTCGCCCGCGAGCGCTCGCGGGGGCGGCGCGGCCGACGGCTGTCCGGGGTGCGGCGGCGTCTAGGCGCGAACTGACCGGTCTCGCATTCGCCTAGCGAACGTATCTCCGATCAGTTGGGGTTCGGCCGCCGCCCGACTCAGTCCGGGAGCTCGAGTGGACGGCTGCACTCGCGAAAGCCCACCTCGCGGGCGAGCCGGCGGCGCTCGGCCTGGGCCGAGGTGAGCTCCGTCTGCGCGTCGGCGTAGGCGCCGGCGTCCGCCGCCTCGGCGGCATCGTGCCCGGCGCGCAGGGCGGCGATCCCGTCCTCACGCGCGTCGAGGTACCCGTCGACCAGGGCATCGAGGTCGTCCGGGCCGTCGAGCTCGTCGACTTCGTCGCGCTCGTCCTCGGCGATCCCGACCAGCCGAGCGGTGAGATCCTGGGCCTCGCGCGCCGTTCGCGGTTGCTCTGCCTGCAGCTCGACGAAGCCGTCATGGGCGCGCTCGCAGATCTCGTCCCCGCGCGCGATCAACTCGGCGCGGGAGAGCTCGTCGTCGGCGAACGGCCCCAGGTCGAGCAGCGCCGAGAGGACGACCAGGATCCCGATCAGAGCGGCGACCGCGATCGCCACCGCGGCGCGGCCACCGGGCGCCCGGGCTCGGTCGTCCATGGCGCGCGAGGCTACTGGTAGAGCAGGAAGTCGGGCTCAGGCAGCAGCCTGAGCACCGAGGCCGGCTGCATCAGCGGCCGATCGCGGCGATAGAACAGCGAGAAGCCGTCGAAGAGCTGCCGGGCGGCGAGCTCGGCGTAGCCGGATGCCTTCGCCCGCGGGCTGCCGATGCCGTCGAAGTTGAGCACCACCTCCACCCCGGGGCGCTGGACGACGCGCGACCGGCCACGCACGCTGCCGGCGCGGAACTGGTGAACGATCAGCAGCTTCGGCGGCAGCGCCGCCGCCTCGACGGTCTGCGCGAGGCGCAGCGAGACCTTGTTCAGCTTCCTCGCCGACACCTTGCCCGGGGTGCGCCCGGGCACGCCGCGGCGGCCGACCGCCCACTCGGGGTCGATCGCGAGGTCGACGTCGGGAAGCACGAGCCACTCGCGCAGCGCCCGCACCTCGGCGAGCAGCGAGGAGCGGCCGGGCTGGACGTCGAGCATCAGCCGGGCGCCGACCGACCGGGCCGCCTTCAGGTAGGTCCCGATCACCTCGTCGGGCTGCCTGGTGCGGTACTTGCGGTCGGTCCCTGGGCCGGCCGTGGCGATCGTCGCGATCAGGTCGATCGCGCCCACCACCGGGCGGGTCCCCTTCGAGGCGTAGGGATCTGACTGCTTTAGGAGCTTCGCCGCCGCCCCCTTCGGCGACTTCATGCCGACGATCGTCCTCGGCAGCTGGGGCGCGCCGTACAACGAAACGACCCGGTTGGCGGGCAGGATCGCGCCGCCGGGCGCCGGCGTCAGCCCGCCGTTCTCCCCCCTGCGGGCTGCGGCAGGGCCTCGCTGGCGCTCGAGGAACCGCTCGGTCGCCGCCTCGACCTCGGCGACGGTCGGCGGGGCGCCGCGGGGCGGCGATGCGCCGGCGGTGACGGCGAGCGCCCCGCTGAGCGCGATCGCCAGCGCGACCGCGGCGACTGTCGATCGGCCTCTCGTCACTTCAACCCCCAGCAACACGGTGACACGGCCGTCGGAGCGGTGCGGGCACAGCCGGCACCCGACCGTAAGCACTCATCCTCCCGCCGACCGCCGTCACTTGACGAACACCGCTTCGGACACGGCCAGTAGGGCGGCCGAGCTCGCCGCGGGCTTCTCGGGTGGTCGTGATGGGCCGGGGAGGATTCGAACCTCCGTCCAACGGATTATGAGTTTCCGGAGTCCGTGGGACGTGGGGTCCGCTCCGCTTGTTCAAGCGGTGTCGGATCCCCTGAGATCGCCTGAGAATTGCTGATTTCGGGATACGGTTGGGGATACGGTTCGGACCGGCACCAGTCGAACTCATCCTCGGACCAGCAGGTCGAACACCTGCTGCGCGCGCTCGAGCTGAGCCGTCGAGAACCGATCGCCGAGCGCGGGGTCCGGCAGCCCAAGATCCCCCTGCACCTCGGCAAGCCACCGACGCTCGCGCGCGGAAAGCTGCTCCTCGGCAGCAAGCCCCCGCGGACTCTCGACGAGGCTCAGCAGCAGGATCAGGTCGTACCGGTGCTGGTCAAACCTCCGGCGCGCTACGCGAAGCGCCCTGGCCTTCAGGAGGATCGCGCCGAGCAAGCTGGGCACGCGGATCGGCATCGGCTCTGCACCGGCGACAGAGATCGAGACCGTCTGGGCGCGCCGGAGCGCCTGCGTCCCGCCCCGCACCTCGATCGTCTCGAGGCCCCCAAGCGTCTTCGCCGGAGTCTTGAGCCCCTCTGGGCCGAGGATCTCGACGAGCAGGCCGCCCATCTTGAACCGATACCCGAGCTTCGGGTCGGTGGCGGGCGGCGTTTCGCGATCGCCGCCGAGCTCGGTAACGACGCCTGCCAGCTGCTCCGTCGCGCTCGGCCTGCTTCGCGCGTCGCCTAGCAAATCGATGTCCCGGGTCGGCCGCGGGGCAACGCCATGCTCGAACGCATAGACCTGCACCATCAGACCGCCGATCAGGCACCAGCTTTCGCTATCCCCGAATGCCCGCGCCAGGTCAGCTAAGGCCCGCCACAGGCGCAACGCCTCCTCCCCCTCGGGATCGATGTGGACGACCCTCGTCACCGCAGACGACGGCGAACGGCTCGGTTTAGGTCCCGGAGCGCATCGCGCCCGGCGCGGGCCGACCGCGGGTCTGGATCCTCAGCCAGGTCCAAGGCGACCGCGGCGATCGGCGCCACTGACCCGACCTGATCGAGATGCCAGGCCGAGTCTCGAACCACGCGGACAACGGCATTCGCCTCCCCGCGCTCGGCTGGCACTAGCGCATGCTCTTGCTCGACGCGCTTCACGTCGCGTGCCGCCACGTAGGCGTCGATCTCCGCACCGGGCACCAAGTCGAGCCCGTACGCGCCGGCCGCGCTGATCCCGGAGCGGACGAGTGCGTCATCGTCCGCCAGGTACGAGATCTCCCCGGGATGGGCCCGGTACCGGCGGGGGTCGGCGCGCAGCCGTAGCCGCGGCCGTAGTCCCCGCATGCCATGGAGCGCGAGCGCGTTCCGGAGTCGCCACAGCGAGGCCGCGTTGACCCAGTCGGCGTCGAGATCCGAGGCGAGGAACAAGAGCGCCCAGGCGTTGTGCGGCTCGAACGGGCGCCCGGCGCCCGGACGCTCTCGCTTTCGCCGCGCGACCTCCGCGCGATCGACCGCCCAACTCCTGCCAATCCTGACGCCGGGAAGCTGGCCAGATGCAACCAGGGAACGAACCCGGGACGGATCGCGCTCCAGCTCGCGCGCAGCCTCGGAGATGGAGATGAGCTCGGTTATACCAGAACTATAGCGTATTAGCGTTATATCACTGAACTATCCTGTGATCGCTAGGATTCAGTGAGATGTGGCAAGCCCTGTGAGTCCACCGCTTGCGTGAGCTACGGTGACCGCTAATGCCGCCCGACGAGACCAGCCCGGCCACGAAGCCGTCCCCGGATCCCCATCGCGCGACCAAGGCCGAGCGCCGCGCCGCCCGCGAGCGCGTCGGTGCCTACCACGAGACAGAGCAGGCGAAGCTGCTCGAGCGCGTCCGCTCCGGCTTCGGGCGCTACGACGCCGGGGAGATCGATGCCTTCGAGCTCGATGAGCTCATCCACCGCTACCACCGCGCCAGCCAGAAGCTGTGGAGCTTCTGCGTTGGGACCGGAAGCCAGGTGGTGAGGGCGGCGGGAACGCTCGAATGGGCAGAGCGCGAGGGCGAGCTGCCCGACTGGTGGGCGATCGCGGAACCGCGGCGGCGGAACTGACAACGGCGTCGAAGCCCCGGCGCGGGCCCCGCCCTGGCTCTACGCGGCCAGCCTGCCCGCGTCGAGGCCGAGCTCGGCCCGGATCCAAGCGACGTCGGGGAACGCGTCGCCCCGCCGTCGTGCTCGCTCGGCCGAGTTCTCGATCCCGCGCACGAGCGTCGCCAGCTCATCGGCGTACTCGGCGCTCGCCGTGGCCTCGCGGGGCGTGAGGCCGCCGAGGCGGGCTTGCGGCTCTTCGAGGAAGCGCCGGTACTGGCGCTCGAGCTGCGCTTCGACCAGCTCGCGAGCCGCCTCCTCGGGCACGTCCGGGTCCCTGGGCTTGGGCGGGGCACTCTCCACGCGGTCGCGGACGCGATCGGCCTCGAGCGCCGTGATCTCGCGGCGAAGCAGGCGGGCGCGCTTCCCGAGCCGGCGCTCGACGAGCTCGCAAGCGGCGTCGAGTCGCGCCTCGGACAGGGCCATGAAACTGAGCTCCCCTGACTCCACCTCGAAGCTCCCTACTGCGATCCGGCCCTCGAGCGCGAGCGTAGGCTCCTCGCTCACCGACAGCGGGGTGCACTCGAGCACCACCGCTCCGCGGGGCAGCCCCCGCCGGCCCCGAAGCACCTCTCGCAGGGGGAGCGCCCAGGCGAAGCAATCGCGCTCCGGGTCCGGCCCCATCCAGATCAGCTCGGGCGGCGCGTCGAGGGCTTCGAGCGCCTCGATCTGGTCGGCGATCGCCCAGGTCGCCTCCGAGTGAGCGGCGGGATCTCCCTCGACGCTCACGAACACGGGCTCGATCGAGCGGCTCGGCGGCACGAAGCGAAGCAGCTCGAGCGCGCGAGCTCGAAAGACGGCCGCGAACCCCTCGTCGTCCGGATCGACCCCGAGCGCGGCCGCGAGGCGCTCGACCTCGGCGAGCAGCTCGGCCTCCTCGTTGGGGTCGTAGAAGGCGACCGGCCCCCACAGCGAGGGCTCCGGCTCGCCGTCCATGACGCGGCCGAGCAGCAGGTCCCAGGTGACCGCGTGGCGGGAGACGTTGGCGCTCCGCACGCGCACCCGCGATCCCCGCGTCACGTCCTCCAGCTCGATCGCCGCCCCTGGCTCGGCCGCGAGCACGCGGTGGAGGCCGAGGCGGGCGGCGGCTATCCGGCGTGCGATCTCCCGCTCTCGCCCGGACAGGTCCTCCCGCTCGGCGTAACGCTGCGCCAACGACCCGCCGCCGGAGAGCTCGAGGTCCAGGTGAACCCAGGAGCAGGCAAGGTCGATCTGAGCCTCGGGAATCCCACCCGAAGCCGCGGCGAACGCATCGAGCGCCCGCCTGACCTCGTCCGGGTGGCGGTCGCGGGCCCAGTCCTGGATCCGGCGCCAGACGCGCTCGTCCTCACGATCGGAAGCAGCGATGCTCTCCTCGTCGGCGAGGCAGCACTGCTTGTACTTCCGCCCGCTCCCGCACGGGCACAGCGCGTTCCGCCTGATTGCCGCCATCGCCGCCAGCGTACGCGCGCGGCCGGATGGCGGGAGCCGCCCACCCCGCACTTGCGAGGAACGCGGTTGATCGGAGAGCGGGCCGCGCCATGCGAGCGCGGGATCACCTCACCGAAGCTGACGTTCGGTCACGAGACTACGGTCGAGAGCCTGCCTCACGGCCATCGCGGCTTGCCCTGGCTGTAGCGCGTCGAGAGGGAAGCCTCAGCCCGACCGCGGAATCACGATGACGCCGGTCGCAGGGTCCCCCATCAGCTGCTCGACCCACTCTCCCGCCTCGGGCACCTCCACGGTCCCGGCCACGATCACCGACCGGAGCTCCTCATCCGAATCGTCCAGGTTGCCGAAGCCGCCCTCGGCGAAGAAGCTCGCGAGATCCTCGAGCAGCCGCTCCGTCACCTCCTCGCTCCACGGCGCACCGGGCGCCCACAGGTAGCAGCGGATCAGAAATGCCTCGTCCACGGGTATTGCCTCCTCGTCTTTGGCTTGAAGGCTCACCCGCTTGACCGCGGCGGAGGCGGGAAGCTAGCGCGGGCGAGCCGTCATTCGGCTCGCGTTCATGGCGCCAGTATGACTCAGGTGCTTACGGGTAACGCCGCAGCGCGACTCTGGACATAGCCAGGTGCTTGGGATCGACGTGCGAAGGGACGAGCGCCCGGGCGGCGCCCTACAGGCCGCGCGCCGGGGCCAGGGCGCGTGCTCGCAGCCCGGACGTGAGGCCGAATCGCACCGCGCTGGTGAGCGTTCGCGATCCGCGGCGCCCGCGCGACGATCCCGTCAGCAGGCCAACCGCCTCGCACGCAAGCAGGAAGCCGCTGACCGTCCAAGCGATCTCACGCTCGTCGGGCGCCTCGCCTTCGGCCTGCCAGCCCTCAGCCACGATCGCCGGGTGGATCTCCGCCGCGAGCGCCTCGACGCTCGCCTCGGCGCCGTCGAGGAGCAGCGCGGCCGCGAGCTCGGAAACGGCAAGGCCGAACGTCTCGCCGGCCAAGAGCTCGACGCTTAAGATGGCGAGCAGCGCCGCCGGGTCCGCCCCAACCTCCCGGCCCCGAGCGGTGGTGAGGAACCGCCTCCCGCGCCGGCGCAGGAGGCGCAGCTTGCGCAGCATGCCGTGCAGCTGGTCGAGCGCAGCGATCTCCCATTCGCGATTCGGCGGGCCGAAGAGCTCGGCGTCCCACCAGTCGGGCCGTCGCTCGACGACCTCGCGGACGAGGGCGCGATTGAGGGCGCCGGTCTGCGTCAGGCCGATCCCCTCCTCCCCTCGCTCCAGGAGCAGCCGCGCCGGGGCGACCGCCTCAGCTGCCGCGTGCTCGTCGATCGGCGCCGGGTCGGTGCGAACCGCCCCCTCGACTCGCTCAACGATCCCGCGCCGCTCCGCGCTCCCTCGCGTGAACCCTCCGAAGCCAGCGCGCGAGCCGCTCCTCGCGCACGGCCTCGAGCCGCGTGAGCCCGTTGCGATTGCCGTTTCGGCGCCGAAGCGCCTCGCTCGCGAGCTCGGCCTGACGGCGCCGAAAGCCGCGCTCGCCCGGCGCCAGGCGCCCGGACTCGATCGCCCGCTCGAGCTCCAGCGCCACCTCCTCGCGCACGCGGGCCTCCTCGAGCTCCATCACCGATCCCCACTCGAGCAGCGCGGTGTCGGGCGGCTCGATGCCCGAGGCCTCGAGCAGCTCACCCAGGCGCTGCCGTGCCCCGGGATCGTCTTCCTCCCAGGCCACCAATAGGCTTTCGCTCTCGGGCCAGCGACAGAGCTCGGCGTACTCGGCCCCTCGCCCTCCGAGCAGCTCGAGGACGCGGCCCAGCGCCGAGGCGGCGGCTCGCTTCTCCTCGAGCGACGCCAGGAACTTCGTCGGCAGCTGGTACCAGAGGTAGATCTGGACGTCGTAGCGGCGGAGTAGGAAGGGGTCCTCGCCGTCCACCTCGAAGCCCATCCACTGAAGCGCCGCGTCGGCGTCCATTGCCGCGCGGCGGTCCCACTCCTGCATCACCGCGAGCGCGTCGCGGATCCGCTCCGGCGAGAGCTCGACCGGCATGCTCAGGCCGCCCGCTCGAGCTCGGCCTCGCTCGGGAGCGCGCCGCAGCAGCGCTTGTACTTGCGAGGGCGCCCGCACCAGCAGGGCTCGTTGCGCCCCGGCGGCCACCGGCGTCCCTCCCCCGCCGCCCGCCGCTCGGCGGCATACGCGGCGCGCGAGCGGCGATCCGCCGGGTCGCGTCCCTCGGCGTCGCACCACGCGGCGTAGGGCTCGAGCTCGATCGCCACCACTGTGAACGGCCCGTCGCCTTGCAGCCGGCGCCGACGCAGCGAGCGCTCCATCCGCGCCGCCCGCTCATCGAACGGCTCGTCGACCAGCAGCCCCGCCGCCCAGCCGGGCCAGCGCTCGCGCGCGCGGCGCTCGTCCTCCTCCGAGAGCCACGCAACCGTCATCGGTTCGCTGCGAACGGGCAGACCCTCCCTTCTCGCCTCCGCACGCTGCTCAGCCTCGCGCTCGGCGAGGCGAGCCCGCCACGCCTCGACCGCCAACTCGAGCGCGTCCAGCTTTCGGCCAAGGCGCCGCAGGCTGACTCGCCGGGCGTCGGACATCTGGTCGACGACGTGCAGCGGGTCGTCGTCCGCGAGCGCCAGGCGGATGCCCTCGCCGAACCACTCGACGGCCTCCTCGTCGCGGCTCACCCGGTGGTAGGCGAAGCCGCCCGCGTTGAGCGTCCACACGCCGTCGGGGTCGGCCTCGCGCAGGCCGGCCCAGAGCGCGTCCGCCTCGTCATGGCGTCCGGCGAGGAGCAGCACCCGGGCGATCTCGCAGCGCCCGTCCGGCACCCCCTCCCAGCCGAGCTCAAGCATCCGCTCGAACGTCTCAATCGCCTCGTCGTAGCGTCCCGCGGCGGCGAGCCCCAGGCCGATCTCATCGAGCATGCTGGTGACCTCCCAGGTGTCTTCCTCCGGCCCGCTCGCGGCGTGCTCGGCGATCCCCCGCGCGTCCTCGAGCCGCCCCTCGCGCAGCGCCGCCCGGACCTGCCCGAGCGGCCCCGCGGCGTCGCTTTCGAGCACCCAGCTCACCGCCCGCCACGGTAACCGGAGCGCGAGTTCCCGGTGGGCCGGGATCTCGCTCGTTGCGCGAACCAGGGCGGTGGCGAACCAGGGCGGTGGCAGGCCCTACGCGTCAACCCCGACCCGCGTCGGCGGCGTCCTCGGTTGCTGCGCGTCACCCGACGCTTTCCGCCCGTCTATCGGGCTGCGAGCAACTCGACGGCCAGCCCCGCGCCCTCGGCGAGGCTCGCCTGGCGCCGGTCGAGCGTGTAGAGCCGCCGGTCGCCCGCCGCCGCGGTCGCCGCGATCAAGAGGTCGCTCGCCTTCTCCGAGCGCCCGCGGCCCCGGACCCAGGCCAGGAGCTCCCCGTACTTAGAGGCCACGTGCTCGTCGACCGGCAGCGGCTCGAACGCGGCTCGGATCGCCTCGAGCCGGAGAGCCCTCTGATCACGCTCCGTTCGATCCCGAGCTCGCAGGACCCCGGCGCGCAGCTCGCCGATCGTGATCACCGAGATCGACACCGGCTCCGGCACCGCATCGGCGACGGCCTCGCCGGCGACGACGACCGACGTGTCGACCAGGGCGCCGCTCAATCGCCCCACGGATCGTCGACCGGCGCCTCGCCGCGGTCGAGGTCGGCGAGCATCGCCTCGCCGTCGAGCGGGGTCGCGAGGATCTCGCGCAGGGTCTCGCGATCGACCTCGACGCGCCGGCCGGCGTGGGCGGGCCCCAGCGTGGCAACCGGCCGGCCGCGCACGGTGACCGTGAACGTCGCCCCGGCCTCGGCTTCACGAAGGATCGCGCCGATGTTGTTGCGGAGCTCGCGCTGCGGGATCGTCCGGGGAGTCATTGCTACAGATCGTAGCACTTAGCGAAAGCGGCCTCTGCGCCGCCTAGACAACGTCCCTTGACATTTCCGCACGACAACGTAGCTTGTCTAGCTGCGGCCTGGGGGAGCCAGTGCAGAAGCATGGCGTAACCGATGACGCAATGGTCCACCGGTTCCTCGGATGAGGAGACAACCATGAGACGCACAGACGAAGAGATCGAGCAGGCCGCCGAGCGGTTCGAGCGCTGGGCCGAGGAACTGGACCCGACCACGGCCAAGGTCCAAGACACTGCCGACCTCCGCGCAATCGCCGAGGCCGTCGACGCGATGAATGCCGATGAGGCCCGGCTGCGGGAGGCAATCGAGCGCGCTCGTGCCCGGGGACGCTCGTGGAACCAGATCGCCATCCCCCTCGGCGTCTCGCGCCAGGCCGCCCGCCAGCGCTTCGCCGAGAAGGCGCGCGCAAGCTGAGAGCGCAGGAATGGGACCGCGACCGCTGGGAGTGAGCGAGGACACGATTCGTCGCTGGGCGGACCGTGGCCTGATCCCATCCGGTCGTCTGCCGAGCGCCGTGAGGCGCCTCAGGTCTCCCCATCTCGAACGAGGCGCCCCGAGGGGGTTTACCGGGCTCGCGCAGCTCTCCGAGAGCCACGACGTCGCCCCGGTCCGGCGCGTGGAACCGGTCGACTGACGACACTCCCCGCGCGCCGCGAGCTCGAGCGTCGGCCTACGCCGCCTCCTCACGCGCGATCGCGGGCTGCGCGAAATCACCGGATCCCGCCACCGCCCGCGACAGCCGCTCCGCCGCGTCGTCCGCCGGCACGTGGTGGACGTAGACCATCGTCGTCTGGATGTCGGCGTGGCCCATGTATCCCCTGACGTCGGAGAGCGGGAAGACCTGGACGGCGAGCGTGCCGAACGAGTGGCGCAGGTCGTGGAAGCGGATCCGCTTGAGCCCCGCGCGCTCGAGCGCCCGGTAGAAGCGGCGCCGAAGCGCCGAGTCGTCTAACGGCTCGCCGACCGTGTTCGGGAACACGAGGTCGTCCGCGGCGACGAAGTGTTCGCGCCGGCTGAGGCCGTCGAGCGCCCGCGCGACCTCGTCGATCAGCGGCACGCTTCGCACCCGCCCCGACTTCGGCGGGCCGAGCTCGCGGTGCGTGTAGGCGCGGCGGACGTGGACGAGCCGCTTCGCGAAGTCGACGTCGATCCAGCGCAGCGCGAGCAGCTCGCCGAGGCGAAGGCCGGTGAACGCAGACCTTCGTAGAAGCGGCGGGGGAAATTGGCTTGGCTCCAGCCACGCCCGCCGCCGATCGCCGCCACTAGGACATCCTCTTCCCCCCGCGTCGGCTCGGCCCCCTCGCCGCCACGATCCTCGGCGCCGCGACGACGCCTGGACGGGCGCTTCAGACTCCGCTCGCGGCCGCTGTTCTGTCGAGCCCGGGCCATCACCTGAGGGTCATCGAGTGCGAGCAGCGAGTCATCCCACGCCTCGAGCCAGGCCTCGATCTGAGCCTCCACCGCAGCGGCTTCGGCCCCTTCGAGGTCGACCACTGTGAACGCCTCCCAGTTTGTGCGGAGCCCGCCCCGGGTCAAGTTGCCAGAGCCAACCAGGAGCGTCAGGCGACCATCTGCGACGAACCAACTCAGCTTGGGGTGGAACAGGACCGGCCGCAGCTCGTGCAACAGCACTCGCGCCGTGAGTCCTGAGAGCTCTGCCGTTCGATCGCGGACGGCTTCGAGAGCGGCAGGATCTGTGATCGAATCGACGCCGATGACGAGCTTGAAGGCGGACTCGTCGGCAAAGGTCCTGAACGTATCGGCGTCGAGTAGAAAGCGGGCGCCCTCGGCAGTGGTCCAGGAGAAGATTCCGCCACCGCGGTCCGCTCCGTCACAAGCCTCAAGGATCGCCTCGAGGAGGCCTGACGGGGCGCCAGGATCCTGCAGCCTGAGCAGCGGCGGCATCAAAGCGCGAGTGTATTGACGAGTAACTACGTCCGGGTCGAACGCCGAAACCGGACGAGGCCTGCACGTTTCGGGAGATATTCGGGATACGGTCGCGGCGGCCCGACGCCGCCCGAAGCGAGAAACCGCTTGTTAGAGCGGGTTCCCCGATGGGCCGGGGAGGATTCGAACCTCCGTCCAACGGATTATGAGTCCGCTGCTCTGACCGACTGAGCTACCGGCCCGGGGGTCGATTATGGCTGCGGGGCAGCGGACCGGGTCATTTCGCCGGCGATCGTGTCGGAACCGGCCCGGTGCGGCTCTCGGGTGTGGTCAGTCGGTGACGCGTTCAACCGCGTCGGTGAGCTCGGGGGCGCTGAGCACGCCCTCGACTCGGGTGTCGATGCGGCCGTTTTCGTCGATCACGAAGACCCAGGGCTCGGTCCGCAGTTTGTAGGCGGCGACCTGGGGGCGAACGCCCTTGTTGGGGTCGTTGTCCGCGAAGATCTCCATGTGGATGAAGG
>JBOGZD010000074.1:0-14722 GCA_050697155.1 Solirubrobacterales bacterium | reverse complement strand
CCTCAACGTCAGCACCAACCGCTGCCCGGGCCGCAACGAGCGCCCGGTCGGCTCCGGTGACGACTCGGTCCCGTTCACCGACGCCGGTGCGCTCACCGACGGCTCGCACGCCAACGGGGAGTGCGACACGGAGCAGGGGATCTCGGGGCCATGAGGCGGATCCTGCTCACGATCGCTCTGCTCGTCGCCGGCGCGGCGACGGTCGCCGCGAGCGCGGGCGCCGACGACGCCCACACCTACAAGATCGAGCTGTACAACGCCTTCGGGATCGTCGAGGGCTCCCAGGTGCGCGTCGCCGGGGTCACCACCGGGACGGTGGAGGAGCTCGACATCAACGAGGACAAGCGCGCGCTGCTCACCGTCGAGCTGTCCGGCGAGCTCGGCACGCTCGGCGAGGACAGCGAGTGCTCGTCCGAGCCGCAGTCGCTGATCGCCGAGTACTTCATCGACTGCGAACCGGCCGGGCCGCCGCTGCCCGAGAACGGCACCATTCCCGCCTCCCAGGTCTCCCAGACCGTCCAGCAGGACCTCGTCAACAACACGCTGCGCGAGCCGTTCAAGCGCCGTCTCCAGCTGCTGATCAACGAGTTCGGCACCGCGCTCGCCGGCAACCCCGAGGCGCTCAACGAGGCGATCCGGCTCGGCGCCCCCGCGCTGACCGAGCTGCGCGAGGTGACCAGGATCCTCGCCAGCCAGAACCGGATCATCCGCGACCTGAACGTGAACTCCGATCAGGTGATCGGTCGGCTGGCCGAGCGCTCCGAGGACGTGGTCCGCTTCGTCCAGGAGGCCCGCGACACGGCCGCGGCCTCGGCCGCGCGCCGCGATGACCTCTCGCGCGACTTCGAGATCCTCGACGACTTCCTCGCCGAGCTCGACCCGACCCTCGCCGACCTCGAGGCGCTCGCCCGCGAGCAGACCCCGCTGCTCACCGACCTGCGCGCGGCGGCGCCTGACCTCAACACCCTCGCGCTCAACCTGCCGCCGTTCAACGAGGCCAGCGACGAGTCCCTGACGAGCCTCGGCGACGCCTCGGTGGTCGGGCGCCGGGCGCTCGCGCGCGGCCGTGACGAGATACGCCTCCTCGCCGAGGCCGGTCGCAAGGCGCCGGTGACCGCCGAGGCCCTCGCCGACTTCGTTCGCGACATCGACGATCCGCGCCGGGCGGTGGAGATCGACGACCGCGCCGCGGCCGACACCGGGCGCACGAACCCGCTTGCGGGGCGCAGGGACACGAAGGGCTATACGGGGTTCGAGTCGTTCCTCAACTGGCTCTACTACATCGTCGGGACCACGGCGCAGTTCGACCAGGTCGCCCACTCGATGCACGTCAACCTCAACGAGTTCGAGAGCGGTCCTTGCGGACACGTCTCCTCGGGCCGCGACCCGCAGACCGGTGAGGTCGGCGTGCCGGCCCAGGGGGGCGGCACGACGACGAGCCTCGTCGAGGCGGCCCGCTGCGTCCAGTGGCTCGGGCCCAACCAGCCGGGGATCACCGAGGATTCCGGCCTGCCGCCATACGACCCCGCGGTGTGCCCGAACGGGACCGAGCCCGAGGCCGCCCATGAGCTCTGCGATCCGGCCGGCGCCTCGAGGACCGCGCCTGATCGCCGTGCCGGGGACGGTGCAGGCGGCGGCGACGGCGCCCCCGGAGCCTCGGGGGCCGCTCCCCCGGCGGGCGGCGGCGGCGCGGTCCCCGACGAGGTCCTCGACGAGATCCTCGACCTCCCCAACAACGTGCTCGAGGACCTCGGCGGGACTCTCGACCAGACCCTCGACGGCCTCGGCGGCGGCGGTCAGAGCGGCGGCGGCGGGGGCCTCGGCGGCGACACCTCCGGAGCGGCCGAGGACCTCCTCGACTTCCTGTTCGGGAACTGATCATGAGAGGACGATCCCCACTTCAGTCGCTCGCCGCCTCGCCGACGATGGTCGGCGCGGTCACGACCCTGATCGTGATCGTCGCCGTCTTCCTCGCCTACAACGCCAACCAGGGCCTGCCCTTCGTGCCCGTCTACCGGGTCTCCGTCGAGGTCCCGAACGCGGCCCGGCTCGTCAACAACAACGAGGTCCGGATCGGCGGCAGCCGCGTCGGGGTGGTCGAGTCGATCGAGGCGATCCGCGCCGAGGACGCGACCGCGACCGCCCAGGCCGGCGGCGAGCCGACCCCGCCCGGCACCGACGGGGCGCTGGCGCGGCTCGACCTGAAGCTCGACAAGGCGGCCGAGCCGCTGCCCCAGGACTCGGTGTTCCGGGTGCGCTACCGCTCGAGCTTCGGGCTCAAGTACCTGGAGATCATCCGCGGCACCGGCCCGGACGCGCCCGAGGGCTTCACCTTCGTCGGCACCGACGACGGCGCCACCTGCGAGGTGCCGACCGACCCCGACGAATTCACGTCCTCGCTGTCGGAGGAGGCCAGGAACGGCTGCTTCCAGGCGCAGACCGAGTTCGACGACATCGCCAATACCTTCGACACGAGGACCCGGACCAACGCCCGGACCAACCTGCTCGAGTTCGGCTCGGGCTTCGCCGGCCGGGGCACGTCGCTGAACGACACGATCAACGCCATCGAGCCGCTGTTCCGCGGGCTGCGGCCGGTCGCGAAGATCCTGTCCCAGAACGACACCCGCTTCGAGCGCCTCTTCCCCGAGCTCGGTGACGCGGCGCGGATCGTCGCCCCGGTGGCCGAGCAGCAGGCCTCGCTGTTCACCAACGCCGCGATCACCCTCGCCGCGATCTCCTCCGACGTCGGCGCGCTCCAGGAGACGATCTCCGAGGGCGTGCCGACGCTCGAGACCGGGATCGAGCTGCTGCCGCGCCAGCGCCCGTTCCTCGAGGACTTCACGGTGCTCTCGCGCGAGCTGCGGCCGGGCGTCTCGGACCTGCGCACCACGCTGCCGGTGCTCAACGAGGCGATCGAGGTCGGCACCCCGGTGCTGCGCGACCTCCCGGCCACCAACCGCAGGCTGCGGGGAGCGCTGCGCGAGCTCAACCAACTCGTCTCGCAGCCGACGACCAAGGTCACGCTGCAGCGGCTCAGGCAGACCTTCGACGCGGCGAAGCCGCTGGCGAAGTGGGTGGTGCCGGCGCAGACGGTCTGCAACTACTGGAACTACTGGTTCACCTACTTCGCCGAGGCGTTCTCAGACCCCGACCCCGTGGGCTTCGCCTACCGGCAGGTCGTCACGGGGGCGCCGCTCTCCCCGGAGGTGGAGTCGAACGTCGGTGGTTATGCCGGGATCACGGCGAGCGGGCGCGAGTCGGCGACCCTCGGCGGCCGGTTCAAGCCGTTCGAGCTCCCGATCGCCAATGCCGGGCCCTACATGCCCACCGGGCAGCGCAATGCCGACTGCCAGCTCGGCCAGCGCGGCTATCCGCTCGGCGCGGCGCCGCTCCCCGGCCAGCCGGCCGACAGCGCCGCGAACCTCGTCTCCGATCTCCCCGGCTCGCGCGGACCGACCACGCTGTTCTACAACGACGAGGGCGAGCGCGAGCTCCAGGACACCCGCAACCCGAACCGCGCGCCCGAGACCTGGAAGAAGGTAGGCAAGTGAGGCCCGCGCACGGACGACGGCGGCTGCCGACCTGGGCGATCGGGCTGATCCTGGTCGTGATCCTGTCGATCGCGTCCCTGTACGCGTTCACGAAGCAGGTGCCGTGGGGCGACGCCTACGAGGTCCGGGCGGTCTTCGGCTCGGCCCAGAACGTGCGCTCGGACTCGCCGGTGCGGATCGCCGGCGTCAACGTCGGCGAGGTGACCGGGGTCGAGCACCTCTCGGCCGACGAGCCCGAGCTCGAGTCGGCGGCTGGCGACGCGCCAAGCTCGGTCGGCGGCGAGGACGCCCCCGGCGAGCAGGCGGCGGTTGTGACCATGGAGCTCGACGAGGAAGCGCGCCCGATCCACGAGGACGCGACGATGAAGATGCGCCCGCGGCTGTTCCTCGAGGGCAACTACTTCGTCGACCTCGAGCCGGGCAGCCCGAACGCCGAGGAGGTCGAGGACGGGCACACGTTCCCGATCAACCAGACCTCCTACTCGGTCCAGCTCGACCAGGTGCTGACCACGCTCCAGTCGGACGTCCGCACCCAGCTCCAGGTCCTGCTCGACCAGCTCGGAAACGCCTTCATCAAGCACGGTGGCGCCGAGGGGTTCCGCGAGCTCTACCGGACCTCGGCGCCCGCCTTCAAGTTCACCTCCCAGGTGAACGAGGCCGTCCTCGGCACCGAGCCCGGCGACCTCGGCGGCGTGATCAAGGGCCTCGGCCGGGTCGTCCGCGGGCTGGGCCGCAACGAGGCCGCGCTCCAGGGCCTGGTCTCGAACTTCGCGACCTTCACCGGCTCGTTCGCCGCCGAGGACGTGGCCCTCGGGCGCGCGATCGAGGAGCTGCCCGACGTACTCGAGGCCGCCGATCCGGCGTTCGCGAACCTGAACGCCTCGCTGCCGGCGCTGCGCGCCTTTGCCCGCGAGGCGCTCCCGGGCGTGCGGTCGACCGCGCCGACGCTGGAGGCGGCGACGCCGTTCATCGCCCAGGTCCGCGGCCTGGTCTCGAAGCGCGAGCTCAGAGGCCTGGTCGCCGATCTGCGGCCGACGATCCCGAGGCTGGCGAAGCTGGCCAAGCGAAACGTCGCGTTCATGAAGCAGGCGCGGGCGCTCGCGTCCTGCTTCAACGAGGTGATCATCCCCTGGTCGAACGACAGCGTCGAGCCCGTCGATCCGGCGGGGGTCTACCCGCACGATCCCGTGGGCCGCGTCTTCGAGGAGACGGGCTACGTCCTCACCGGCCTGACCGGGATCGGGCGCAACGGCGACGCCAATGGCCAGTGGGCTCGGGTGCTCGGGCAGAGCGGGAACAACATCGTCGAGTTCCCCGACTCGTTCGGGCTCACCCCGTTCCCGCTGCTCGGGGCGATGCCGGCGAAGGACAGCTCGGCGAAGACCAAGTTCACGTCGGCCAACCCGTGCGAGCAGCAGGAGCCGCCGAGCCTCCAGGGCGGACTCGGCAACGCGCCCCCGCAGACGACGGTGTCGCGGGAGGCGATGACTGACCTCGACGCTGAGGAGCAAGACGCACTTACCCGACTGACCGATCGGATCGCCGCCGCTTCAGAGGCCGGATCCGGCGACAAGCAGGTGCTGAAGGACGCCCAGCGCGCGCTCGAGCGGCTCGGGCTCGGCGATGTCGCGGCGCAGCTCGGAGGCGCGGGCTGATGCGCGAGGCGATCTCCAAGCACGTGCGCGACTTCGTCGCCGTCGCCGTGCTGATCGTGGTCGCCCTGGTGACCACCTACGTGATCCTCCAGGAGCAGCGGCTGCGGATCCCGGTGCTCGAGGAGAAGCCGTTCGAGCTCAAGGCGGAGTTCGAGACCGCCCAGGCCGTCGTTCCGGGACAGGGCCAGACGATCCGGGTCGCCGGGGTGCGGATCGGCGATGTCCAGGACGTTGCCGTCGAGGACGGCGTCGGCGTGGTCACGTTCGCGATCGACCGCGAGTTCCTGCCGATCTACCGCGACGCGACGATCCTGATGCGCCCGACCACCGGGCTCAAGGACATGTTCTTCGACATGGACCCGGGCAGCCGCGCCGCCGGCGAGTACGACGAGGGCGGCACGGTTGCGGTCGCGAACACCGCGCCCGACGTCAACCTCGACGAGATCCTCGCGGCGCTCGACTCCGACACCCAGGCCTACCTGCGCACCCTGCTGGTCGGCGCCGGCCAGGGGCTCGAGGGCCGCGACAAGGAGCTCGGCAGGTTGCTCGGAAGCCTCGGGCCGATCAA
The DNA here is from genome assembly GCA_050697155.1 of Solirubrobacterales bacterium. Taxonomy (GTDB): domain Bacteria; phylum Actinomycetota; class Thermoleophilia; order Solirubrobacterales; family 70-9; genus JBOGZD01. Next base: position 8,948 of record JBOGZD010000074.1, on the reverse strand, counting down.
CCGCGACTTCGCCAAGCTCAACCGCCAGGTCGCCCAGCGCCGCCAGAACCTCGCCAACCTGATCCACAACCTAAACACCCTCACCACCCGCGTGGGGCAGGCCGACCAGGACCTGACTGAGCTGGTCAGCTCCTCCAACGCCGCGCTCGGGGCGATCGCCGAGCAGGACCCGAACGTCCAGCGGGCCGTCCGCCTGCTGCCCGGCACGCTCAGCCAGGCGCGCGAGACGCTGGTCCAGACCGCGAGCCTCGGCGAGGTGCTCGGCCCGGCGTTCGACGAGCTGCGGCCGTTCGCGCGCAACCTCGACGACCTCAACAGCTCGTTCCGCGAGCTGGCGGTCAATGCCACCCCCGCGCTCGAGGACGAGGTCCGGCCGTTCGTGCGCGCCGCGCGCAAGCCGGTCCCCGACCTCGAGAAGGCGGCCAAGCGGTTCGGTGCCGCGACGCCACCGCTGACCGCGCTCGGACGCAAGCTGAACCGGTTCGGCAACACGGTCGCCTATAACCCGAACGGCGCCGAGCCGGCCGGCGCCGCGAACCGCGACGAGGGCTACCTCTACTGGGTCGCATGGGCATCCCACGTCGGCAACAGCCTGTTCAGCGCCGGCGATGCGAACGCGTTCTTCTGGCGTGTCTACCTGAGCCAGAGCTGCGAGGCGGCACTGAACATCGTCTCCGGCGCGGACCCGGCTCTCAACGCGCTGGCGCAGCTTCTCACCGGCCTCACGGATCCGGTCCTCGAGCAGGTGGGGTGCACTCCCTGATGCAGAAGCAGGCGCCATCGATAGGACGCATCCTCGTCGCCGTCGGCTTCGCGCTGTCGTGCTTCGGGCTGATCCTGTTCCTGTGGATCGCCTTCGGCGGGCCGATCCCGCTGGGGCCCGAGTCCTACCGGGTCACCGCCTACTTCCCGGAGGCGGCCTCGCTGGCGAAGGAGTCCGACGTGCGGATCGGCGGGGTCTCGGTGGGGAAGGTGAAGACGACCGAGCTGGCGGACGCCGAGTTCCGGGTGAACGGCAAGGACACCACCGCCGCAGTGATCGAGATCGAGCCCGAGTTCGCGCCGATCGCCGAGGACGCGCGGGCGATCCTGCGCTCCAAGACGCTGCTCGGCGAGACCTTCGTCGAGCTCACCTCGGGCACCGAGCCCGGCGAGGACTCGGCGCCGGTGGCCCTCGGAGCGGCCGCGAACGTCTCCGACGCCGAGGCCGAGGAGGTCGACTCGATCGAGGAGGGAGGGACCCTGGGGATCGGGCGGATCGAGGAGCAGACCCAGATCGACGAGATCTTCAACGCCCTCGACGAGGAGACCCGGGCCTCGTTCCAGCGCTGGCAGGCAAACGCGGCGACCGCGATCCGCGACCGCGGCCTCGACCTCAACGACGCGCTGGGCAACCTCGGCCCGTTCGTCACCGACGCCTCAGACCTCGTCGAGATCCTCGAGCGCCAGAAGGTCGCGCTCAAGGGGCTGGTCCGCGACACCGGCGCCACCTTCGAGGCGCTGACCGAGCGCGACCAGGAGCTCGCCGGCGCGATCACCGGCTCGAACGACACCTTCGAGGCACTCGCGAGCCAGGACGCGGCGCTCGCCGAGTCGTTCCAGATCCTGCCGACGTTCCAGCGCGAGACGCGGGCGACCCTGGAGCGCCTCGACAGCTTCCAGGTCAACGCCCGCCCGCTGGTGCAGGATCTGATCCCGGTGGCCCGCGACCTCTCGCCGACGCTGCGCAACGTGCGGCGGCTGTCGCCCGACCTGCGCGACCTGTTCATCGACCTCGAGGGCCTCAATCGAGCCTCGAAGCGAGGGCTGCCGGCGCTCGCGGACATCCTCGACGGGCTCGCGCCGGTCCTCGACCGCCTCGATCCGTTCCTGGCGAACCTCAACCCGGTGGTCGACTACCTCTCCTTCCACCGCAAGAACGTCACCGACTTCCTCGGCGCACCCGGGTTCGCTCACGCCGGCGTGCTCGAGAACCGGCCCGGCGATCCCGCCCCGCGCCACGTCCTGCGGATCATCAGCCACCTGAGCACGGAGACGCTGTCGATCTGGCCGACCCGGCTCAACACCAACCGCGGCAACTCCTATCTCGCCCCGGGCGCGCTGTCGCGGATCGCGACCGACGGCGTCTTCCCCAACTTCGACTGCAAGAACACCGATTACAACCTCGGCTCCCAGGATCTCGACGAGGAAGAGGTCCATAACGACGAAACGCCCCCGGGCGACGTCAACGGCGGCAATCCGCCGGGGGCCAGCTTCGCCCCCTGCGTCGTCCAGGGCGCCTACCCCAACTCGCCGCGCGCCAACTTCGGCGACGAGCGCTTCCCGCAGCTGTTTGCGAATCCCTGATCGGCAGGCGACGGCCGCCCGCCGGGAGCGAGCTCCTGACGGGGTTTAGGATCCGTCCGCACCCGGGAGAGGAGGAGGAACGTGGCGTACTTCAAGGACGCGCAGGAGGTCTACGACACGATCGGCAAGCTGTTCGTCGACCTCGCCGAGGACGACGAGCTGGCGCCGAAGTTCCGCAAGGCGAACACGATCGTTCGCTACGAGTACTCGAACCCCGACTCGGCGATCACCGTCCGCCTCCAGGAAGGGCAGCCGGGCGACGTCGACCTCGGCGACTCGGAGATGGAGCCCGAGGTCACGATGACGATGGAGGCCGACACCGCGCACCGCTTCTGGCTTGGGAACGTCAACGTGACCGTCGCCCTCGCCCGCGGCCAGATCAAGGCCAAGGGGCCGGTGGCGAAGATCCTCAAGCTCGTTCCGCTGACGAAGCCGGTCTTCCCCCGCTACAAGGCCCAGCTCGAGAGCCAAGGCCGCACCGACCTAGTTGACGTCTGAGGTGCGACCGAAGCGGGGGGGACCCCGTCGGCCCCGGACGCGGGAGCACGAAAAAAATGCCCGCGGCGTAGCCGCGGGCCAGGTATTCGGGGCGGGAGCGGAGGAGCCGACGGGCTAGGTGTTGTTTAAAGACTTCTACCAGTTCGTCTGCCCGACCCGGGTGATCGCCGGGCGCGGCCTGCTCGACCAGGTCGGGTTCGAGTTCGCCAAGGAGGGCGGCAACCGCGCGCTGCTGGTCACGGACGAGGTCATCCGCGGCACCGGTCTCGCCGACCGGGTCGACGCCGGGATCGAGGACGGCGGGCTCGAGCCGGCCGGCGTGTTCGACGGCGTGCCCCAGGACTCCGACACCGAGGTGGTCAAGGCGTGCGCGCAGGCGGCCACAGGCGCCGGTGCGGACTCGTTCGTCGCCCTGGGCGGGGGGTCGGTGATCGACACGACCAAGGCCGCGAACGTGATCTTCACCCACGGCGGCGAGCCGCGAGAGTGGGAGGGTTACCTGCTGCAGCCGCGCGAGCGCGACGGCGCCGGCAGGCCGCTGCCGCTGGCGCCGATGGCGGCGATCCCCACCACCGCGGGGACCGGGGCGGAGGCGAGCTGGACGGCGGTGGTCAGGGACCGCTCGGAGAGCCTCAAGTTCCAGATCGGCGACTTCACGATGTTCCCCGCCGTGGCGATCCTCGATCCGGCGGCGACCGAGACGCTGCCGGCGCCGATCGCCGCCGCAACGGGGATGGACGCGCTCACCCACGCGATCGAGGGCTACGTCTCGAGCGAGCGCAACTCGCACACCGACGCCTTCGCGCTGCACGCGATCCGGATGGTCCGCGACAACCTCGAGCGCGCCGTCACCGACACCGGCGACGAGGACGCGCGCGGGAACATGCTCGTCGCCGCCAACCTCGCGATCCAGCCGACCGGGTCGGGGGCGATCGGGATCACCCACTCGATGTCGCACCCCTGCGGCGGGCGCTACGGCGTCGCCCACGGGGTCGCGAACGCGATCAACCTGCCATGGGTGATCGAGTACAACGCGTCGGGCGGCGAGGAGATCGCCGACGGCTACCGCACGATCGCCGGGCTCCTCGGAGTCGACGTCCCGGGGGACGCCGAGTCGGTCGGCAAGGCGCTCGCCGACCGCGTGCGCGAGCTGTCCGCGACCCTGGGACTGCCCGGGCGGCTGTCGGAGGTCGGCGTGCCCGAGGACGGGATCCCGGCCCTGGTCGAGGGCGCGATGGGAGACGGGTGCACGCTGGTCAACCCGCGCGAGCCGACCGAGGACGACTTCGCCGAGCTTTACGCGAAGGCGCTGTGAAAGCGGGCGACTGGGCCGAGCTGGTCAGCGGCCTCGCAGAGCGGCGCAGCGCCGAGTACGAGCCGGTCGGCGGGCTGAACCCGAAGGACGGGCCGGCGGCGCTGTGCCCGGGGGGGACCAACCGGATCACGGGCGAGCTCGCCGAGGGCTTCTGGGGCGCGGCCTGCGACGCCGAGGAGCGCGAGCAGGGCGGGCTGTTCTCGAAGACGGTCCTTCCCGACGCGGTGCTCGCCAAGGCCCACATGCCGGACCTGGCGACGGTGGTGCCGCTGTTCAACGTCGAGTCGGCCGAGGTCGAAGAGCGGCTCGAGCAGGCGTTCTCGCGGCGCAAGGTCGAGTTCGAGTCGGTCGAGTTCAACCGCCGCTTCCTCGCCACGGTGCCGGCCGAGCACGACCCGGTGGCGCTGCGGGAGCTGTTCAGCCCGGCCTTCCTCGACTGGGTCGCGGGGATCGACGACGAGATCGACTTCGGGATCACCGATCGCCAGCTCTACTTCCTCTGGCGCTTGGCGGAGTGCAGCGAAGAGGAGTACGAGCAGGCGCTCGAGAATGCGGGCGAGCTCTTCCGCCGCCTTCGGAACGAAATGGACGAGCACGGCGTGCACACCTATCCCGCCGGCCCCTGGCACGCCGGCCTCGAGCCGTTCCCGGAATAACTCCGCCGGCTGCTCCGCTCCCGCCTCGAACACCTGGCCCGCGGCTACGCCGCGGGCTTCTCATTCTGCTCCCGCGTCCGCGGCCGGCGGGTGGCGCTTCCGCTCGCGGGCGGTGCGGTAGAAGCGGACCACCTTGCTCAGGTTGCGCCGGTAGCGCGCCGCCATGCTCTCGTCGGGAAGCTCGAACCCGCCGATCAGCTTGTGGGGCACCAGCGCCCAGCCGCCGTCGGCGCGCACCAGATCGCCGCGCAGCTGGAAGTTCTCCTGCCAGCTGAAGGTCTCGTCGTGGACGTGGGCGACGAGGCAGGCGCGGCCCGCGGCCAGCGGCAGCCCGGCGGGCTCGGCCCCGAGCGAGATCCGCCTCGCGGCGTGGTCGACTGCCACCGGCACGCGCACGGAGAGCGGGAAGCCGTCCGGCGCCACCCAGGAGAGCACCGCGGTGCGGTGGCGGTCGCCGAGCTCCGAGACCCGATCGTCCCAGGCGGTGGCGCCGCCGGCGGCCGGCAGGTGAGGCTCCAGCGGCTCCTCGCTGTGGCCCGAGCGCACCTCCTCGAGACGGGCGTCGTGGACCTCGGGCTCGCGCGTCAGGTCCCCGCCCGGCCAGGTGAACACGCGCTCGGGTCGCACCCGGACGTAGATCCGCGTGTAGTACCAGCCGAAGAGGCCGCGTAGCAGCTTCGGCGGGTGGGCGTCGCGGGTGCCCGGCAGCTTCTCCCAGGACTCGCGCCAGTAGCGCTCGCGGTTGGCGTCGAGGTCGCCGTCGTCGACCTCGGCCGAGCCCTGAACGAGGACCTGGGGCGCGCCGGAGATCCCGCATCCGGTGGGGTCCGAGAACAGCAGCGACACCTGCGGGTTGCGGCGAGCGTCGTCGGCCTTCTTCGGATAGCCGAGCCCGGTGGTGACGTCGATCGTCGCGGCGCCCTGGGAGTAATAGGGCGTCACCGGCCAGGTGATCGGCTGCTGGCGCGCGTCGATCGTCGTGTACTCGCAGGTGACGAAGCGCTCAAAGCAGTCCCTGATCGGCGGCGGCAGGCTGCTGGTCACGGGCGGACCTGGATCGGCGTCTCGCGCTTCAGCTTGGCCTCGAACATGTCGCCGAGCGGTCCCATGCGCTACGGCCGATCCTAGTCGTAGTCCGGTTCGCCGGGAAGGACGATCCGGTGGTCCTCGCGGGTGCCGATCACACGGGGCAGGATCGGGTCGACCTCCTTGGCGCCGGCGGCGGCGATGACCTCCGCGGAGGTGCCGTGGCCGAGCAGGCTCTCGAGCGTCTTGCGGGTCGGGAACACGAGCTCGATCTCGCCCGCAGCGTGGGCGTCGAGCGCCGCCCGGGGGGCGAACCAGGCCGCGTCAATCGTCTCCCCGCCGTCCGGGCGCGGCGGGGTGTGCGCCGGAGCGAGGGCGACGAAGAAGAGGGTGTCGAAGCGCACCGGGACCACCTCGGGGGTGATCCATCGCGACCACGCGAGCAGCTCGGCATCGGCGGACAGCTCGATCGAGGTCTCCTCCGCAAGCTCGCGGATCGCACACTCCCGCGGCTCCTCTTCCGGCTCGAGCGCGCCGCCGGGGAAGACCCAGACACCGGGCATGAAAGCGGCCTCGAGGCTGCGGCGCACCATCAGCACCTCGACCCCTCGCTCCGCGTGCTTGCCGCCGCGGCGCAGGAGCACGATCGTCGCCGCGGGGCGCGGCACAACCGGGACGTCGCTCACGCGCGGGACGATAACCTGCGGCCGCGGTGGCGCCGGAGACCCAAACCGAGACCAAGCAGCTGTGGGTCTGCACCTCGTGCGGGTTCATCTACGACCCCGACGACGGTGACCCGGACGGCGGGATCCCGCCCGGGACCCCGTTCACCGAGATCCCCGACAGCTGGTTTTGCCCAGTGTGCGGGGCGCGCAAACAAGATTTCGAGCCCTATCAGGAGGAATAACTCCGCCGGCTCCTCCGCTCCCGCTCGAGTACACGGCCCGCGGCTACGCCGCGGGCATTTTGATGTGCTCCCGCGTCCGGGGCCGGCGGGTCCGACAACGGGTTCGCGCTAGCGGTCGAGGGCGCGTTCCCGGCTGGCGTGGCGGGCGCGGGCGACCGCGAGCCAGGCGACCGCCGCGATCGCCGCGAGCGGGAGCAGTACCGCGAGGCTGACCAGGATGATGCCGCCGACTGCGGTGAGCACGTCGAGCGCGTCGTCGGCGGCGTCGCCGAGGCTCCAGCCGTCGTCTGCGGCGCGGGGGCCGTCCGAGGTCACCTCGACCGACACGGTCGCGAAGCGCCCTTGGCGGTGGACCCCGGCGAGCTGGGCGCGCTGCCGGTCGGCGGTGGCGTCGAGGAAGCGGATCCTCGAGCGGATGACTCGGCGTTGCTCGGGATCGTCGGTGCGGATCAGCTGGGCGCGCGCCTGCTGGATGTCCTGAAGCGTCTCGGCCAGCGCGCGTCGCGCGCGCACGGCGCGGGCGGTGATGTCCTCGCCGCCCTCGGTGCGGGAGACAACGTCGCCGAGCTCCGAGAGGTCGGCGAGCGCGGCATCGAGCCGCTTCGCAGGGATCTCGAGCTCGAACGCGGCCCTTGCGCCACCCTGGTCGCTGGTCACCTGCGAGCTCCTTGTGATGCCGTCGTAGCGGTCGGTGACCTCGACCACCCCATTGGCCACCTCCTGGACCTCGCCCCTCTCGGCGCCGAGCACCACGCGCGCGGTGGCGTCGACGATCCGGTTCTCGATGCCGGCGGCGATCCCACCGCCACCGCCGTTCGGGGGTGGGATGGGCGGGAGTGAGGTGACCGGGTCGTCGGGGGCGGTGGACCCTGCGTCGAACTGGCGGTCGGCCCGGGCGGGCTCGGCTGACTGGAGGCCTCCGCGCTCATCGACGGGGGGCCCCTCGGCCGCTCCGGCGCCGTCGCCGCGGGCGGGCTGACTTGAGCTCACGGCGTCACCGCCGCCGCCGAGGCTCTCGGCGCCGCCGCCAAACAGCGAGTCGCGCTGTGAGATCACCACCGCGGCGACGACGACGAGCGTCAGCACGCCCCCGGCGGGCGCCAGCACGCGCCGCGGCGGCACAGCCCGGAGGCGGTCGAGGGTGCGGGCGAACGGCTCACGTAGGGGGGCGAGGCGGTTGCGGCGCGCGGTGCGCGAGCGGTCAACATCGGCCGGGCGCCGCCGAGGTGCACGTTTGCCGTGACTATCGCGGCTAACGTCGAACTCGCCGCGGGGGAAGCCCGCGGCCGCCCACTCGTCGAGGCGGCGGGCGAACTCGGAGTCGGTGTCCGGGCGCTCGGCGCGCAGCTCGCGCTCCAGCTCATCAAGCCTCATCGCAGGCCCTCCTCAGCTTCTCGAGCACCCGGTGAAGCCGGGTGCCGGCGTTCGACTCGGTGGTTCCGATCACGGCCGCGATCTCGGCGTTGGCGAGCCCGGCGAAGTACTTGAGCGCGACCAGCTCCCGATCGCGGGCGGACAGGTCCGTCATCGCGGCGCGCAGGGCCGCCCGCCGCAGCGCGACCTCCGCCGCCTCGATCGTCGGCGCGCTGGCCTCGTCGACCGGCTCGCCCTCGAGCGCGGCGTGGCGACGGCGCCGCCGCAGCTCGTCGAGCGCCGCGTTGCGCGCGATCCCGAACAGCCACGCGCGCGGTGTGCCGCGGCGCGGATCGAACCTCTTGCGTCGCCGGTAGGCGCGCTCGAACGCCTGCGCGGTCACGTCCTCGGCCGCCGCCCGATCGCGCAGCAGCCCCGACGCGTAGGCGAAGACGTCGTCACGGCTCGACCGGTACAGCGCCTCGAACGCCGCATCGGCCTCGCTGGGCGCCTCGACCGCGGGCGCGACAAGAGCCTCGTTCACGCCCGTACTACGCGCCGACGACGGTTCCATCACACCCAGTATCGGCCGCGACCGACGATTGGGAGAAAAGGGCCGCATACGAACCCTTATCTCCCAATGGTCCGCGAAAACGCTCGGCGACAACCCGGCAACGCCCACGGCAACCCACCCCCGCCCCCCTACATGCCCAACCGGCTGGCGCTAGTACCCCCGTCCGGAAATCCCGTCAAGGATGATGGGAGGAGCGCAAGCCTCGGCGGCGAATCCCTGCGGCGATGCCGGGAAGGAGCCGCCACGAGGTTGAGCTGACGGCCGAGGAGCGCC
>JBOGZD010000073.1:0-14776 GCA_050697155.1 Solirubrobacterales bacterium | reverse complement strand
GGTCGAGGGTGTTAAAGAGCTGGTCGAGGTCTACCTCTGAGACCGTCTCTGCCTGGCTGAGGCGCCCGCCGGAGTCGATCTCCTCGCCGGCCTGGGAGTCGGGGGGGAGGGTGAGCTGGACCTGGCGCCCGGCGATGCTCGACAGGGCCGTCGATCTGATCGTCGCCACAGTCCCCCGCCGCAGCGGCGCGAGCTCGTCCTCGACCGTGAACGTCACCAGCGCCTGGCCGTCGGGCCCCAGCTCGATCTCCTTCACCGAACCCGCGTTGGTGCCCCCGACCACGACCTCGTTGCCGGTCACCAGCTGGCTCGCGTTCTCGAACTCGGCGGTGACCTCGTACTCGTCGCCGCCGCTGAGCAGGATGTAGGCGATCGCGGCGGCGACCACCAGCGCGATCAGAGCGAGGGCGCGACGACGACGCTTCTGCGCTTCCTCCTCGGGGCCGACGTCACCGCGGCCCGGCGCCCGTGCCTCGCTAACCACCGCTCCTTCACGCTACCGGTGGCCAGGGAGGAGAGCGCCGGACCGAGTGTGACGTTGGTCACACAGCGGCGACTAGCCCTTGCGTATCGGATCGACGTAGACGAGCGCGATGTCGGTCGCCGAGTCGATCGCCGAGTTGCGCGCACAGGCCGGCAAGCAGTTCGACCCGAACGTGGTCGACGCGGTGATCGGCATCGTCGACGAGTGGGACGCCCTGCCCGCGGGCTTGGGCCCGAACGGCGCGGCGCCCAACACGCACCAACCCGCCCTCCCGCCCCACTGACCAACGCTACGCTTGCCCCGGAGGGGTGGCAGAGCGGTCGATTGCGGCAGCCTTGAAAGCTGTTGACCGGGGAACCCCCCGGTCCGTGGGTTCGAATCCCACCCCCTCCGCTCAGCCGGGCGAGTGGGCTCGGCAGAATTCACGCACCGCCTGGTTGAAGGGCTGGGGCCGCTCGAGGTTGCTGACGTGGCCACAGCCGGGGATCACAACGAGCTTCGCGTCCGGGATCGCCTGCTCGAACTGGCGCGCGACGCTGAGCGGTGAGCGCGCGTCCAGCTCGCCCCAGATCAGCAGGGTCGGCACGGCGACGCGGGGCAGCAGGTCGCGCTGATCGGCCTCGGCCATCACGAGCAGTTGCGCCCCGAGGGTCTCGGGGCGGACGTCCGCGGTGATCTCCGCGAGCAGCGGGGCGAACTCGGCGGGCGGGTCGCCGGCGAACAGCCCGGGAAGGGTGGGATCGAACTCCTCCCGGGGCGCTGCAAGCATCTGGCGTGCCCCCGCGACCCGAGCATCCACCTCCTCGGTCGGCAGCGAGCCCTTCCAACCGGCGTAGGTGTCGACGAGGATCAGGGTTGCGACCAGCTCGGGACGGTGGCGGTAGAGCTCCTGCGCGACGGTGCCGCCCCAGGACAGGCCGGCGACGTGCGCCGGCCCGAGCCCGACGGCATCGATCAGAGCCGCGAGGCAGCGCGCGTAGTCCGCGAGGCCGAAGTCGGCCGGCAAATCGGAGGAGCGGCCCGCCCCGGGCTCGTCCCAGGCGACCACCGTGAACTCGTCGGCCAGGGAGGCGAGCTGCGGCCGCCACATGCGGCTGTCCTCGGCGGCGCCGTGCGCGAACACCAGGGGCGGCCCCTCGCCGACGCGCTGGTAGGCGATCTCGAGCCCGTTCGCTCGGAGGACCTCCACCGGCAACGCCCTCCGAGGCCCGCTCAGCCCGCCCCGCCCGCCGCCGCGGCCTGCTCGTACTCGTCGTGGCGCCAGGCGCGGACCTCGTCGGGGCGTCCGTTCGGCGTCCGGTCGAGAAGCGGGTAGTAGTAGGGCACGACGAAGTCTCGGTCGGGCGCCATCCGGGTGTAGGTGTGGTAGACGACCCCGTCCTCGAGCGCGAACGCGATCCAGCCCGGGCCCTCCCGCAGGCCGTCCTCGAGATCGGCCCCGACCTGCACCCCCCAGTCCTGGAGCCAGTCGGGAGGCTCGGCGAGCATCTGCTTGACCTCGTCGATCTCGTTCGCCTGCTCCTCGGTGAGCGCGAGGCCGAAGTCGAAGGGGAACTCGCTGTCGAACGTCGACACGTATGGGAACTTCCAGCCCATCCGCTCCTTGTATGCCTGGAGCTTCTCGATTGGCGCCCGCGACGTGCAGATCAAGGTCACGTCGCGGTGGTTCAGGTGGACCAGGGCGCCGTCGAGGTGATCGGCCAGGTTGGAACAGCCCGGACACGCGCCGACGGAGTAGTCGGGGCCGAACATGATGTTGTAGGAGAGGAGCTGGGAGCGGCCGTCGAAAAGCTCGGCGAGCGTCTTCTTCCCGTCCTCGGTGTCGAACGTGTACTCCTTCTCGACCTCCACCCACGGCAGCTCCTGACGCTGCTTCGCCAGCTCCTCGCTGCGCTCGGCGTGCTCGTTCTCGGCCTTCATCAGCTCCTCGCGCGCGGCCTGCCACTCCTCGCGCGTTCCGATCCGGTGCTCGGTCATCGCTTGCCTCCTTCTCGTCGCCGTGCCGGTTCTTGAGTAAGACCCGCGGAGGTCCCGAAACTCATCGTGTCAAGCCACTGTTCGCCAGCATCCCGATCATCGTCCCAGCGCCCGCACGAACGTCCGCGCAGTGGCCACGAGCCGGTCGGCGGAGAAGCGGTCGGGGTGCTCGACGATCATGCGTCCGAAGTACTCGGCCACGCCGAACAGGGCGTGCGAGGCCACCTCGGCATCGATGTCCGGGCCGCCGCGCCGTCCGAGCCCGGCGGTCAGCAGGTCCTCGATCCGGGCACGGACCAGCTCGCGATCGGCGTCGATCCTCCGGCGAACGGCGGGCGGGGTGCCCTCGGGCGGCGCCAGGATCGGTCGCCAGGCGAGCGGGTCGCCGCTCACGGTCTCGACCATCCGCCGCACGGCGTCGACCAGGAACTCGTCCGGGTCGCGCCCGCCGAGGTCGGAGGGAAGCGCGTCGGAGAGCTGAGCGAGTGCCCGTTCCTCCTGGCGATCGAGCAGCGCGTACAGCAGCGGCTCGAGCCCGTCGAAGACGCCGTAGATCACCGGGCGGGTGACGTCGGCCTCGCGCGCGATCGCCTCGATCGATACGCCGCCGTAACCCTCCCGGGCGATCACCGCGAGGGCGGCGTCGAGGAGCTGCTCGCGCCGGGCCTCGGGCGGTAGGCGGGGCGCATACGGGCGGCGCTGAGCTGCTCGAGCCACCCGTCCATTATTACTACAGTGGTGTAGCATTTCTCAGGATGAGGTTCATGTCGCGCAGGACGGCGCCCGTCGAGCCGCACGAGGACTACGGCTTCTTCGGGCCCGGCTCCGTCACCTGGCGGGTCTGGACCTACCCCACCTCGCTGACGGTCGGCTTCCAGCGCGCGGTCGTGGTCGAGGAGCTGGACCCTGCCCTGATCGCCGCCGTGGACGAGACGAACGCGGTCCGTTACCGCCCGCGGACGCGCTATGACCGCACGCTTCGCTACTTCGCGCTGATCTCGCTCGGCGACACCCGCTCGGCGATGAACGCCTCAAACGTGCTCCTCAAGGTGCACGCCAAGGCGGTGGGGATCGAGCCGCTGAGCGGCAATCCCTACGACGCCAACGACCCCCACTCCCAGCTCTGGATCCACCTCACCGCCTGGCACTCGATCCTCTACGCGTACGAGCGCTACGGGCCCGGCCGGCTGCGGCCCGAGGACGAGGCGCGCTACTGGGAGGAGTGCGCGGTGGCCGCCGAGCTGCAGACCTGCGACCCGGCCGATGTCCCGCGCTCGCGCGAGGGCATCCGCGAGTACTTCGAGTCGATGCGCCCGAAGCTGGCGGGGTCCGAGGCGGCCCAGTCGATGATGGACCACCTGCTCAACGCCGAGGTGATGCTGCCGCCCGTCCCGCGCGCGCTGCGACCGGCGACCTTCGTGATCAACCGGGCGTTGAGGTACGCGACGATCGCGACCATGCCGCAGTGGATGCGCAAGATGGGCGGCCTGCGGCAGAGTCGCCTGGTCGACGCGCTGATCACGCCCGTGATGCGGTTGAGCTTCCGGCTCGGGCGACTCAGCCCTCGGCTCCAGCTCCGGGCCCTGGGGCTGCTCTCGCCCTCCACGGTCGCCGTGGCGGCGCCCGTCCTGCTCGGCGTTCCGCCTCGGCGGGCAGAGACGCTGACGCCGGCCGAAGCGCGCCAGCGTTACGGGATCCTGCCGCCGAGCGAGGAGTACGCGCGCTTTCGCGAGCAGATCGCGGCCGAGGCCGGCGGCGGCGAGGACGAGCGGAGCCTGCGCGAAAGCGCCTTCGGCGAGTCCGAGCCGGTCCTCGGCCCGGTGCGCTGATCGCCTCCACCGCGGGGGCGAACGTCCCGCGTTGCGGCCCTTAAGGAGGTATGCGGGACGTTCGAGTTGCGCACTTGGCCGGTCGGCAGTTCAACCGCATCTCACGCCAACAGCTGGTTGGGCTTGGGCTGAGCGAGTCGGCGATTGCGCATCGCGTCGCGACCGGGCGGCTGGTGATCGTCGAGGAAGGGGTGGTCGCGGTCGCGCCGGTCCTTCAGCACGACGATTGGGGTCACTGGATGACGGCCACACTTACGGCGCCTGGGAGCGTGTTGAGCCACGTGAGCTCCGCGGCGGCCTGGGGATTCTGGTCGTTGCCGCGCCGGCACGAGATCATCACCCACCCGGGAAGCGGTGGCCCTCGGCGCCACGGTGGCGTCCTGGTCCATCGAAGTTCGACGTTGGAGGGCGAGTGCACGGTTCTGCGGGGGATCCCGATCACCTCGGTACCGCGCACGCTGCTCGACCTCGCGTGCGAGGTGAGCAACCGGGCGCTGGCGCGGGCGGTGCGGGAAGCAGTCCGGCTGAACCTCGTCACCGTCGCTGCGCTCGGCGATGACCTGGGTCGCTTTCGCGACCGTCGGGGATCGGGCCGGCTCGCTGCCACGATCGCGCGCTACACGGGCCTGCCGCTCGAGCGGGCTCGCAGCGGGGCCGAGATCATGGCCTTGGAGATTTTGCGAGCCGCTGGGCGCCCGCTCCCCAAGCTGAACGCTCGTGTCGCGGGTGAGGAGGCCGACCTGAGTTGGTCCCGCCTGCGACTGATCATCGAGATTGACGGCGCGCCTTTTCATCTCGACGTTGGGGAGGACGCGCGCAAGCAAGCGTGTTGGGAGGCGGAGGGTTGGACGGTCCGCCGGCTTCCCTCCGATGACGTCTATGGGCATCCACAGCGGCTACTCCACCTGGCACCGCACTGAGCGTCCCGGAATGACCCCGATAGCGGTCGGTCCGGAACGTTCGGCGGAGTTGGCAAGCGCCGCTGCTGCGCATGGCGGCGCCCAGTTCGCAACCGCGGCGCCGTTACGTTGTTGCAGGGACGATGGGGCGCAGCAGAGGTCCAGGGACGGTCATGGGGCTAGTGGCGGAGTCGCTGGTCGTGGGCGTGGCGGCGGTGGCGCTGGCCGCGGCGCTGGCGACGCCGGCGTCCGCCGGGGCGTTGCCCAAGGGCAAGCCCTACGCCCCCGGGAAGGGCAAGGCCTACCACGGCGTCTCCGACACCGGCAAGCCGTCGGAGTTCTTCGAGTTCGCGGACCAGGTGGGCGCCCACCCGGCGGCGTTGCAGGCCTTCTACCACTGGGACACGCCGCTGACCTCGGGGGCCTTCTACCGCTGGGCGAGGACCGATACCCGCGGCGTGCTCAGCCTCTCGACCGCCTCCGGGGGCGGCGAGGAGCGGATCACGCCGAAGCAGATCGCCAAGGGCGCGGGGGACCGCTACATCATCAACCTCGGGCGCACGATCGCCGAGGCGCAGCAGGTCGTCTACATCCGGCTGATGGCGGAGATGAACGGGCACTGGAACCCGTACTCGGCCTACAACGCCGACGGCTCGCGGCGGCGGGGGCACTCGACCGCCTGGTTCCGTCGCGCCTGGCGGCGCTTCACGCTGATCGTCCGCGGCGGCTCGCGGAGGCGAATCAACGAGAAGCTCCGCCGCCAGGGGATGCCGCGAATCCTCAACGCGTCGTCGCAGAGCGATCCGGTCTACGACGCCGGCCCCGACGGCGTGCCGCTCGCGGTGCCCGAGCAGATGCCCCAGCCGAGGGTTGCGCTGATGTGGGTGCCGCAGAGCTTCGGCTCGCCGAACATCGGCGGCAACCAGCCGGCCGACTACTGGCCGGGGGGGAGATACGTCGACTGGGTCGGGATCGACATCTACTCCAAGTTCGCCGGCGCCTTCGACGACGGCCAGGCGTTCTTTCGCCGCTACGACAAATGGCCGTTCGTGATCGGCGAGTACGGGCCGTGGGACAACGACTTCCAGGGCGCCTTCACCGCGCGGCTGTTCGACTGGGCGCGCCGCCACAACCGCGTCAAGATGCTCCTCTACTACCGCAGCGTGACCACCGACAACCCCTACAACCTCCAGTTCTATCCCGGGGCCCAGCAGGTCCTGCGCCGCAACATGAACAAGCGGCGGTTCGTCGAGTACGCGCCCGGGGTGCAGGCGGTGCCCGAGCCGGCGCCGCCGGCCGCGCCGGCGCGTCCGGACGCCCACCCGGCCGCACGCGTGCCGCCGCTCGGGTGAGCTACCGCTCGCCGTCGGGCTCGAGCACGATCGACTCGTGGGTGCTCAGGCCGGCGAGGTCGAGGGTGCGCCTGACCCGGTCGCGGACGCCTCGGATTCGCAGCACCCGGCCGCGCTCCTTCAGCCGCCAGGCGGCGGCGACAAGTGTCGCGATCCCGATCGAGTCGATGAACGAGCAGGCGCGCAGGTCGATGGTCACCCCGTTGTCGTGGGCGATCGCGCGGTCGAGGTCGCGGCGCAGGCGGGGGGCGCTCGCCATGTCGATCTCCCCGAACACGGTCACCTCGACGCCGCCGCCGGGGCGGTCGGCGACGTGAACCGCGAAATCCGGTTCCTCGGCTGGGTCGGTGTCCATGACCGTCTCGGTGGCTGATGCCCGCCTCGTGCGGGCCTTGATTTTGCTGACTCCGGCGCCAAGCCGGGGCTCGACACGGGCGCCTCGGTACCGGTATCGGCATCGCCGGGTGATCGCTAAATACCGCGAGCCGCGCCGCGTAAACGTGCCCGACCCTCGGCCAGGGAGCGGTTGACCTTGGTGTAGCTCCAGCCGCAGAGCTCGCAGATCTCCGCGTAGGAGTAGCCCTCGGCCTGGAGCACGATCGCGAGGCGCTCCTGGGGCTTCAGCAGCGCGAGCTCGCGCAGCGCGTCGCGCACCCGCTCGCGGCGCTCGAAGCGCTCGGCCGGGCCGGGGCGGTCGCAGGCGACCGCCTCCAGCGCGCCCTCGCCCCCCGACTCCCCTCCGCCGGCGGCCGGGGCGACCAGGAGCTCTCGCTCGCGCGCGCGGCGCACGGCGAGCGCCTCGCGCCTGGTGACCACGAACATCCAGGCGGCGAGGCGTCCGGGGTCGGTGGTCGGCGCCTTGGCGAGCAGGATCAGCGCCGCGCGCTGGAGGGCGTCGTCCGCGTCGTCGTCGCAGATCGACATCCGCCGGGCCAGGCGATGGAAGGCGGGGCCGCGACGAGCGAGCAGCTCGATCGCCGCGCGGTCGCGATCGGCCTGAACGTCCACGCCCAGGTAAAGCCCGCCGCGCGGCCGGGCGCCCCCGCGCCGGTATGCTCAGCGCCCGTCGCATGGGGTACGCCACGGCGGAGAAGCGACGATGAGCACCTGCATAGTCACCGGAGGAGCCGGCTTCCTCGGCTCGCACCTGTGCGACCACCTGCTCGCCAAGGGCGACCGGGTGATCTGCATCGACAACCTCGACACGGGCTCGCTGCAGAACGTCGAGCACATCCGCGACGACGCGTTCATCTTCCTCCAGCACGACCTCACCCAGCCGGTGTTCATCGACGAGGCGGTCGACTTCGTCTACCACCTCGCCTCTCCGGCGAGCCCGATCGACTACCTGCGCCTGCCGCTGCACACGCTCAAGGTCGGCTCCTACGGCACCCACCACATGCTCGGCCTGGCGAAGCTGAAGCGCGCCCGGTTCGTGCTCGCCTCGACCTCGGAGGTCTACGGCGACCCCCAGGTCCACCCGCAGCCCGAGAGCTACTGGGGGCACGTCAACCCGATCGGCCCCCGCGGCGTCTACGACGAGGCCAAGCGCTACGCCGAGGCTCTGACGATGGCCTACCACCGCCAGCAGGGCGTCGACACGGGGATCGTTCGGACGTTCAACAGCTACGGGCCCAAAATGAGGCCGCACGACGGGCGGGCGATTCCGACCTTCCTGCGCCAGGCGCTTCAGGACAAGCCGCTGACCGTGTTCGGGGACGGCACCCAGACGCGGAGCTTCTGCTACGTCGACGATCAGATCCGCGGGTACGTGGCGCTGGCGGAGTCCGACGTACACCAGCCGGTCAACATCGGCAACCCGCACGAGTTCACCCTGCTCGAGCTGGCCGAGACCGTGATCGAGGTGACCGAGTCGCGCTCGGAGATCGTCTTCGAGGCGCTGCCGACCGACGACCCCCAGGTGCGACAGCCCGACATCACGCGGGCCCAGCAGCTCCTCGGATGGGAGCCGAAGGTCGGCCTGCGCGAGGGGCTAGGGCTGACGATCGAGAAGGCCGGCGTCGAGCAGCTCGTCGGCAGCGCCGATTAGCCGCGCCGAGCAGGGCGGTTCGCTGCGGATCGCCCACCTGACCGCGACCTTCCCGCCCTACCCCGGGGGGGCGGGCAACACCGCCTTTCGCTTCGCCCGCGAGCAGGCCGCCCGTGGGCACCACGTCGAGGTGTTCACGGCGCACGCCGAGGGCGAGGCGCCGGATCCCGGCGGCGTCGCCGTGCACCGGATCGACCCGTTGCTCGCGATCGGCAATGCGCCGCTCATCCCCCGCCTCGCCCGGATCGCCGGCTTCGACGTCGTCCACCTGCACTACCCGTTCATCTTCGGCGCCGAGCTAACCCTGCTCGCCAGGGCCCGCCGCCGCGCCCGCGAGCAGGCGCTGCTCGTCCACTACAAGAACCGGCTGGTCGGCGGCGGAGCGCGGGGGGCGCTGTTCGAGGGCTACGAGCACACGGTCGCGCCGCTGGTCGTGCGGGCGGCGGATCGCGTCTGCGTGCTCTCGCCCGATCACGCCGAGTCGATCCCCTACCTGCGCCGCATCGGCGAGCGCCACCCGGAGAGGCTGGTCGAGATGCCGAACGGAGTGGACGTCGACCTGTTCTCCCCCGGGCCCGACGAGTCCGGGCTTCGCGGGCGGCTCGGGATCCCGCCCGAGGCGGTGGTCGCGGCGTTCGTCGCCACGCTCGACCGCGCCCATCACTTCAAGCGGCTCGACGTCGCGATCGACGGCCTCGCCCGCCTCGAGGATCCATCGACCCACCTGATCGTCGCCGGGGCCGGCGAGCTGCTCGACGGCTTTCGGGCCCATGCCGCCGCCTCGGGAGTGGGCCACCGCGTCCACTTCCTCGGCGCCGTCCCCCACCACCGGCTCCCGGACGTCCTCAGAGCCGCCGACGCATTCCTGCTCACCACCGAGCCGCCCGAGTCGTTCGGGATCGTCCTGATCGAGGCGATGGCCTGCGGGCTCCCGGTGGTCGCGACCGACTATCCCGGGGTGCGGGCGGTCGTCGACGAGGGCGAGAACGGGCTCCTGGTCCCATCCGGGGATGCCGGCGCGGTTTCGTCTGCGCTGCGCGCCCTCGCCGACGCGGGCCCCGAGGGCCGCGCGGTGCTGGGGGGCGCCGGGCGAGCGAAGGCCGAGCGCGAGTGGAGCTGGCCGCGCCTGGTCGATCGCATGGACGCCGCCTACGCCGAGGCGATCAACGCACGGCGCAGGAAGCTGGGGCCGACGTGAGCCGCGCCGACGCCGGCGGCGCTTCTCGCTCGCATGGCGAGAGGAAGGTGCCAGCGCCGCGAAACCTCCTCCTCGTCGCCTACTTCTATCCCCCCTGCCGCGACACCGGGGCGCTGCGGCCGGCGGCGATGGCGAAGTGGCTGCGGCGCCTCGGGCACGAGGTCACGGTGCTGACCACGTCGGCGTACGGCCCTGCGGGCGACCCGGACGTCGTCCAGACCGCCGACGCCCAGCGCTGGCGCGCCCGGCTGCGGGGCCACGACCGCGTCGACGCACTGTTCGACTCCGACACCTACGCCGGCCGCCCGCATACACTCAGCCGGGTGATCGTCCCCGAGCCGCTGCTCGCCGCGTGGGCGCCATTCGCGCGCTCGCGGGCGCTTCGGCTGAACCGGACCCGGCGCTTCGACTGCGTGATCACCAGCTCGCCGCCCGAGTCGATCCACCTCGTCGGCCGGGCGCTGCGCCGCCGCGGCGTTCCCTGGGTGGCCGACGTGCGCGACGGCTGGACGTTCGAGCCGCTGCGCCCGGAACTCCCCACCGCTCTCCAGCGGCGGCTCGACGAGCGGCTCGAGCGTCGCTGGCTCGGGTCGGCCGACGCCGTCGTCTGCGTCAGCGAGCCCGCCGCGCGCGACCTGCGCGACCGTGGGATCGCCGACCCGATCCTGATCCCGAACGGCTGGGACCCGGAGCTCGCGCCGAGCGAGACTGGCCGCCAGGGCGAGTCCGCCGACACAGACGCCGCCCAGGCCCTGCTCGACCCCGACCGGATCTCGCTCGTCTACACGGGCCGCTTCGGCAGCTACGGCCGCGACCCGAAAGCGCTGGTCGAGGCGCTGGGCGCGCTCGCCCGCGACAACCCGGAGGCCGCGGAGCGGCTCGAGCTGGTGATCGCTGGCCCGCTCACCGCCGCCGAGCGCGAGCTGTTCGCCGCCGACGTCTCCCCGGCGCGGATCGCGATCGCCGGCAGCCTCAGCCGCGATCGCGCGCTCACCCTCCAGCGCCAAGCCGACGCCCTCCTGCTGCTCGCCCAGCCGACCCGCACGCAGCTGCTCAACATCAAGCTGTTCGAGTACCTGGCGGCCCACCGTCCGATCCTCGCCCTCGCCGCCGGCACCGAGGCCGGGCGAGTCGTCACCGAGCTCGGCGGCGCGTCCGTCCGCGCCGATGACCCGGCTGCGATCCGCGCCGCGCTCGAACGACTCGCCGCCGGGGCGCTGGAAGCGCCACCGGCGAACGCCGCACGCGCCTATGTCTACCCGGGACCGGCGGAGCTGATGGCGACGGCGATCGATGCCGCGACCGCCCGCACCGGGGGGCGCGGCTGAGCATGGACTGGCGGCGACTCGCACGCCGGGTTCGACGCGGTCGCGCGGGGACCGGCCTGGAGCGCGAGCCGCGACCCGCGGCACCCGACTTGCGCGCGCTTCGAAATCGCCTGCTGGTCGAGCGAGGGGTGGCCCTGGTCGTCGACGGCGGCGCCTTCGATGGCCGCTGGGCCGAGCGCCTGCGCAGCTCCGGGTATCAGGGAGCGATCGTCTCGTTCGAGCCGCTCCCCGGCCCGTTCACCGAGCTCGCCCGCAAGGCGGAGGCCGACCCGGGCTGGTCGTGCCACCGCCTGGCGCTGGGCAGCGCCGCCGGCACGGCGACGCTCCAGGTCGCCGGCAACGCCTACAGCAGCTCGCTGCTGCCGATCGGCAGCCGCCACATAGAGGCGGCGCCCGACAGCGCGGTCGTCGGCACGGAGCAGGTGCGGGTCGAGCGCCTCGACGACGCGCTGGGAGCAGGGGCGGACGCCGGGCCGGCGTTCGTGAAGCTCGATCTGCAGGGAGGCGAGCTCGAAGCGCTGCGGGGAGCGCCGCGGGCGCTCGCGACTGCGGTCGTCGTCGAGCTCGAACTGTCGCTGGTCGAGCTCTACACCGGGCAGCCGTTGGTGCCGCGCCTGTTCGACCAGCTCGACCGGGCGGGGTTCGAGTGCGTCGGGCTCGAGCCCGAGTTCTGGTCGCCGGCAGGGCGCATGCTCCAGGTCAACGGCCTGTTCGAGCGTCCGGAGCGATCGATCTCCTCCGGCTGAGTGCGGCCAAGGCGCCGCCGTATCCTTCCGCAGCCGGGGCGTCAGCCCGCCGACGCCGGCGCGGCCAGGGTCGGATCGGCCTCCGACAGGCGCGAGAAGGTCGCCAGCGCCTGGCCGACCACCTGGTCCATGTTCAGGTAGCGGTAGGTCGCCATGCGGCCGACGAAGGCGACGTCGCGCTCGCGCCTTGCGAGCTGCTGGTAACGCCGGTAGAGCCGCTGGTTCTCCTCCGCCGGAATCGGGTAGTACGGCTCGCCCTCGGGGCGCGGGTACTCGACCGCACGGGTGGAGCTGAGAGCGTCCTGCCCGGTGATGTGGCGGAACTCGGTGACCCGGGTGTATGGGACGGCCTCGTCCGGATAGTTCACCTGGGCGACAGGCTGGATCAGGCCCCCGTCGGGGGTCGGCTCGTTGAGGAAGTCGAAGTGCAGGCTGCGGTAGGGAAGGACGCCGAAGCAGTGACCGAAGTACTCGTCGATCGCGCCGGTCCAGACCAGGTGGCGCCAGCGCAGGCCCTCGCGAGCCTCCTCGAACGATGTCCCGACCCGGACCTCGATCGCCGGATGCTCCAGGAGCCGCTCGAACATCGCCGTGTAGCCCTCGGCCGGCATCGCCTGGTGGGAGTCGGTGAAGTAGCGGTCGTTGGTGTCGAAGCGGACCGGGATGCGGGCGCAAACCGAGGCGTGCAGGTCGCGTGGATCGAGTCCCCAGTGCTTTCGCGTGTAGCCGCGGAAGAAGGCCTCATAGAGCTCGCGGCCGACCTTCGAGATCACCGCGTCCTCGGAGGTGCGAACGTGCTCGATCGGCTCCGCGCGCTCGGCGAGGAACGCCTCCGTGGCCGGTTCGTCGGCGAGCGCGAGCCCGTAGAGGCGGTTGAGCGTCGTCCGGTTGATCGGGATCGGCAGCAGCTGCCCGTCCACGCTCGCCAGGACGCGGTGCTCGTAGGGGTGCCACTCCGTGAACTGCGAGAGGTAAGCCACGATTCGCTCCGAGTTCGCGTGGAACAGGTGCGGGCCGTAGCTGTGCACCCTGATCCCGGCGTCGTCGACGAAGTCGTGGGCGTTGCCGGCGATGTGATCACGCCGATCGATGACGGTCACGTCGCGGCCGCAGGCCGCGAAGCGCTCCGCCATCACGGCGCCGGCAAAGCCGGCCCCGACGATCAGCACGTCTGCCCGCACGCGGCGTGACGATAACGGCGTCCCATGGGCGGCCACCGCGCCGCATCTATCCTTGACCCGGCATGGCCACCCGCCCCACCGAGGAGCAAGCGGCCCGCGAAACCGATGCCGAGACCGAGCGCGCGGTGGAGGCCGACCTGCACCGATACGTCGCCCCGGTCGTCGGTCCCGACGACGAGCGGGTGTTCACGGACTCGGGGATCGAGATCGACCGCCTCTACGACGCCGATGACGTCGCTTCCGGCCTCGAGGAGCGACTGGGCGAGCCGGGGTCCTTCCCGTTCACCCGCGGCATCCATCCGGGGATGTACCGCGACCGGCTCTGGACGATGCGCCAGTACGCCGGCTTCGCCAGCCCCGAGGACACCAACGAGCGCTACCGCTACCTGATCGAGCACGGGTCGACCGGGCTCTCGATGGCCTTCGACCTGCCGACCCAGCTCGGGCGCGACTCCGACGACCCCCTCTGCGACGGCGAGGTCGGGCGCACCGGAGTCCCGATCGACACGATCGAGGACATGCGGATCTGCTTCGAGAGGATCCCGCTCGACGAGGTCTCGACCTCGATGACGATCAACGCGCCCGCCGCGATCCTGCTGCTGCTCTACGAGCTGGTCGGCGAGGAGCAGGGCGTGCCCTCGGACAAGCTGCGGGGCACGGTGCAGAACGACGTGCTCAAGGAGTACGTCGCTCGGGGCAACTACATCTACCCGCCCGAGCCGACGATGCGGCTCACGACCGACATCTTCGAGTACTGCTCGGAGAGGGTGCCGAAGTGGAACACGATCTCGATCTCCGGCTACCACATCCGCGAGAAGGGATGCTCGGCGGTGCAGGAGGTCGCCTTTACGCTCTCGAACGCGATCGCCTACACCGAGGCGGCGCTCGCCCGCGGCCTCGAGATCGACGAGTTCGCGCCCCGGCTCGCCTTCTTCTTCAACTGCCACAACAACGTCTTCCAGGAGGTGGCCAAGTTCAGGGCCGTGCGCCGGATGTGGGCGCGGATCGTGCGCGAGCGCTTCGGGTCCGCCGAGCCGCGCTCGCAGATGATCCGCTTCCACACCCAGACCGGCGGGGTGACCCTTCAGGCACAGCAGCCCGAGGTCAACATCCCGCGCGTCGCCCTGCAGGGGTTCGCCGCCGTCTGCGGCGGCACCCAGTCGCTGCACACCAACGGCTTCGACGAGGCGCTCGCGCTGCCGACCGAGCGCTCGGCCAGGATCGCGCTTCGCACCCAGCAGGTGATCGCCCACGAGTCGGGCGCCGCCGACACCATCGACCCGTTCGCGGGCTCGTACTTCGTCGAGTCGCTGACCGACGAGATCGAGAAGCGAAGCTGGGAGCTGATCGAGAAGGTCTCCGAGCTGGGCGGCTCGGTCGAGGCGCTCGACTTCATCCAGCGCGAGATCGAGGAGTCGGCGCTCTCCTACCACGAGCGCTACAAGGGCGGCCAGGACATCGTCGTCGGGGTGAACAAGTACGTGACCGACACCGTCGACGACGTCGACATCCTCAAGGTCGATCCCGAGTCCGAGCGCCGCCAGAAGGAGCGCCTGGCGAAGTTCAAGGCGGCGCGCGACCAGGCCAAGGTCGACGCCGGGCTGGAGGCGCTGCGCGATGTCGCCCGCGGCGACGGCAACCTGCTCTACCCGATCCGCGACGCGCTGGGAGGCGGCGCCTCGATCGGCGAGGTCTGCGGCGCGATGCGCGATGTATTCGGCGAGTACCGGGGCGG
>JBOGZD010000072.1:0-14997 GCA_050697155.1 Solirubrobacterales bacterium | reverse complement strand
GGTGATCGACGCCGCCCGCTGACCGCGACCGTCGCCGCCGGGGGCGGCGAAACCGCCCCTATATGTTTGAGCGGTGACCGCGACGCCGCCCGAGCCGCTGATCGACGCCGAACTCGCGGCCACGATCGTCACCCGGGCGCTTCGCAACGGCGGCGATTTCGCAGAGCTCTTCTGCGAGGACCGCGCCGGGCTCGCGCTCTCGATCGACGAGTCGCGGGTCGAGCGCGCCCAGCGCGGGACAGAGCGCGGCGCCGGGGTCCGTGTCGTCGCGGGCGAGACCACCTACTTCGCCCACGTCGATGGGCTCGCCGCGGCGGACCTCGAGCGCGCCGCCGACGCCGCCGCGGCCGCGCTCTCCGGCGAGCGCACAGAGCCCGAGGCGCTTCAGGCCGCTGAGCCGCCCTCCCGGCAGCAGATCGACACCGACCCCGCCGGCGTCCCCGCCGAGCGCAAGGCCGAGCTGCTGCGCGCCTGCGATGAGCGCGCCCGCTCGGCGGGCGACGAGGTAGCCCAGGTGCAGGCCAGCTACGCAGAGGGCCGGCGGCGGATCACGGTCGCCAACTCGAACGGGCTCCTCGCCGCCGACGACCGCACCCGGGTGCGGCTCAGCACCCAGGTGGTCGCGCGGCGCAACGGCACCGTCGAGACCGGCTTCGAGACGCTCGGCGGTCACCGCGGCTTCGAGCTGGTCGAGGGCGACGCCGCCGAGCAGGTGGCGGCCAAGGCATCGAAGGCGGCGCTCACCCTGCTCGGCGCCGACCCGGCGCCCGCCGGGGCGATGCCGGTGGTCGTCGGCGGCGGCTTCGGCGGGGTGCTGTTCCACGAGATGACCGGCCACGGCCTCGAGGCAGACCACGTCCAGAAGGGGGCCTCGGTCTACGCCGGCAAGCTCGGCGAGGACGTCGCCCAGCCGTTCCTCGACGCCTACGACGACGGCCGCCTGCCGGGCGAGTGGGGGACCGAGGGCATCGACGACGAGGGCACCCCGACCCAGGCCACCGCGGTCATCCACGAGGGCCGCCTGGTCTCCTTCCTCTACGACCTCAAGAGCGCCGGCAAGGACGGCACCGAGTCGACCGGAAATGGCCGCCGCGAGAGCTTTCGCCACCTGCCGATCCCGCGGATGACCAACACCTTCATCGCCCCCGGCCAGCCGAAGCCCGAGGAGCTGATCGCCGAGGTCGAGCGCGGCTTCTACGCCGTTTCCTTCGCCGGCGGCCAGGTCGACCCGACCACCGGCGACTTCGTCTTCGGCGTCTCGGAGGGTTATCTGATCGAGGGCGGCAAGGTGACCAGCCCGTGTCGCGGCGCGACCCTGATCGGCAACTGCCTCGATGCGCTCGGCAGGATCGACGCGGTCGCCGACGACTTCGAGATGAAGACCGGCTTCTGCGGCAAGGGCGGCCAGCGGGTCCCGGTCGGCACCGGCCAGGGCCATGTGCGGATCGGCGAGCTGACGGTGGGCGGGACGGCGGTCGGATGAGTCGCCAGTCGCCAGTCGCCAGTCGCCAGGACGGTGCGCCGTGAGCGATGCGCTCGAGCTCGAGGTGGTCGCCACACGGGCCGTCGACGCCGCGCTCGCCGCCGGGGCCGGCGACGCCGAGGGCTTCTGCCAGGACTCGACCGGCCTCGAGGCGCGGATCTTCGAGGGCGAGGTCGAGAGCCTCACCGAGGCCGGCCAGCGCGGGGTCGGGATCCGGGCCTGGATCGACGGCCGGGTCGGCTACTCCTACGGCACCGACCTCTCCGAGGAGGGCGTCGCCGAGATCGCCGCCGGCGCGGTCGAGGGCGCGAGGGTGGCCGACCCGGACGAGTTCGCTGCCGCGCCCGAGCCCGCCGGCGAGCCGACCGAGGTCCCCGGGCTCGCCGACCCCGCCGCCGCCGAGTGGACCACCGAGCGCAAGGTCGAGCTCGCGCAGTCGATCGAGCGCGCCGCGCGCGCGACCGACGAGCGGATCGCCGCCGTCGAGACGACCGTGTTCGTCGACGAGCGCGCCGCCGCCGCGCTCGCCTCCTCGCGCGGCGTCGCCGGCGCCTTCGAGGCGACCTACTGCTACGCCTACCTGCAGGCGATCGGCGAGTCGGACGGCGACCGCCAGACCGGGCTCGGCTTCGGCATGGGGCGCTCGCCGGCGGCGCTCGACCCCGAGGCGATCGGCCGCGAGGCGGCCGATCGCGCCGTGGCGCTGCTCGGCGCCGCCAAGCCCGCCTCCCGCGGCTGCCCGGTGGTCCTCGACGAGACCGTCGCCGCCAGCTTCGCCGGCTTCATCGGCGGGGTGCTCTGCGCCGACGCGGTCCAACGCGGGCGCTCGCCGTTCGCCGGCAAGCTCGGCGAGGAGATCGGCTCGGGCGCCCTCACCCTCGCCGACGACGGCGCCGACCCAGCGGGGCTCAACTCCTCGCCGATCGACGGCGAGGGCACGCCGTCGGGGCGCACGGCGCTGATCGAGGCGGGCCGCCTTTCCGCCTACCTGCACGACTCATACACCGCCCGCCGCGAGGGCGACGGGCGGCGCTCGACCGCCAACGGCACCCGCTCTGGCTATCGCTCGGCGCCCTCGGTCTCGACCACCAACCTGGTCGTCGAGCCGGGCCGGATGAGCTTCGAGGAGCTGCTTCGCGAGGCGGGGGAGGGGATCTACGTCACCGACGTCGCCGGGCTTCACTCCGGGGTCAACCCGGTCTCGGGCGTGTTCTCGGTCGGCGCCACCGGCCGCGCGATCTCCGGCGGCGAGCTCGCCGAGCCCGCCGACGAGTTCACGATCGCCTCCGACCTCCAGTCGATGCTGAAGGCCGTCCGTGCCGCTGGCGCGGCGCCGCGCTGGGTCCCGTTCGGCGGCTCGGTCTCCACACCGCCGCTGCTGATCGCCGAGATGGCGATCGGCGGCGCCTAGTTCGGCGGGCAACAACGAGCGTCGCGCTCTGGGTCGCTCGGCTGCACGCTTTACACAGCTAGTTGGAGCTTTCTACAAGTTCTGGTAGGTTCCCGTACGCCACTCTGACGAAGGGAGCGCCGTGGGTTATAGGAAGTGCTGAAACCGGCGAGACGCCTGTAGTTCCCGTTTATGATCGCCCTGCCGCGGAGCGCTGTGTTGCGCTGGCGGGGGGCGATTTGCGCTTGATTGACACAGCTCGGCGTTGGCGGCCGCCAGGGGCAGGCGGGCGAACCCACGCGCTCGCCGTGGCGCTCAACATGGGCCAGGCAGCGGCGGCGCCCGCGTTGCTCGTCCTCCTCGCCCCATCCACCGACTGGAGCCATGCTCCGCTGCTCGGTGTCCTCGCCGCGATCGCCGTAATGGCATCTCTGGCCGAACTGCGGCTCAAGAGCACCGCGGTCTCCTTCTTCGACAGCAGCATCGTGCTGGCGCTGGTGGCGCTTGCGCTCGCCGGGCCGCTCGCCGCCCTGGTCATCTGGGTAATCCCCGCGGCGATCAGCGTCTTCGTCATGCGCCGCGTACCGCTGCTCTCGCCGGGCGTGGTCGCGACGGTCTCCAGCTACGCGCTGGCGTTGGGTGCCGGCTACGTCGTGATCGAGCTCGCCGCCGCTCCATCGCTGCTGGCTGGGGCTCCCTCGCTGTTTACGGCGGGGTTGGCGATGTGGGCGGTGAACTTCGCCTTCACCAACCTCACCTTTGCGCCCTTCTACCAGGGCTATCGACCGCGGGCGTTGATTCGAACCGAGTTCATCGAGCTGGCACCGGCCGTGATGACGATGCTGGCGGCCGGGGTCGCGACAACCGCCCTGTTGCCGACGCTGGGGGCGTTCGCGCTCGTCCCCCTGACCGCGGTCACGCTGGTCCCGCAGCTCGCGTTCTGGGCGCTTGGACGATCGCGCTCGGTGGCTCGGCTTTCGCCGGGCGAAGCGACCGAGCTCTACGCGGTGGCGATCGGCGACGTCCTCGGTCTCTCGCGAGTCGAGCGCGAGGCCATGGTCGGCGCCGGCGAGCTGCTGGCCCGCTGGCAGGAGCCGCCCCGCCAGGCGCCGCCGACGCCCGCACTCAGCGGGCTCGTCGCCCTCTGCGTCGACGAGCGGTGGGACGGCAGCGGGCAGCCGTTCGGCATTCCCGCCGCTCGGGTCCCCCGCGCGAGCCGGGTGCTGGCAGTCGCGCAGGCGTGGAGCGCGCTGACCGCCGCCGGAAGCGCCCGGCTACCGCACAGCGAGGTGATGCTCGACCTGGCCGCCCGAGCGGGGCACGAGTTCGATCCGGAAGTCGTCGAGGCTGCCGCCCAGGTGGTCGCCGAGGAGAGCGCCTTCGTGCGCGACGGCGATTTCCAGCCGCGGCTTCACGCGCTGCCGCTTCCCCGGCGCCTGCGCCGCCGCGGCCTGCCGGCATTCGCGTCCTGGATCACGGCCGGCGGTTGACCCTGGCCGGGGTCGGAGCAACCGGCCCTTGACGGGTTGGCTAGCTTCGATGCATGACGCCGCCCCCGAACGAGGCCCCACCGACCCTGTATGACTGGGGCGGCGGCCGCGATGCGCTCGAGCGGTGGCTGAACGTCTTCTATGACCGGGTCGAGGCCGACGAGCTGCTGGCGCCGGTGTTCGGCGGCAAGGTGAGCGCCGAGCACCGCCGCAACGTGACCGCCTGGTGGTGCGAGGTCCTCGGCGGCCCGACCGAGTACACCGACAAGCTCGGCGGCTACCCCCACATGGTCGACAAGCACCGCGGCCTGCGGATCAACCCCAAGCAACGCCTGCGCTTCACCACCCTGATGAGCCGCGCCGCCGACGAGGCCGAGCTCCCCGCCGACCCCGAGTTTCGCTCCGCGCTGATGGCCTACGTCGAGTGGGGCACCCGGCTTGCGATGCACAACTCCGACCCCGACGCCGAGGTCGTCGCCCAGGCCCCGCTGCCGCGCTGGGGCTGGGGCGAGGCGCCCCCTTACCGGCCCTAGCGGTCGGGAGCAACCGATGCCCGAGCCCGGCGATCGCCAGCAGATCCTCACCACGCTGACCACCGAGCACTTCACCCTCCAGGGCGCCCGCTCGCAGACCACCTTCGAGAGCTCCGCGCGCGGGGCGCTCTATCTGGGCGCGGTCTCGAGCACGCTGATCGCGATCGGGCTGATCGCCAACGATCGCGAGACGTTCGAGATCTTCTCCCTGGTCGCGCTGCCGACCCTCTACTTCCTCGGCCTGGTCACCTTCGTGCGCCTGGTGGAGAGCTCGATCGAGGACCTGATCTACGGACGCGCCATCAACCGCATCCGCCACTACTACGTCGAGCTCGCGGGAGAGGACTCGCGGTACTTCCAGCTCGGCGCCCACGACGACGTGATCGGCGTGGTCACCAACATGGGGCTTCGCGCGAGCCGCTTCCAGCTCTTCTTCGCGATGGCGATCTCGATCGGGGTCGTCAACAGCGTCGTCGGCGGCAGCGCCGTCGCCCTGCTGGCCAGCATCGCCCTCGACGCGTCGCTGGGCGTGGCGGCGGCCTGCGGCGCGATCTTCGCCCTGGCCTCGGTCGCCCTCCACATCCGCCACGACCGCCGCCGCCACACCCAGGCCTCGCTCGAGCACGAGCCCCTGTTCCCGTCCCCCAGTTGAGCCAGGCCGCGGGGTCCGGCTAGCCCCCGGCCCGCAAGGAGATCCCGTCGAGGGATGGCTGCTCGGTGCGACCCTCTACGGCGAGAGCACCATCACCCGCACCCCGACGCCCTTGGCGGCGGCGAGGCGGCGATCGCCGGTGAGCAGCGCGCTCACATCGGCGGTGCGCTCGGCGGTCGCCACCACCAGCGCGTCGGGCATCCGCAGCCCGCCGTCGGCGCGAAGGCGGGCGGCCCGCTCGGCGATCGGCGCGTCGACCGCGATCAGCTCAGAGACGAGCTCGGCGAAGAACCCGCGCACCGGCGCCTCCTCCTGGCGACCCAGGAGCGCCCCGGTGAGCACCTCGGCGTAGGTGACCGTCGAGGCCACCAACCGCTCGTCGGCGGCCTCGAGCAGTCCGCCGATCGCCTCCCGGGCGGGATCGTGGAGGGCGTCGGAGCGATCGAGGAAGCCGATCGCGGCGTCGGCGTCGAGCGCTACCGCCACTCGTCGCGAACCCGTTCGACGTCGCGGCGCAGGCGCCCGCGGGTGTCGAGCGAACCCGCGTAGCGGGCGAGCAGCGCGTCGGCGCGGGTGAGCACCAGGCGCCCAGCGCCGGTCGCCTCGACCCGCAGCGCGTCGCCTGGCTCGAGGCCGGCCGCACGCAGCTCGGCGACCGGGATTGTCACCTGGTTCTTGGCGCTCAGCCGAGTTCGCTTTACCTTCTTCATTAAAAGTAAAGGATAGCGCTCGATCCCATAACCCGTCCAACCCCATTGGCCGGCGTCGCGCCCCCGGCTACGCTGCCGCGATGGCGGGACGGAAAGCCCTCGGCGCGGCGGCGGCTACGGCCGCCATTGCCGCGGCGCTTGCGACCTCGGCGTCCTCGGCGCTTGGTCCCTATCCGTCACTGAGCAAGAAGTGCGGCGTCTTCCCCGCGGCCGACGGCGTCGCCGCCAACGCCCCCTCGCTGCCCGACCAGCGCGCCTGGAACCAGGACGTCTCCGGCGCGCCACTGGCGCCGAACTCGGCGGCGATCATCGACCACATCAACTCGAGCGGCGGCGACGAGCTTCACCCCGACTTCGGCTCGCCGCGCGCGTACGGGATCCCCTACCGGGTGGTCGGCAAGCGGGCGAAGCGCACCAAGGTGAGGTTCACCGCCTACGGCGACGAGTCCGACCACGGCCGCTACCGGGTGCCCTTCAGCTCTCCGGTCGAGGGCGGCGCACGCTCCGACGGCGACCGCCACGTGATCGCCTATGACCGCAGGCGCTGCAAGCTCTATGAGCTCTACCGCGCCTTCCCGCGCACCCACCCGCGCCGCTGGGAGGCCGACAGCGGCGCGATCTGGAACCTGCGACGCGCTGCGCTTCGCCCCGACGGCTTCACCTCCGCCGACGCCGCCGGCCTGCCGATCTTCCCCGGCCTGGTCCGCTATGACGAGATAAAGCGCGGCCGCCTAGACCACGCGGTGCGGATCACGGTCGGCTCGACCCGGCACGCTTGGATCCACCCGGCGTCGCACTGCGCCGGCGACAGCAGCGACCCCGACGCCCCGCCGATGGGCACCCGCCTGCGCCTCCGCACGGGCTACGACCTCTCGGGCCTCAGCGGCGCCGCCCGGGTGATCGCCGAGGCGCTCAAGCGCTACGGCGCGATCGTCGCCGACAACGGCTCGAACTGGTTCTTCCAGGGCACCTCTGACCGCCGCTGGGACGACGAGAACCTCAACCGGCTCAAGGCGATCCCCGGCTCGGCGTTCGAGGTCGTCCGCTCGCAGGCCCCAGCCCGCGTCTGCTGAGCCGTAGATTCCCGGCTTCCACTTTCGAACGAAGCCAGGAGGAACCACCGATGCCGACCACGATCAGGTTCAGCGGCCCCGGCGCCGAGGGCGGCCCGCTTTCGACCTACGTCTCCGAGTCCCCGTCCGAGCTGCTCGACAAGTGGATCGCCGCCGCCGGCAACCCGATCGCCCTCACCCACGACGAGAGCGGCCGCGAGATGTACGTCAACCCGCAGGTGATCGCCTGCTGGTTCGAGCGGCCCGAGGAGTAGGCGGAAACGCAGAGACGGCGCGCCCGCCGCCGTTGGGGACGGCCGGCGCAGAGGAAAAGCTCGCAGTTTGCGGCATTGCTCGCGGTGGAGTGCGCAAATTGCGGATATTCGGCGGAGACCCGGACTCGGCGCCCGCGTACGATCGCACCGCCCAATCCGGGCGCAGGTGAAGGGGAATCAGGGTGACCGGCTGAAGCGATCTCGAACCAGGGAGGCGCCGACCATGGCGCGTCCCGATCGCGACGGGGGGCGCGCCAGCCGCGACCGGGGTTGTGCTGGCCAGATGCCCCGATGAAGCCACCCAGCGCCGCCGCCGTTTCGCGCGCTCCGGAGCGCGCCGGGATCGGACGCGACGACGACGCGTGGCGCGAGCGCTCCGCGCGCCTCTACCGCGAGCTCGAGCGCCCGGCGAGGGCGATGGTGCGCCGGGCGTTTCGCGGCGCGTTCGGAGACGACGAGCTCGACGACGTCTATGCGAGCGCCTGGGTCGGCACCCTGCGGGCGCTCGCCAGCCGCGAGGCCGAGCTGTCCGACGAGGAGATCCGCAGATACGTGTTCACCGCGGTCGCGAATCAGGCGAGCAAGGAGCTGCGCCGGCGGGGCCGCAAGCCGACCGCGTCGCTGGAACTCGTCCGCGGGGTCCCCGACCACGGCCCGACCCCCGAGGAGCGCGCGGCCGGCGCCGAGCAGTCGCGCGTGACCAGGGACCTGCTGAGCTCGCTGCCGCCGCGTCGGCGCGCGGTGATGCTGTTGCGCTACGGCTGGGGCCTCGAGCCGAGCCAGGTCAGGGCCCTGATCAGCGGACTCTCGCCGCGCGCCTATCGCAAGGAGATCACCCGCGGCGTCGACCAGCTCACCGAGGCGATGCGACGGTTCGAGCGTGGCGAGTGGTGCGATGACCGCGAGCCGCTGCTGAAGGCCTACGCCGCCGGCTTCGCCGACAACGATCAGCGACGCCAGGCGGAGGCGCACCTGTCTCACTGCCGCGACTGCTCGGGCTTCGTCGCCCGGCTCACGGGCCGTCTGCACGATCTCGGCGGCGGGCTGGTGGTCCCTGGGGCGATCGATGGCATCGACGGCCACCTCTCACTCGCCGACCGCGCGGGCGACCTCGGCGACCGCGTGCGGGAGGCCGTTGCCGGCGTCCTCTCGAGGGGAAGCGCCGATCTGGCGGCGGACGCGGGAAACGCCGGCGCTGCGGCGGTCGGCGCCCGCGGCGCGGGAGCGGCAGGGGCCGGGGTCGCGGCGAAGCTCGCGGGCATCGGAACCGCCGGCAAGCTCGCGGTGGCGTGTCTCGGCGGAGGGGCTGCGGCGACCGCCTGCATCGCCGCCGGCGTGGCGCCGCTGGGCACCGGCGGTGATCCGAGCCGAGCACCCGAGGATGCCCCGCAGGTGCACGTCGAGCCCGCAGCGGTGACGGCGCCGGCGTCGCTGCCCGCCCAGCTCGGCAACGCGGTCTCGACGCCGGCGCCCGCGCCGGTCGCTCCGGCGGATGACGGTCAGTCCGGGCCGTCCGAGTCCGAGCCGGCCCCCGATCCCGAGCAGGCCCAGCCCGTTGTCGACCCCGCCACCCCGCCGCAGCAGCGCGAGTTCGGGGTCGCGGCGACAGCGACCCCGGCAACAACCGCGCCCGCCCCGGCGCCTGCGGATACGGAATCGGCGGGTGGGTCGGCCGTGCAGCAGGAGTTCGGCCCGTGAGAGCGGTTGAAAGGAGGACGCGATGAGCTATCGCAGCAGACAGGTGAGGGGCCGGATCGCGCTCGGCGCGGCGGTCCTCGCCGTGGCCGGGCTGGTCGCGCTCCTGGCGCCGCCGTCGGCGGGCGCGGCGGGCAACTCGTACCACGTGCTCAAGTGCCACAGCTGGTACCGGGCCGCCGATCAGGTCGGCGCGTCGGCGCACGGCAACTATCCGATGCAGGACAAGTGCACCACGGCCGACCACCGACTCCAGATCACCAACTCGCGGACGTCCGTGATCAACCAGGGCAGCCAGTACACGGTCACCGCCCCACCGGGCACCGCGATCGTCGGGGTTGCGTTCACCGCCAACCTCCGTCGCGACAACCATCACCTCGCCCAGGTCGCGGTCTACAACCCGGGCGGCACCTTCAACGTGCTGATGAACGGCCCCGACTCCAACCCGACCTGGCGGTTCGGCGAGTTCTTCGGCCTCAGTCACCAGCAGCTGGTCATCCGCCTGTTCTGCAGCAACTCCGGCGGCTGCCCGGCGTCCTCGTCGGCCCATGCGTACGCGCGGAACATCGATCTGGTGCTGGCGGATCGGTCAAATCCGGTCGTATCGAGTGCCGGTGGCAGCTTGCTCGCCGGCGGGTGGCTTCGAGGCTCGCAGAGCTTTAGCGCTCAGGCCTCGGACGTTGGAGCAGGACTCAGTCGGGTGGTGGGCTACGTGAACGGGGTTGAGGTCGTTCGGGCCGGAAGTTGCGATACCGCTGGGCTCGGGTGGCCCTACGTCGGCAAGCTGAGCCCGTGCTCGGGCACCGCGAGCTTTGACGTGAATCGGAACACGGCTCAGTCACCATTCCACAACGGCGAGAACACGGTCCAGATCAAGGCCGCCGACTTTCCCGCGAACGGCGCACCGACAGTCACCAGGACCGTCCACGTCGACAACGCCGCCCCGCAGCTCGCCTTCACCAACGCCCAGGATCCGAACGACCCGGAGTTGATTCGCACACCGGTTTCCGATGCGCACTCCGGCGTGGCGAGCGGCCGGGTCTTCCTGCGCCCCGTCGGGGGCAGCGACTGGCAGCCGCTCGATACGCAGCTCGCCGGGGGAGAGCTGCGCGCGAGGGTGGACTCGTCAGCCCTTCCGCCCGGGGACTACGAGTTCAGGGCCGAGGCGGCCGACTTGGCCGGAAACGCCGCCGAGACGACCAAGCGCGAGAACGGCGAGGCGATGGTGCTCACCTTCCCCCTCCGGCTCGGAGCCGAGCTTCAGGCCCACCTCGAGCCTGGCGGGTCACACCAGCAGACGATCCCCTATGGGAAGGACTCGCACGTTGCCGGCCGCCTACTCGCCGCCTCCGGCGACCCGCTTGCGGACAAACAGGTCACGGTCGTCGAGCACTTCGGCGACGGAGCGCTGATCCGGGAGCGGGTCAGCCGCGTGAGGACCGACGGCGAAGGGCGCTGGGACTCGAAGCTCCCCGCGGGCCCGTCGCGGACGGTCGCGGCCCGCTTCGACGGCAACCAGCGCTACCTGCCCACGAGCCAGGAGGCAGGCTCGCTCAAGGTCCGCAGCCGGGCGAGCTTCCGCACCTCGCGCAAGCGGGTCCCGGAGGGCGGGCGCGTGAAGTTCAAGGGCAAGGTGCGGCACTTCGGCGCCCGGATCCCGGTCGGTGGCAAATTGATCGAGCTGCAGGTGCGAGAGACCCCCGGCCGCTGGCAGACCGTGCGCGAGGCCTTCCACACCAAACCATCGGGCCGGTACCGGCTCGGATACCGGTTCGGGCGCTTCTACCAGTCCGACGCGAAGTTCAGGTTCCGGGTCAAGATCGCTCGCGAGTCAGACTGGCCATACAAGGCGCCGTCGCGGTCGCGCCAGCGGGTCGTCAGAGTCCAGGCACGCTAGCCGATAGTGCCGCAACGCAGGCGCGCCGGCGGTGTTGCCGACTCAGACAGCCAGGACCCAAGACCGAGGAGGACCAGGTGAAGCTCCGCACACCCAGCCACACGACCGTCGTCGCCTACCTGGCGCTGTTCGCGGCGCTCGCCACCGGCGGGGCCTACGCCGCCGACAAGATCAAGTCTGCCGACATCGCGAACAACACGATCAAGAGCAAGGACCTGAAGAACCGCAAGGCGGTCAAGGGGAAGGACGTCAAGCGGGACTCGCTCGGCGGAGCGGCGATCCGCGAGTCCAGCTTGGATCTCCCGGCGCCCGGAGCCGCCGGGGGGACCGAAGCCGTTGACTGTGACCCCACGTCGGAGACCGTGATCGACTGTGCGGTGATGACGATCGAGATTCCGAGACCTTCGCCGATTCTGGGCATTGGCACGGGCGGCGCGTACAGCGAGAACGGATCCGCTCGCGCGGGATGCGAGGTACGAATCGACGATGTTCCCCAAAGTCTTGAGATCAGTCCAGGGGAAGAGGTTGACGAGACGAACTCCGGTGCAAGCAACGGTTTTGCACGGACCCACGTGAGTCAAATTCTTCCGGCTGGGGCTCATAAGGTTGCCCTCGCATGTCGTCAACTCGACGGCGACGTACGGATCGACAGCCCCACCATCGCCGCGATCGCGATCGGCTAGCCAGGGCGTGGGAGGATGCGCGGCGTCTGCCCGCCGGGCAGGGCTACAGCCTGTAGCGCGAGAGGTCGTCGTCGAGGCGCCGGGCGTCGCCGGGGTCGAGTGGCTGGTCGGTGGGCGGTTCCGTGGGACCGCCACGCGTGCCGGCTTGGCCACGCCAGCGGCGCAGGCCGATCGCGATCGCCGCGGCGGCGGTCACGATCGCGGCGCCCGGGACCAGCCAGGCGGCGAGGTCGAAGCCCTCGCCCCCCGGCACCGCCAGCACTTCGTCGCCGAACTCGGCCACCAGGGCGTCCTTGATCTCGTCCTTGGTCCGCCCCTCGGCGATCAGCTCGCGGATCAGCTCGCGCTGCTGGATCGCCTGGGGGGCGTCGATCGCGAGCTCGAGGGGGACGCCGCAGATCGGGCACATCACCTCGTCCTCGATGTCGGGGAGGGAGGTCTGGGGCTCCTGCGCGGCGGCGGGAGTTGCCAACGCGGCGACGCCCGCCGTGACGACCACGGCAAGCATCGCCGGCCGGAAACCGCGTGCCGTTGGCGCCTTCCTCTCGCTATGCGAGAGAAAGGCGCCAATCGGGCCCCGGAAGCCCATCAGCTCAGCCCCTCGATCAGCGGCGCCACCTGCTCGTCGAGGATCTCCTCGGTCACCGGGCCGGCCCGGATCAGCGCCACCTCGCCCTCGGGGTCGACCAGGAACGACTCGGGAAAGCCGGTCATCCCGAGCTCGTCGGGGCGCTCGCCCTCGCCGTCGTGAAGCTGGGGGTAGGTGAGCCCGTACTCCTCGACGAACTCGAGCGCCTCGCTCGACGCGTCGCGACTGTCGATCCCGAGCACGGTGAAGCCGTCGTCGCGGTGGCGCTCGTAGAAGGCCTGTAGCGCCGGGGACTCCTCGCGGCAGGGATCACACCACGAGGCCCAGACGTTGACCAGCACCCAGTCGCCGCGGTAGTCGGCGATCGATCCCGTGCCCTCGCCGTCGAGGCGGGGAAGCTCGGCGTCGGGGATCGCATCGCCGACCGCGAGGGCGTCGGTGCCCTTGCTGAGCAGGCCGAAACCGAGCAGGCCGAGGATCGCCAGGGCCCCCATGAAGAGGGCGAAGCTGCGCGCGCTCACGCGGCTTAGGTTAGAGGCGCCACGCAGGCACGGCCGCGGCGCTGGCGGCGCCTCGACGGCGGTCTAAACTGAGCCTCCGCGCGGACGTAGCTCAGCTGGTAGAGCGCGAGCTTCCCAAGCTCGAGGTCGCGGGTTCGAGACCCGTCGTCCGCTCTCCGAAGTACCTCAGGCGTGAGGCCTCCCGTTGGGCGCCTCACCGGCGGAGAGTGGTAGCTCGGCTGGTGGCGGCACGAGCCTGAGCCGTTCCGCGTCACTTCTGCATCTCGCGGAGGGTGTCGCACAAAGGGTCCCGGCGCCAAACACGCCTAACGAGACTCACATAGCGGCCGGAGCGACTGGGCGAGCGCCCTGCAGGACGAGCGCGTGGTGGACGAGGCCGACGTTGCCCGGTTCGTTAACCCGTGCGGAGATCGGCTCCTATCGGCCCGGTTTAGGTTTGTGCGACAGCCTCCGCGCGAAGGAGGAGCAACTGGAACTGGGTTGTCAGGCCGTGGCGAGCGCTGGAGCCAGCTCGTCGGCGCTCGCCTCGACCGTCTCCGGGACGGTGATGATCAAACTCCCGTCGCGGTCGATCACCGAGCGCGCATTGATGACTGTGAGCCCGACGACGCGCTGAGTGCCGGGCTCGAAGCGCACCACGTGGCCTTCCGGGGTCTCCTCGCCCTCCGCGTGGACGGGTTCGCCCACGTGCAGATAGAGCACGTCACCCTCGGCGTCGTAGTCGGCGTGGTCGAAGACCAACGGCCCGATGTGGACGTTCACGGCTTCCATCGCTTGGGGTCCTTTCGAAGCGCCAGCGCGGTGATGATCCGCGCCGGCTGCTGCTCAAAGCTTACGACCACCATCAGCCAGTCACTGGGACCGACGCTACGCCCGTAATAGCGCCGACGATCGGCTCGGGGGTCGGACTCGACGTGATCCGGCGCACCGACGATCTCCAGCACTTGCTCGCGCAGATCGCGCAGCTCGGGGTGGTCAACGACGATCTTCTCCTCCCAGATCCGCGCCAGCAGCACAACCAGCGAGCCGTCGGGGTCGGTGACGTCGCCCAGAGGACGCTCCTCGTCGTTCATCTCGGAGAGGCTGATCGACGGCGCGGACGACAAGCGCAGCGTCACGCGTGCCTCGGCCTGGTAGGTCGAGCGGGATCCGATCCCCTCGATGAAGGAGGACCAATGTCCCCGCTGCAACCACTCGACGCCGCCGGTCGCCGGCGATCACCCGCGACCCTGCCCGGCCATCACGCCGGGCGCCCACCGCGCAACAAGGGAATCCGCTATCCGGCCGACCCGCCACGCGTGGAGGAGATCGTCGCCGTGATGCGCCAGGGCCGGAGCAGGAGTCCACGGGGACCGGGTGCGCGGTCTGATCGTGGTGCTCTGGCGCGCGGGACTCCGAATCGCCGAAGCCCTGGGCCTGGCCGAACGCGACCTCGATCCCTCGCGCGGCGCAATTCTCGTCCGTCACGGCAAGGGCGACCGGCGACGCGAGGTCGGCATGGACGAGTGGGGTTGGGAGCAGCTTCGGCCGTGGATCGATCACCGCGAGGCGATGCCGATCGGGGCGCTGTTCTGCGTGGTCAACGGACCGACATGCGGGCGGCCATGGTCAGCTCCCGCAGCCCGGACGCAACTGCGGCGCATCGCCGCCCAAGCCGGCGTGAGGCGCCGCTTCGCGCCGCATCAGCTCCGTCACGCCCACGCGGTGGAAATGGCTCGCGAGGGCGTGCCGCTCAACGTCATTCAACGCCAGCTCGGCCACGCAGACCTCGGCGTCACATCGGTCTACTGCAGGGAATCGACAACACCGAGGTGATCAGTGCCGTTCACTCGCGACGAGCACCGACGATGCCGGCGAGCGCGGGATTGCGTTTGTAGCCGGAGCCGGCCGCGCTGCTCGTCGTCGCGCGAAGCGACAGCCACGCCAATTTCCTGCAGCCCAAGCTTCACCCGAGCTCGCGTCGAGAGAGGCCGTTTGAGATCGCAGATTGCGATCTCAAGGCGGGCAGCACGGTCCGCGGCGTGTGG
>JBOGZD010000071.1:0-15360 GCA_050697155.1 Solirubrobacterales bacterium | reverse complement strand
CGGGAGTTGCGTAGCCATGCCAAGAAGATCATCGGCAAGCCGTGTGCGGGAAAACCGCACGCACGGATTGAAAGGGGAACGGGGAAACAGGCCCGCTCGGGTACTGCGCCCCTGACTACCAATGGACGTCGAGCTTCTGTGGTGGGAGGGTTGCCCGTCGACACCGGAGGCGATCGAGCTGGTACGCGAGGAGCTGGCCGCGCTCGAGCTCGACCCCGAGGAGCTGCGGATCACCGAGATCCGCACCGACGACGAGGCCGACCGAGCGCGGTTTGTCGGCTCGCCGACGATCCGCGTCGACGGGCGGGACATACAAGCCCCGGACGACCAGCCCGTGGGGCTAACCTGCCGCGTCTACCGGTGGCGTGACGGCCGCACCGCGCCGCTGCCCGAGCGCGCCGACGTCCGTGAGGCTCTGCGACAAGCGAAAGGAGGCGGTTGAGATGGGAAGCGGCACTGCGACGATGGTGGGCGAGGCGGCCCCCGGCCTCGAGCTCCCCGACACCGATGGCAACGCCCGGGCCCTGCCCGAGCCCGGCGAGACGCTGGCGACGGTGGTCATCTGGACCTGCAATCACTGCCCGTACGCGATCGGCTGGCACGACCGGATCGTCGCCGCGGCGCGCGACTACGCAGACCGCGGGGTGCGCTTCCTGGCCGTCAACTCAAACGACCCCGACCGCTATCCGGACGACGCGCTCGAGGCGATGCGCGAGCGGGTGGGGCGCGAGGACTGGCCGTTTCCCTACCTCTACGACGAGTCGCAGCAGGCCGCGCGCGAGTGGAACGCTCAGGTGACGCCGCACCTGTTCGTGCTCGACTCAGAGCGCACGGTCCGCTATGAGGGCGCCCCGGACGCCGATCACATGGACCCGTCCCTGGACGCCGCCTGGCTGCGCCAGGCGCTCGACGCGGTGCTTGCCGGCGCGCAGCCCGATCCCGACGCCACCGACCCGGTCGGGTGCTCGATCAAATGGAGGCAATGAAGCGCCCGTGACCGCGCGTCGCCGGCTCGTTCGCGTGCCGGCATCGTCGGCCAACCTCGGTCCCGGCTTCGACGTGCTCGCCGCGGCGCTTTCGCTGCAGCTCGAGCTCGAGGTGGCCGAGACAGGCGAGTTCTCGGTCGAGGCCAGCGACGAGCGGCTTCCGGTCGACCGCGACAACGTCTGCGTGCGCGCGTTCGAGCGCCTGCATCCGGCCGACGGATTGCGCTTCCGCATCGACAGCGAGATCCCGCTTGCCCGCGGGCTCGGCTCCAGCGCCGCGGCGATCGTCGCCGGCCTCGCCGCCGCCGACCACCTGTACGAGCTCGGGCTCGCGCCCGACGACCTCTACCGCCACGCGGTCGAGCTCGAGGGCCATCCCGACAACGTCGCCGCGGCGCTCTACGGCGGCTTCGTCTGCTGTCCGCGGCCCGACGGCGACGGGACGCTGCCGAGGCCGGTGCGGCTCGAGCCGCCGCAGGGGGTCGAGGCGATCCTGGTCGTTCCCGAGGGGAGCGTGCCCACCGCCGACGCGCGGGCGGCGATGCCCGCCCAGGTGACGCTCGACGACGCGGTCGCCAACGTCGCCGCCGCGACCCAGCTCGTGCTCGGGATCGAGCGCTCGGACCTCGGCCTGATCGGCCGCGGACTCGCCGACCGCCTGCACCAGCCGGCGCGCGAGCCGCTCTACGCCCGGTCGATCGAGCTCGTCGGCCAGGCCCACGATCTGGGCGCGATCGGGGCGACGATCTCAGGCGCCGGCCCCACCGTGCTGCTGTGGTGCTTCTGGCAGGACACCGGAAAGGTCTCCGACGCGGCGCGGGAGCGGGTCGGCGACTGGGCCGACGTCCGCCGGGTCCCGTTCACCCCGCTCGGCGTCGACGTCCCCGAGCTCTGATCTGAGGCGACGGCGCCGGGCAGTGGATCGCCCGGTTGGCGCAGCTCCTACGGCCCGCGCGGCGCTCAGGGGGGTTGGGCGGAAAGCGCCAGGCATGTTGCCGAAATTCGCCCAACCCCCGGCGCCGGCGGGCGCAGCCGACGCAGGTCGCTACAGCAGCCCGAGCTGACGCAGGATCGACACGGAGTCCGAGTAGACGTCCTTGCGCTTGACCAGGCCGTCCTCGAACGGGATCACGTCGAGGCCGTCCCAGGAGATCCTCTTGCCTGTCGGCTCGGCGACCAGCTCCCCGCGCCGCATCTCGTTCGCGTGCGTGGCCGTCGCCGTCCACTCCTGCACGACCAGTCCGTCGCGGACGTAGAGCCGCCGGGTCTCGAAGGCGATGTCGGGCCAGGTCTCGAAGATCGTGCCGATGTGCTCCCGCGCGGCCTCGCCCTCGGCGCGCTCGCCGGCGGTGTGGTTCTCGAACACCATGTCCGGCGCGTGCATCGCCATGATCGCGTCGAGGTCGTGGGCGTTCCAGGCGTCGTTGTAGCGAGCGATCGTCGCCTCGAGCGCTTTCGGCGAGTCGTTGTCGGCCATCACTTCTCCTTCTGGAGCAACTCCAGGACGCCCAGCGCGAGACTGCGATTTGCCCCCCATACGGTGGTCAACTGCAGCCTCGTCACCGACGCTCAGCTGATTGGGATCTCCTCCGCGGTCCGGGGCCGC
Organism: Solirubrobacterales bacterium; assembly: GCA_050697155.1. Lineage (GTDB taxonomy): Bacteria > Actinomycetota > Thermoleophilia > Solirubrobacterales > 70-9 > JBOGZD01. The sequence goes on along the minus strand of JBOGZD010000071.1, from coordinate 12,768 downwards.
GGGGCGGGCGGCTCCTCGCCTCCCGGCGGCGCGCCCTCGACGGGCGCGGGAACCTCGGCCGGCTGCGACGCGGGCGGCTGCTCCGGCGCGGCGCCCGGGCGGCGTCGCTTGGCGCCCGCACCCGTCGGGACCAGCTCGGCGCTGAGCTCGTCCAGCCTCGTAAGCAGCTCCGGCCTCGATAGCCGTCGCAGCAGCTCGCCGGCGAGCGAGAGGTAGTCGGCCCCGCGGTCGGGCCGGTAGTCGAGAATCGGGATCGCCCGCTCGGCCGACTCCGCGTAGGCGATCGACTGTCGGATCACCGTCCGGCAGACCCGGTCGCCGAACCGCTCGCGCAGCCCCTCGAGCGTCTGGCGGGCGTGCTTGGTGCGCATGTTGGCGATGTTGAGCACCACCGCGAGCAGGTCGAGCTCGGGGTTGAGCGAATCGCGGGCGAGGTCGAGCACCTGGACCGCCTGCTCGACCCCCTGCAGGGAGAAGTACTGGGCCTCGGTCGAGAGCACCGCGTGGTCGGCGGCGACGAGCGCGTTCACAGTCAGCAGCCCGAGCGTCGGAGGGCAGTCGATCAGGATCAGCTCGCGCTGGCGCTTGAGGTCGCGAAGCGCGTTGCGCAGCGTCACCTCGCGCCCGATCTTCCCCGCCAGCGCCAGCTCCGCCTCGGCGAGCCGCAGGTTCGCCGGGATCACCGGGCCGTGCACGGCCTCGGCCGCCCGCACCTGGCCCTGGAGCACGTCGGCGAGGGTCGGCTGGGCGTCGCGGTCGGTGTCGAAGTAGTCGGAGAGGTTGCCCTGCGGGTCGGCGTCGACGGCCAGCGTGTCGAGCCCGAGCCGCTCGAAGACGTCGGCGAGCGTACGGACGAGCGTCGTCTTGCCGGTGCCGCCCTTCTGCGAGAGGACCGCGATCGTTACCGCCACGCGCCGACTCTATAGCGCACCGAGCGCTGCCCATCGGTCGGGCCGCGCCAGCAACTATCATTCCCGGACCCATTTGCCCGTCGCGCGCCCGCTCGAAGAAGGCGCGGTTACCGGGAGGTCCAATTGAACAGCTGTTCCGCGCACGGCCTCGGGGGGCACGCAATGAACGCTCCCCGCCCCCGTCGTTACTCGCCGCACCTACCCTGGCGGCCAAAGGTCCCGCCGCCCTCGGTCGAGGACCGCGACGCGTGCGCGATCTATGCCTCGGTGCGCAAGGACGGCACCCCGAGCCGCGAGCCGGTGACGCTTGCGCTCGAGAACCTTCAGAAGATGCTCCACCGGGCCGGCAACGTCGACGGCGAGGGCGACGGCTGCGGGGTGCTGGTGGACATCCCGCGCAAGATCTGGGCCGAGGAGATCCGCGCCGGCGGCCACAACCCGGCGCTCGCCCTCGACGACGCGTTCGCGGTCGCCCACATCTTCATCGAGCGCAACGCCGACCTCGACAAGGCCCAGCACGACGCGCGCGAGATCCTCGGACGGGGCGGCTTTCGCATCCTGGCCGAGCGCCTCGGCGCGGTCGACTCGCAGGCGCTGGGCGCGACCGCGCGCGAGGAGGAGCCCCACTTCTGGCAGGTGGGCGGCGTGCTCGCCGACCCCCGCAGGCGCGACGCGGTGCTGTTCGACCTCATGGTCGAGCTCGAGCAGCGGCTCGGCTTCCACATGCCCTCGTTCTCGGCGACCACCTGCGTCTACAAGGTGATGGGCGCCCCCGGGGTGCTCGGCGCCTACTACGCCGACCTGCGCGACGAGCGGGCAGAGACGGTCAGCTGCTTCGGCCACAACCGCTACTCGACCAACACCTGGCCGTCGTTCAAGCGGGTGCAGCCGTTCTCGGTCCTCGGCCACAACGGCGAGATCAACACGATCGCCCAGCTTCGCCAGGAGGCGGGGATGCTCGACGTGCCGATCGAGCCCGGCAGCTCCGACTCGCAGGACCTCAACCGGACCATCGACACGCTGATCCGCAAGCGCGACCTCTCGCTCGCCGAGGCGATGGAGCTGGTGGTGCCGCCGATCGTCAACGAGATCCACGAGCTGCCGGCCGACCTGCACCCGTTCTACATGTACCTGCGCCAGGCGCTGGGCCCGTTCGCCCAGGGTCCGGTGGCGCTGATCGCGCGCCACGACGACGAGTGCGTGTTCTCCGCCGACGCCCTCGGGTTGCGCCCGCTTTGGAAGCTCGAGACGCCCGACGACCTCATCTTCAGCTCCGAGCCTGGGGTTGTGAGCGTGCACGACATGATCTCCGAGCCGCTGCCGCTGGGCCCCGGGGAGAAGTTCCTGGTCACGATCGACCGCGACAAGCGGCGCGCCCGCCTCTACGAGCACGCCGAGATGCAGCGGCTGGTCGCCGAGCGCTGGCTGGACCGCACCGGCGGCGGCGAGATCGCCGGATACGAGCGCGCGCTCGAGACCGGCGGCCCGCTCGAGGGCGCCGACATCCCCGGCTACACCGCGGCCGGCCCCGCCGAGCCGGTCAAGGTCTCCGACCGGATCCTGGCCGGTTTCGGCTGGCAGCGCGACGACGTGAAGCTCTGCCAGCAGATGGCCGACAACGGCGCCGAGCCGATCGGCTCGCTGGGCTACGACGGGCCGCTCGCCGCGCTGAGCCCCGAGCGCCAGAACCTCGCCGACTACTTCAAGGAGACCGTCGCGGTGGTCACCAACCCGGCGATCGACCGCGAGCGCGAGATCGAGCACTTCTCGACCCGAGCCGTGTTCGGGCGCCGGCCCTCGCTCGACGCGCCCCAGCAGGACACCCGCACGGTCGAGACGTCGTTCCCGGTGATCCTCGGCGGCCACCACGACCTCGCTCCGCTCTCGGACGAGACCTACAGGCGGATCGCGCGCGGGCAGTGGACCTACGTGCTCGAGGACCTCTGGGAGGAGTTCCGCGACCGCGCCGCGGCGATCGACATCGCCCTGCTGGAGTCCGAGACGACCAAGGGCGCGATCGAGCGGCTCAAGCAGGAGGCGGTCAAGCGGGTCCGCGACGGCGCCGAGCTGGTCGTGCTCACCGACCGCACCGTCTATGACGGCGAGCGACGCTACCTCGACCCGCACCTGGCGCTCTCGGCGGTCGACCAAGCGCTGAAGTCGTTCAAGGTCGACCCGGGCGAGGAGAACCTGCGACGGCGCTGCTCGATCGTCCTCCGCTCGGCGGCGATCCGCAACGTCCACGACGTCGCGCTCGCGCTCGGCCTGGGCGCCAACGGGGTGTGCCCGTACGTGCTGCTGGAGGTGGTCTGCGTCGACGACTACGCCCAGGACCTCGACAACATCTGCTCGGCGCTGCGCAAGGGGATCGAGAAGGTGGTCTCGACGATCGGGATCCACGAGGTGCGCGGCTATGCGCGCCAGTTCTCCTCGATCGGGGTGAAGCCGGAGCTGGCCGAGATCTTCCAGACCGAGGCGTTCGCCGCGTCGGAGAACGCCGGAATCGGGTTCGCCGACCTCGACTCCGACACCGACGAGCGACTCGGCCTCCTGCGCGACGGTGACGCCGCGGCCAAGCCGGCGAAGGCGTTCCGCTTCTACCCGAAGGTCTACAAGGCGGCGGTCGCGGCCTCGAACGGCACCGCCACTTACGCCGAGTACTCCGAGAAGGTGCGCGATCTCGAGGCGCAGAGCCCGATCTCGATGCGCCACATCATGGGGCTGCGGCCCGATCGCGGGCCGATCGACGCAGGCTCGGTCGACGCCGGGGTGGGACACCACGACTACCCGCTGGTGATCTCCTCGATGAGCTTCGGCTCGCAGTCGGAGCCCGCCTTCCGCGCCTACGCGGAAGCGGCGATGCAGACCAACATCCTCTGCATCAACGGCGAGGGCGGCGAGATCCAGGACATGTACGGCCGCTACCGCAAGTGGCGCGGCCAGCAGGTCGCGTCCGGACGCTTCGGGGTCTCGGCCGAGATGCTCAACTCCTCCTACGTCGCCGAGATCAAGATCGGCCAGGGGGCAAAGCCCGGCGAGGGCGGCCACCTGCCCGGCAAGAAGGTCTCCGAGAAGGTCGCCGCCGCCCGCAACGCCTCCCCGGGCACCGACCTGATCTCGCCCTCCAACAACCACGACCTCTACTCGATCGAGGACCTCGCCGAGCTGATCGACGAGCTGAAGACGGTCAACCCCGACCTGCGGGTCTCGGTCAAGGTCCCGGTGGTGCCGAACATCGGCACGATCGGGCTCGGGATCGTCAAGGCGGGCGCCGACATCATCACCCTGTCCGGGTTCGAGGGCGGCACCGGCGCCGCGCGCCAGCACGCGCTGCGCCACGTCGGGCTGCCGTCGGACATCGGCACCCGGCTCGTGCACAGGGCGCTGATGGAGGCGGGGATCCGCAACCGGGTCGAGATCTGGGCCGACGGCGGCTACCGCCACGCCCACGACGTGCTCAAGCTCGTGTGCATGGGCGCCAACCGGGTCGCGTTCGGCACCTTGGCGATGGTCTCGCTCGGCTGCACGATCTGCCGCGGCTGCCAGCTCGATACCTGCCATGTCGGGATCGCGACCCAGATCGAGACCCCGGAGCAGGCCCAGGAGCACGGGCTGAAGAAGTTCACCCCGCAGGCGGTCGACTCGGCGGCCGAGAACTGCGCCCGCTTCTTCGCCGCGATGGGCGAGGAGGTCAAGGAGCTCACCGCATCGCTCGGCTACGAGCGGACGCAGGACCTGGTGGGCCGCTACGACCTGCTCGAGCAGATCGCCTACGAGGAGCGGATCGACCTCGCCGAGCTGATCACCCCGCTCGAGGAGTACCTCGACCTCGAGCCCGCGGACCTGCCGGCCCCGGTGGCCGAGGAGGAGGCGGTGCTCGCCGAGGCGCGCGCCGAGGCGGGGCTGGTGCGGGCGCGGCCGATTCGCATGGAGCCGAAGGCGGCCTCGGCGCAGATCGCCGAGCTCGCCGAGCGCCTGGTCACCAGCCCCGGCGTGCGGCTGGAGTTCCCGCGCCCCACCGACGCCAACGACCGCGTCCTCGGCGCCGAGCTCGCCGGGGCGCTCTCGCGGGCGCGGATCTATGACGGCGCGCCCGAGGGCTCCGAGGACATCCTCGCCGAGCTCGCGTTCAACGGCGGCTCGGTGGCGGGGCAGGGATTCGGCGCCTTCAACGCCTGGGGGCTGGTGGTCCGGGTCGAGGGCGGCGCCCAGGACGGGGTCGGCAAGACGATGCTCGGCGGCACGGTGGCGATCATGAAGGGCCGCAACCGGCACGGCGAGCGGGTGAACGGCTCGGTCGGCAAGTCGTTCGCCTACGGCGCCCAGCGCGGGCGGCTGTTCGTGCAGGGCTCGGCCGACTCGCGCTTCTGCATCCGCCTCTCGGGCGCCGACGTGGTGCTCGCCGGCGAGCCCGCCGAGCCGCTCGACGACTCCCGCGGCTGCCTCGTCGATCGCGCGAACGCGAAGGGGTTTGCCTTCGAGTACATGACCTCGGGCCGGGCGGTGGTGCTCGGCGACATCGGCCCCTGGGCCTGCGCCGGAATGACCGGCGGGCGGGTCTACGCCCGCGTCAGCCCCGAGTGGAGCCTCGACCGCGCTGCGATCGAGCGCCGGCTCGGCGAGGGGGCCAAGGTCCACCTCGAAGAGCTCGACGCCGAGGGCACCCTCGACGTCCAGGACCTGCTCGGCCACTACGCCGAGCAGCTACGGGCCACCGATCAGGATGAGGAGGCCGAGCGAATCCTCGCCCTCGCGGGCACCGCCGCCGAGCATTTCCTCATGATCGTCCCGGAGAAGGTCCAGGCCGACCCGAACATCTCGACCGAGTAAGTCGTCGTTCGTCCTTCGAGCTTCGTCGTTCGAACGACGAACGACGAAACGACGGCCCTAGGCCTCGAGGACCACCAGCCGGTACCGCCCTATCTCGAGCTCGTCGCCGTCTGAGAGCGGGGCCCATTCGACCTGCTCGCCGTTGACGAAGAGGCCGTTGAGGCTGCGGTCGTCGAGGGCGCGCAGGTCGCCCTCCTCGGTGAGCACGACGAGCGCGTGGCGGCGCGAGACGGTCGCGTCGTCGAGGCGGACGTCGGCCGCCCCCGAGCGGCCGATCCGGGTCCAGCCCTGCTCGAGGCGGAAGAGGCGGGGCTCGCCGCCGGGGCGCTCGCAGGCCAGGTAGCGGCCGGGCTCCTCGATCCGCTCGCGCGCGGCCGGGAGCCAGTCGGGCGCGGTGTCCGGGACCTCGAGCGCGTCGGAGTCGATCGTCGGCTGGTCGAACAGCGACGCGCGTCGGAAACGCGACTCGCCGCAGTTGGGGCAGGTCGGCAGCGATTCGAGCGCCTGGATCGAGAACGCGAAGCCGCAACCGACGCAGAAGAGCGATCCGGCGCCCAGCTCCGCCATGTGTCGCTCCCCCGACTCGTGCACATCGCTGCGGGGGGCGGTCCCATCTCCTATGAGCACGGCGTAGTCTGTACCCAAACTTGTGTCGATCTTAACTTGCTCTAACGAAACGTCCACAAGAATCGACTCGGTTAGACGGAAATTGCGCGTTTCGCGGCGAATAGAATCGCCGCCGGCATGCGCCCCGTCTCCGCGAGCATCTCGATCGACCTGCCGCGCGAGCGCGTCTTCGACTTTCTCTGCGACCTCGCCGCCCGGCCGGCGTTCACCGATCACTTCCTGGCCGATTACCGGCTCCAGCGGATCGACCCGGTCGGCGAGGGGGCGGCGGCCCGCTTTCGCCTGCGCGAGTCGGGCGAGTGGCTCGACACGGCGATCGAGCTCATCGAGCGCCCCCACCTGATCCGAGAGCGCGGCCACGGCGGGCGCTGGAACCGGGTCCCCGCGATCACCGTCTGGGAGCTGTCGGAGGGGCCGGCGGCCGGCGGCTGTGAGGTCACGGTCACCTTCTGGACCGAGCCCTCGCGCCCCGTCGATCGCCTGCGCGAGCTCGCCGGGACCGCCGGCTGGTTTCGCCGCCACTGGGGCAGGGCGATGACCCGGCTCAAGGAGCTGCTCGAGTCCGAGCGGCCGGTCGAGCGGGTCGGCGTCGCCGGTGGCGACCGGCTCCCGGGCCCCCAGGCGGGATCGGTCTAGGCATATGCTTGCCGCCCTCATGCGCCGCCCGCTCGCGATCGCCCTGTGCGTGCTCTCGGCCTTCGGCGCGCTTGGCGTGGCCGGCTGCGGCGAGGAAGAGGAGCTCGAGGTGGTCGAGGGCGAGCCGCTGCACCTGGGCGAGCTGTCCTACAACGTCCAGCTCACCCGCTTTCTCAACCCGGACGACAACGAGGACGCCGAGTACCTGATCGACCAGGACCCGGCGCCCTCCGGAGAGGCCTACCTCGGCGTGTTCATGGTTATCGACAACGGGTCCGGGGATGCCCAGACGTCGGCGAGCGAGTTCACGATCGCCGACACGACCGAGCAGCACTTCGAGCCGCTATCGAGCGACAGCCCGTATGCGCTGGAGGCAGGCGAGCAGGTGCCGGCCGAGGGCCAGCTCCCGCTCGCCGACACGACCGCGGCCAGCGGCCCGATCCAGGGCGCGATGCTGCTCTTCCTGGTCCCCGATGCGGTGACCGAGAACCGCCCGCTCGAGCTCGAGATCGCCGGCGCCGACGAGACCGGCCACGTCGAGCTCGATATCTAGCCCACTCCAAGGCCGGCGCTCAGCACCTGGGCGGCGATCGGGGCGGCGATCTCGCCGCCGTCGCCCTCGGAGTTGACGATCATCACCCCGATCGCGAGGCTCGGCTTCCCCGCCGGGGCGAAGGCGGTGAACCAGGCGTCGAGCTCCTGCGGCGGCTCCTCGCCGGGGTCGAGCTTCTGGCCCTCCTCGAGCGCCGCCGGGCCGAGCTCGGCGGTCCCGGTCTTGCCCGCGACCGTTACCCCGGGCAGCGCCGCCGCCACCCCGGTGCCGCTCTCGACCACGCCGATCATCAGCTCGCGGATCGTGTTCGCGGTCTCCTCCGACGTCACCCGGACCGGCGCGGCGTCCGGTTGCAGCGCTGCGCCCTTGGCGATCCGGGTCGGCATCCGCATGCCCCGGTTGGCGATCGTCTGCGCAACGCTTGCGAGCTGAAGCGGGGTGGCGAGCACCTGGCCCTGGCCGATCGCGCTCTCGCCGGTCTCGACGCTGCTCGAGATCTCCGGGATCGTGCTCGGCGGCGGGTCGATCGCCGCGGCGGCGACCGGGTCGAAGATCGGCGGCGGCGCGTTGAAGCCGTAGCGCTCGGCGACTTCGACCAGCTCCGGGCCGCCCAGCCGCGCGCCCAGCGGAGCGAACACGGTGTTGCACGAGTTGGCGAAGCTCTCGGCGAAGGTGCCCCCGCACGGGGCGTCGTCGGAGTTGGCGATCTCGCGTCCGATGTCGCTGTTCGAGGTCTCAATCGGGAAGGTGTCGGAGAGCTTCACGATCCCGGCGTCGAGCGCGCCCGTGGTGGTGATCAGCTTGAAGGTCGAGCCCGGTGGCTGGGGCGCCGAGTAGGCAACCCCCGCCAGGGCGAGGATCGATCCGTTGCGGGCGTCGATCACGGCGACGCCGCCGAAGAGCCCGCCGAGTGCGCTCACCGCGGCCTCCTGCAGCCCCGGGTCGATCGTGGTGCGCACCGCCTTGCCCGGCTGCGGCTGGCTTGCGGCCAGCACCCGGCCGCCCTCGAGGTCCGATTCCTCGCCCGCGGCGGTCGCGACGAGCTGGCCGCCGGGCTGGCCGGCGAGCCGGGCGTCGTAGGCGAGCTCGAGCCCGGAGTTGCCGGTCAGCGTTCCGGGGGCGAACCCGCGCCGCGCGAGCTCCGAGGCCTGCGCACGGGTCGCGGCTCCGACCGCGCCGACCACGTTCGAGGCCGCCGTCGACGGCACCGAGCGCGCCGCGGCCGGGCCATCGGCGAGCGGGCTGCCGTCGGCGGCGAGGATCGGCGCCCGGCGCGGCGCCCGGGAGAGCCGCGAGAGGGTCTCCCCGGGCTCGAGACCGGGGAAGGCGAGATACGGCTCCCAGGCGACCTTGCCATCAGAGATCGGCAGCTCGAGCCTCCCGCGCAGGGCGCCGAAGGCGTGGGTCTGCAGGTCGATGTCGACCGACGCGACGCCGTCATCCTCGTCGACCTCCCCGGCGCTGATCTCGGCGACCGTCCCGGTCTCCGCCGCATCCTCGTAGGCGCGCGCGAGCCGCTCCGGCGAGTACTCGTCCTGCGCCTCGGGGGTGAGCTCCGCGTGCATCGCCTCGTAGTCACCGCCGATCCAGGCCTCGACGAAGCGCTCCGCCGCCGGCGCATCCGGCCCGCCGGCGACCAGCAGCCCGCCGACGAACGCGACCGTCGCCAGCGCCGCGATCGGCAGCGCCCGAGTCAGCACGCGGCGCCGGCGCTCGTCGGCCTGGTCCCGGGAGCTAGATTCGCTCGACCCGATGAACGCCATCGACGTAATCATCGTCGTCTTCGCGGTCGCGTTGGGGGCGATCGGCTACGAGCGGGGCCTGATTGCAAGCGCTCTGCCGCTCGCCGGCTTCGTCGGCGGCGCCGCTGTCGGGGCCCGGCTCGGCCCGGCGCTGCTCGCCGGAGGCTCGGAATCGCGCTACGCGCCGCTGGTGGCGGTGCTGATCGGGATCCTGGTCGGGGCGTTCGCCGCGATCGCGCTCGACGGGCTCGGGCAGGCGTTGCGGCGCCGCCTGATCGGAGCGGGGCCGTTTGCGGCGCTCGACGGGCTCGGCGGGGCGGCGCTGTTCGCGGCCCTCGCCCTCTTCCTTGCCTGGGGCTTCGGCGCGGTGGCGCTGCACGCCTCGACGGGGAGCGCGCGGGAGCTGCGCGAGGCGGTGCAGAGATCGACCATCCTCGCGACGCTCAACGACGCCCTGCCGCCCTCGGGGCCGCTGCTGAACGTGCTGCGCCGGGTCGACCCGACGCCGCCCGTGCGCGGGCCCGACGCCGACGTCGCGGCCCCGGTGGCGGCGATCTCGGACGACCCGGAGGTCCGCGACGCCGCCGGCTCGGTGGTGCGGGTGCTCGGCACCGCCTGCGGGCTCGGGGTCGTCGGCTCGGGCTGGGTCGCCGGGCCGGACCTGGTGGCCACCAACGCGCACGTGATCGCGGGACAGGACGACACCACCGTGACCCCCGAGGGCGGCTCGGAGGCAAACGCCGAGGCGGTCCACTACGACCCGCGCAACGACCTCGCTCTGCTGCGGGTGACCGGGCTCGGGGTCGAGTCGCTAGAGCTCAAGCCCACCGCGCGCAAGGGCGCCGCGGGCGCGGTGATCGGCTATCCGGACAACGGCCCGCTGACCCTGACCCCGGCGCGGGTCGGGCGCAGCGGCGAGGTGACGAGCCAGGACTCCTATGGCCGCGGCCCGGTGCGACGGGTGATGACCCCGTTTCGGGCCGAGGTCCGCAGCGGTAACTCCGGCGGACCGCTGGTGGACGCCGACGGCCGCGTGATGACCACCGTGTTCGCCGCCTCCGCCCAGGGCCGCGCAAGCGGGCTCGGGGTGCCCAACGGCGTGGTCTCCGAGGCGCTGGCGGGCCCGTTGGAGCCGACCGACACCGCCCCGTGTGCAGCCTGATCGAGATCCGAATCGCGCTTGCCCAAGTGGGCCGTTCGCTAGTCTCAAACGCAGGGTGGAGGCGCGGTCGCAAGCCGAGCGTGGAGCACCCGCACGTGGGAACGGGCACCCAGCCCGTGTCTGTCCCGACTTCCATGCCGCGGTCGAGCTGATCGGTCGCCGCTGGGCGGGAGCGATCCTCTGGGCGCTGGTCGAGCGCCCGCACTATTTCGCCGAGCTCGCCCAGGCCGTTCCGGGCCTCTCCGACCGGCTGCTGTCGAGGCGGCTGCGCGAGCTCGAGGCCGAGGGCGTGGTCGAACGCGCCGTCCACGACGGCTCGCCCGCGCGGGTCTCCTACGCCCTGACCGAGAAGGGGCGAGCGCTCGAGCCGGCGTTGCGCGAGCTGCGCTCCTGGGCGCGGTCCTGGAAGACGTGAGACATCACTAGCTCGTAGCGCTGGTAGACGATCTCGTCGCGTCCCCACCGCGGGCCGGTCTGGGCCCACACCAGCTCGAAGCCGAAGCTGAGGTAGAGGTGCGCGGCGGCCCGCAGGTTGCTGAACGTCTCCAGCGCGATGCGCTCATAGCCGGCGTGCTTTGCCGTCTCGAGCAGCTCGGCCACCAGTCGCCGGCCGAGCCCGCGACCGCGCAGCTCGGGGTCGAGCACGAACCAGCGCAGCATCGCCAGCCCCGAGCCCTCGTCGGTGAGCGCGAGGCTGCCGGCGTGCCTGCCGCCGGCCTCGACGATCCAGATGCGCTCGTTGGCGCGCGGGAAGCCGCGCTTTCCGGCCGCGGCGACGCTGTCTGCGACCATCGCCTCGAAGGTCGGGTCGACTCCGAACTCGCGCGAGTAGCGGGCGCCGTGATGGGCGACGATCGCGCCCAGGTCGCCGGGGCGAAGCTCGCGGCGGACGGTGGGGGTCACGCGCGCCCTCCGGCGCCGAGATGGCGCAGCTGAACGCCGATTCGGCGCGCCCGGCGCGGACGCTCGCGGTCACGCAGGCTGCGTGCGCGCAAGCGCAGCAGCTCCACCAGCTCCGCCGTGGGGCGGAAAGGATCTGCGACCACGGCCGCCGTTCGCAGGGAGAGGACGGCCTCCACGACCCCGTCGCGCTCGGCAACCAGGTGAGGGCCCGGCGGCGCCGGGCGCGAGTCGCGCTCGGCGACCCGCGCGATCGCGGCCAGATCCGTGGCCGTCGCCATCCTCACCGTCACCGGGTTCGACTCCATGGCCGGCATTCTCCCCGCACCAATCAATCGATGCAAGATGTTGTTGTCAATCGATTGATCGTGACCTACGATTGATCAGATGGAGTTGCGCCAGCTCGTCTACGCCGAGGCCGTGGCCCGCCACCGGCACTTCACCCGGGCGGCCGCGGAGCTGCACGTGGCCCAGTCTGCGCTCTCGCACCAGATCCGCCGCCTGGAGGCCGAACTCGGCAGCGAGCTGTTCGAGCGCACCAGCCGCCGCGTGGTCCCAACCGAGGCGGGGGAGGCGGTCGCGGCCCGTGCGCGCCGCGTGATCGCGGAGCTCGATGGCGTCCACTCCGAGCTCGACGAGCTGCGCGGGCTGGTCCGCGGCCGGGTGGCGATCGGAGCGCTACTGCCGGCGGGAGGGATCGACGTGACGACCCTGTTGGCGCACTTCAACCGGGCCTTCCCCGGGATCGAGGTCGGCCTGCGCGAGGGCACCGCCGCTGACATGCGCGAGCTGCTCGAGAGCGACGACCTCGACGCGGCGTTCTCGCTCGTCGCCGGCGACGTCGGCGAGGAGCTCGAGGCGCTGCGGGTGAGCGAGGAGGAGGTGGTGGCGGCCTTCCCGCCGGGCACCGCGCCCGACAAGGAGCGCGTCAGCGCCGCCGACCTCGACGGGACCCCGCTCGCCAGCCCGCGCTCGGGCTCGGCGATCAAGGCCGTCGTCGACGAGTTCTTCGCCCGCACCGGCAAGCACTTCAACGTCTCGCTGGAGAGCGGCGACCCGTACCTGATCCGCTGCCTGGTCTCGGACGGCTTCAGCGCTGCGGTGCTCCCCGCCTCACTCACCCGCCGCGAGGGCCCCCCGGTGGACACGCGCCCACTGCGCCCGGCGATTCGCCTCCCCGTCTACCTCCTCTGGCGCCGCGGCCGCCACCGCTCCGCGGCGGCGAAGGCGTTCATCGACTTCGTGCGCGACTACGAGACGTGATCCGGTGGCGCCTTTCTGTAAGCGTTCAGTCGGTCCGCCGGGCGCTGGCCCGGGGGAAGGCCGGTTGACATAAGCAGGCTCCGCGCCGGGCACGGCGAACCTTGCCGACATGGATCGCGCCGAGGCCGAGGCGATCTACGACTC
>JBOGZD010000070.1:0-15363 GCA_050697155.1 Solirubrobacterales bacterium | reverse complement strand
GCCGTCGCCGTCTGCGCCGAACAGGAAAACCCCGCCGCCGCTCGCCTCGGCCTCGTTGTCGACGATGGTCGAGTTGGTGACCGCGATCGGCTCGTCGTAGAACGGGAGGGCGTCGATCCCGCCGCCGCGGTAGGCGGAGTTGCCCGAGATCGTCGAGTTGCGAACCACGCTCGGACCGGAGGGACCGAGGAACCAGACCCCGCCGGCCGCCCCCCCGGCGGAGTTGCCCGAGACCGTCGTCGCGTCGAGCGTCAGCCCGGCGTCGACATTGTTGTCGCCCCAGAACGAGATCCCGCCCCCGTGCCTGTTGCTGGTGTTGTTCGCCACGGTCGAGCCCTGGAACACCGCGTCGCCGCTCGCGTCGCTGACGTAGACCCCGCCCCCGGAAAAGTCGGCGAGGTTGTCGGAGATCGTCGTGTTCGTGACCGTGAGCTGGGTCGCCGCATCACCGGCGGCGCCGTAGAGGAAGATCCCGCCGCCGTACTCGCCGGCCTCGTTCGCGGTGATCAGGCTGTTGACCACCGTCAGCGAGCCGCCCTCGACGTAGACGCCGCCGCCGTCGGCGGCGGCGTCGTTGCCGGTGATCACCATGTCGGCGAGGGTGAGGTCGGCCACCTCGTCGTCGAACGGGATGCTCGCGATCCCTCCCCCGACGACGGCGCCGTCGGCGTCGCCACCGGTCACGGTCAGCCCCGAGATCGTCACCGGTGTGTTCGGCTCATCGAATGACCCGAGGTAGAAGACCCGGTCGAGGCCCTGGGCGTCGACGGTGATCACGCTCCCGCCCGGGCCCTGGATCTCGAGCGCCTCGTCGTAGATCTCGAGGTGACCGTCGATCTCGATCGTCCCGCTGAGCCCGGAGGCGAAGGTGATCAGGTCGGCTACGTTGTTCGTGTTCGCCTCGACGACCGCGTCGTCCAGGGTGCCCGGCCCGTCCGCGTCGAGGCTGTCGACGACGATCGTGTCGGCCTGCGCCGCGGGGGCGAGCAGGACGGTCGCGCCGAGCGCGGAGCCGGCGCCGAGCGCCGTCTTGGCCAGCCTGCTGTGACCCGCCGCTTGGCGCTGCTCGCGGGCCCTGCGAATCGATCGTTCAGACATCCCTACCTCCTAGCCCCTCACGACCACCTTCTCGCAGCTCTGCGAGACCTTGTCCTTTGCGTCGGCGATCACCTTGTCCTTGCCGCCACCGCAGTTGACCTTGTCCTTGCCGCCCCCGGCCGCCTTGAGCTTGTCCTTGCCGGGACCGCCCTTGAGGCGGTCCTTGCCGCCGCCGCCCGAGAGCTTGTCCTTGCCGGCGCCGCCTGAGAGCTTGTCCTTTCCTCCCCCGCCCCTGAGGTTGTCCTTGCCGCCGCCTCCCTTGAGGTTGTCCCTGCCGCCCTGGCCCTTGAGCTTGTCCTTGCCGCCGTTGCCGGCCAGGCGATCCTTGCCGGCGCCGCCGTTTACCTGGTCCTTGCCGGCGCCGCCCTTGAGGTTGTCCTTGCCCTCGTCTCCGTTTACGCAGTCGTCTCCGCCTCCGCCGTCGGCGCTGTCGTTGCCCCCCAGGCCCGCGATCGAGTCGGGGCCGTCGGTGCCGGTGAGGGTGTCGTCTGCGTCGGTGCCCTCCAGCTTCAGGGCGCCCTGGCCCTGGCAGTCGGCGGCCTGGAGCTCCACCGCGCCGATGTCGCTGCCGTCGGGGCTGGCCCCGTTGGCGATCGCCGACAGGTCTTGGGTTCGCGCGAGGCCGCGCTGGTCGGTCTGGAGGTTGTTGTTTACCCCGACGTCGAGCGCCGGGCTGGTCGGCGCCGGCAGGTGGGTCTGGGTCGGGCCGCCGTTGTTGGCAAGGCCTCCGAGCGCCGGGTCTGCGCCGAAGACGTTCGAGCCCGCCGGGGCCTCGGCGATGGTCGCGCCCCCGGGCGGATTCGGGTCCTCGATCAGCGAGAACCCGGTCGCGAACGTCCCCGGCTCGGGGCCGCCGCCGTCGAGGTCGCCCGCGCCCTCGCCCGAGCTGTTGTTGGCGACGATCGTCGAGGAGAGCGCCAGCGTGTCGGTCTCGCCGTCGCCGTCGCCGTCTGCGCCGAACAGGAAAACCCCGCCGCCGCTCGCCTCGGCCTCGTTGTCGACGATGGTCGAGTTGGTGACCGCGATCGGCTCGTCGTAGAACGGGAGGGCGTCGATCCCGCCGCCGCGGTAGGCGGAGTTGCCCGAGATCGTCGAGTTGCGAACCACGCTCGGACCGGAGGGACCGAGGAACCAGACCCCGCCGGCCGCCCCCCCGGCGGAGTTGCCCGAGACCGTCGTCGCGTCGAGCGTCAGCCCGGCGTCGACATTGTTGTCGCCCCAGAACGAGATCCCGCCCCCGTGCCTGTTGCTGGTGTTGTTCGCCACGGTCGAGCCCTGGAACACCGCGTCGCCGCTCGCGTCGCTGACGTAGACCCCGCCCCCGGAAAAGTCGGCGAGGTTGTCGGAGATCGTCGTGTTCGTGACCGTGAGCTGGGTCGCCGCATCACCGGCGGCGCCGTAGAGGAAGATCCCGCCGCCGTACTCGCCGGCCTCGTTCGCGGTGATCAGGCTGTTGACCACCGTCAGCGAGCCGCCCTCGACGTAGACGCCGCCGCCGTCGGCGGCGGCGTCGTTGCCGGTGATCACCATGTCGGCGAGGGTGAGGTCGGCCACCTCGTCGTCGAACGGGATGCTCGCGATCCCTCCCCCGACGACGGCGCCGTCGGCGTCGCCACCGGTCACGGTCAGCCCCGAGATCGTCACCGGTGTGTTCGGCTCATCGAATGACCCGAGGTAGAAGACCCGGTCGAGGCCCTGGGCGTCGACGGTGATCACGCTCCCGCCCGGGCCCTGGATCTCGAGCGCCTCGTCGTAGATCTCGAGGTGACCGTCGATCTCGATCGTCCCGCTGAGCCCGGAGGCGAAGGTGATCAGGTCGGCTACGTTGTTCGTGTTCGCCTCGACGACCGCGTCGTCCAGGGTGCCCGGCCCGTCCGCGTCGAGACTGTCGACGACGATCGTGTCGGCCTGCGCCGCGGGGGCGAGCAGGACGGTCGCGCCGAGCGCGGAGCCCGCGCCGAGCGCCGTCTTGGCCAGCCTGCTGTGACCCACCGCTTGGCGCTGCTCGCGGGCCCTGCGAATCGACCGCTTCGACATCGTCTGCCTCCTCAACCGGTTTCGACCTCGGGCATCGATCGCAGCATGGGCCCTGGGCCGCGTGCCCGCGACGGGGGATGACCCTGGGGTTTACCCTGTTTTCGCCCGAACCCGCGCGGGTCGCGTGGCCGTCAGGTCGTCGGCGCGGGGACGCCCTCGACCGCGGCGACGAACGAATCGAGCGAGCCGTCGATCTCGGCGATCTCGAACCCGTCGCGAACCGCGTCGAGCGTCTTCAGGCCCTCACCGGTGATCATCGCAACGACGCGCTCGTCGGGATCGATCGCGCCCGAGGCGGCGAGCTTCGCCAGCACCGCGGCGGTGACGCCACCCGCGGTCTCGGTGAAGATCCCCGTCGTCTCCGCCAGCAGCCGGATGCCGGCGCGGATCTCGGCGTCGTCGACCGAGTCGATCGCGCCGCCGGTGCGCCGAGCGAGCTCGAGCGCGTACGGGCCGTCGGCGGGGTTTCCGATCGCAAGGCTCTTCGCGATCGTCTCCGGGCGCTGCGGCTTGCAGACGTCCCATCCCTCGGCGAACGCCGTCGCGACCGGATCGCAGCCCAGCGGCTGGGCGCCGTTGAAGGCCGGCAGCTCGCCGTCGACGAGCCCGAGCTCGCGCCACTCGTCGAACCCGCGGCCGATCTTGGTGAACAGCGAGCCCGAGGCGATCGGGCAGACGACCCGGTCGGGCAGCGACCAGCCGAGCTGCTCGGTGGTCTCGTAGGCGAGGGTCTTCGAGCCCTCGGAGTAGTAGGGCCGCAGGTTCACGTTCACGAACGCCCACGGGCGGTCCTCGCACAGCTCGGTGCAGAGGCGGTTGACGTCGTCGTAGCTGCCGTCGACGCCGATCAGGCGGGCGCCGTAGACGCCGGTCGCGAGCAGCTTCTGCTCCTCGAGGTCGGCGGGGACGAAGACGTAGGCGTCGAGCCCCGCCGCGGCGGCGTGTGCGGCGACCGCGTTGGCGAGGTTGCCGGTGGAGGCGCAGGCGACGGTGGTGAAGCCGAGCTCGCGGGCCTTCGCCAGCGCGACCGCGACCACCCGGTCCTTGAACGAGTGGGTGGGGTTGGCGGCGTCGTTCTTGATCCACACCTCCCGGAGCCCGAGCCGCTCGGCGAGCCGGTCGGCGCGCACCAGCGGGGTCAGCCCGGGCTGCAGCGGATCGTGGGGGCGCTCGGAGAAGGGCAGGAAGTCCGCGTAGCGCCAGATCCCCGTCGGGCCGGCCTGGATCTTTCGCCGCGCCTCGGCCGGGTCGAGCGCCGAGTGGTCATAGGCGACCTCGAGCGGCCCAAAGCAGTGCTCGCAGACGTAGCGCGCCTCCAGCGGATGCTCGGTCCCGCACTCCTTGCACCGAAGCCCTTGCAAAGTACTCATCCGATCCACGCTCCTCGTCGTCGTCGCCGGTAACGAAAAAGACCTCTGCTCGGTGAGCAGAGGTCCGGATCGGACTTCCACTCACATCTCCCAGGCTCAGCGCCTGCTGGAATTGGCACCTATCTCCGGTCTTGCGACCTTCGGTGGTTGCCGGGGCTTCGTCGGGCCAGTCCCTCCACCCCTCTGGATGCAGCGGTTATGTGAGGCGGCAATATACCAGTGACAATGCCCAACCTTCCGAAGCCGAGACTGCGCCGTTCGGCGCGTGGCCGCGAGCTCGTCGCCCCGCCCGAGCCCGGCGAGCGCACGCCACAGGTCGAGACCGTTCAGGGCTCCGGCCTGCGCTGGGTCAACATCGAGCGCCCGACGCCGCTGGAGTGCGCCTGGCTCGAGGAGCAGTTCGACTTTCACGCCCTCGATCTCGAGGACGTGCTCTCGCGCAATCAGCGCCCGAAGATCGACGAGTACCCGGAGTACCTGTTCATCGTCCTTCACTTCCCGGTGTACGACCGCTCCGTCGGGCGGCTGAACGCGGGCGAGCTCGACATCTTCAGTGGCCCCGACTTCCTGGTCACGATCCCGAACCAGCCGTTGCAGCCGGTCGAGTACCTGTTCGAGCGCTGCCGCCAGAAGGAGGAGCTGCGCGAGCAGTTGTTCTCGCGCGGCTCGGGCTACCTGCTCTACCGGATCGTCGACGACAGCTTCGACTACTGCTTCCCGATGCTGCGCAAGATCGGCAACAAGCTCGACGCGGTCGAGGACGAGATCTTCGAGGGGCGCTCGGAGGAGGTCGTCCGCGACATCTCCAACGTAAAGCAGGAGATCATCAACTTCCGCAAGGTGATCCGGCCACAGCGAACGGTCCTGCGCGACCTCGAGCACGTCAAGGGCCGCTTCCTCGCCGCCGACCTCGACCTGGAGATCTACTTCGACGACGTCGTCGACGCCCACGAGCGGATCTGGGACATGCTCGAGAACTACAAGGAGGTCGTCGAGGCCCTCGAGGACACCAACGAGTCGGTGCTCTCCCACCACGTCAACGACATCCTCAGGGTGCTGACCGCGATCAGCGTGATCGTCCTGCCGCTGACCTTCATCGCCAGCCTCTGGGGGATGAACGTGAGGGTGCCCGGCGAGGGCGACCCCGAGGACTTCTTCGTCATCGTCGGCTCCTGTCTGGCGGTCCTCGTCGCGATGGTCGCTTACTTCCGCCTTCGCCGCTGGCTCTAGCGTCCGGCGACCCACCTCTAGGATTGCCGCCGTGACCAGCCAGCGGATCTGGGCGCCCTGGCGCCTCGCCTACGTGAAGGACGCGGCCAAGGATTCAGAGCAGGAGTGCATCTTCTGCGCCAAGCCGCGCGAGGAGGACGACGCGGCGAACCTGATCGTCCACCGCGGCGAGCTCTGCTTCGTGATCCTGAACCTCTTCCCGTACACGAACGGCCACCTGATGATCGCCCCGTACGGGCACGTCGGCTACCTGCCCGACCTCGAGCCCGAGTCGCTGGCGGAGACGATGGCGTTGGCGCAGCAGGCGATGCGGGTGCTCGACGACAGCTACGCGCCGCACGGCTACAACCTCGGCTTCAACCAGGGCCGCGTGGCCGGCGCCGGGATCGAGCATCACGTCCACCTGCACGTCGTCCCGCGCTGGGGCGGCGACACCAACTTCATGCCGGTGCTCGCCGACACCCGGGTGATGCCGCAGTCGCTCGTGCAGACCTACGAGACGCTCAAGGGTCGCTTTGCCTGAGGTCTTGGCTCCGCCAAGCATCTTCAAGGCCTACGACATCCGCGGGCTCTACGGCTCGGAGATGGACGAGACGACCGCCCACGCGATCGGCCGCGCGTTCGCCCGCGTGCTTGCGGAGCTGCGCGGCAAGCAGCCGTCGGAGCTCCGGGTCGGGGTCGGTCGCGACATGCGCCTGACCGCACCGGGGATGAGCAAACGACTCGTCGCCGGGCTGGTCGCCGAGGGCGCGACCGTGCTCGATGCCGGGCTGGTCGCAACCGAGCTGCTCTACTTCCTCGTCGGTTCGCGCGAGCTCGACGGGGGGGCGATGGTCACCGCCTCGCACAACCCGAAGCCCTACACCGGGGTGAAGCTGGTCCGCGAGGGCGCCCTCGCCCTCTCCGGAGACGCCGGGATCGGCGACGTGCAGGCGGGGGTCGAGGCCGGGTTCGGAGACGGCGAGGTCTCGCCCCGGGGCTCGGTCGAGGCGGTCGACGTCTACGACGACTTTCACCGCCACGTGCTCGGGCTCGTCGACGCCTCGGCGGTGCGGCCGCTGCGGGTGGTGGTCGACGGTGGCAACGGGATGGCCGGGCCGATGGTCGGGCCGCTGCTCGACCGGCTCGGGATCGAGCCGGTCGAGACCTACTGGATCCCCGACGGGGAGTTTCCCGACCACGAGCCCAATCCGCTGCTGCCCGAGAACCGGCGCTTCCTCGTCGAGCGGGTGCTCGCCGATGAGGCGGACCTGGGGATCGCCTGGGACGGCGACGCCGATCGGTGCTTCTTCATCGACGACACCGGCGAGTTCGTCGACGGCGACTTCCTCACCGCGCTGCTGGCGCGGCAGGTTCTGGGCAAGCACCCCGGGGCGCCGATCGTCTATGACGTGCGCGCCAGCCGTGCGGTCCCCGACACGGTCATCGAGCTCGGCGGCACTGCGCACCAGAACCGGGTCGGCCACGCCTTCTTCAAGACCGCGATGCGCGAGCACGCCGCCGCGTTCGGCGGCGAGGTCTCAGGCCATTACTACTTTCGCGATTTCTGGTGCGCGGACTCGGGCGCGATCCCGGCGCTGCTGATGCTCGAGCTGCTCTCCACCGGAGGACCCGGTCACAGGCTCTCGGACCTGGTCGGCGAGTTTCGCAGCCGCTACTTCATCTCGGGCGAGATCAACTCGGAGGTCGCCGACCAGGGGGCGAAGATGGCCGCGCTCGCCGAGCGCTACGCCGACGGCGAGCTCAGCCGCCTCGACGGGGTCTCGGTCGACTACCCGGACTGGCATTTCAACGTCCGGCCGTCGAACACCGAGCCGCTGCTCCGTCTCAACCTCGAGTCGCTGCGCTCGCGCGAGCACATGGAGGAGAAGCGAGATGAGGTCCTCGAGCTCATCCGCGCATGACTGACGCCCCCGAGGGGCAGGTGCGGGAGGCGGATGGCGGGAAGATCTCGCAGGCGGGCGAGCGCCGCGACGCCTACATCGAGTCGCTGCGCGCGCTCGGCTGCGTGGCCGTGGTGATGGCGCACGTCGGCGTCACCACCCTCGCCCTTCCCCCCGGCGTCAACCAGCTCGACACCGCCGGCGACCTCTTCACGCGGGGCGTCTACGGGGTCGGCAACATCGCCCTTTTCGTCTTCTTCGCGATCAGCGGGTTCGCGATCTACATGCCGTTCGCAAAGCGCGACTTCGCCGGCGGCGGCGCGGTCAGCCTGCGCCGCTATGCGACCAACCGGGCGCTGCGCATCCTGCCGCTGTACTACGCCGTCACCGCGGCGGTGCTGCTGTTCATCGTGGGCGGGGCCACGCCCGAGATCTGGGCGCGCTTCCTGACCTTCTCCCAGAACTTCGAAGACCAGACCACCTACCAGTTCGTCAACGCGTCCTGGAGCCTCGTGGTCGAGCTTCACTTCTACCTCGTGCTGCCGCTGCTCGCCTGGGTGGTGGCCCGCATCGCGCGGCGCTCGCTCGGGCGGGCCGCCGCCGTGCTGATCGGCCTGGCGCTCGCCTGCATGGCGCTGCGCCTGGCCACCGTCGGCTTCGCCGACGCGCCGCGTCCTGTCTGGCGCGCGAGCACCCTGACCAACTTCCAGTTCATCCTCGCCGGCATGGTCGCGGCGCTGTTCTACCTCCATTTGCGCGAGCATCACCCGCGCTGGATGCGCGGCCCGGTGCTCAAATCCGACCTCTGGCTGCTCGCGACGGTTCCGCTGATCGTGCCATTCACCTTCATCGACTACACCTGGGACGTCCTCTGTCCGCTGATCGCGTTCCTGATCCTCGGCGCGGCGGCGTTCCCGCGCCTCGATCGCGGCCCCGTCACCCGGGTGCTGTGGTGGCGGCCGCTGGCGGCGCTCGGCCTGGCCAGCTACAGCGTCTACCTCTGGCACATCTACGTGCTCGACTACTTCACCGGCAAGGGCGTCGACGGCTTCGCTGCGCTGACCCTGTTCGTGCTGCCCGTGTCGATCGCGGCCGCGGCGGTCAGCTACAAGCTGATCGAGGAGCCGTTCCTGCGCCTGCGCCGCCGCTGGTCCCCCGCCGCCCCCAGGCAGGAGGCCTGAGGACCCGGTGTGAGCCTCGAGCAGGCGCTCGAGCGCGTCCGCGACGCGGGCATCCACCGGCTCCGGATCCCGACGCCGTTCGCGGTCGGCCGCGTCAACTGCTATCTGATCGACGACTCGCCGCTGACCCTGGTCGACACCGGGCCGAACTCGGGCAAGTCGCTGGACGAGCTCCAGCACCAGCTCGAGCGGCTGGGCCAGGCGATCGAGCGGATCGAGCTGCTGGTGCTCAGCCACCAGCACATCGACCACCTCGGCCTCGCCGAGATCATCGCCTCGCGCTCGGGCTGCGAGGTGGCGGCGATCGATCTCATGGTCCCCTTCGTGGAGCGCTACGGCGAGGACACCGAGCGCGACGACGCCTTCGCGGGCGGGCTGATGCTGCGCTACGGGATCCCCGAGGACCTGGTGATCGGGCTGCGCAGCGTCTCGCGCAGCTTTCGCGGCTGGGGCTCGGCGGCGACGGTGACGCGGCCGCTCCGCGACGGCGAGGCGCTGCGGCTGCGCGACCGGACCCTCGAGGTCCAGCACCGCCCCGGCCACAGTCCCTCCGACACCTTGTTCTGGGACGCCGAGCGGCGGATCCTCCTCTGCGCCGACCACCTGATCGCCCACATCTCCTCCAACCCGCTGCTCTCCCGGCCGCTCGACGGCTCGGAGGAGCGCCCGCAGGCGCTGGTCGCCTACCTCGAGTCGCTGCGGCGCACCCGCGAGCTCGACGCCGAGCTCCTGCTCCCCGGCCACGGCGACCCGATCGCCGACCACCGGGCGCTGATCGACGAGCGCTTCGAGCTCCACCGGCGCCGGGCGGAGAAGCTGCGAGGGCTGATCGCCGACCGCCCCCGAACGGCGTACGAGCTCGCCCAGGAGCTGTGGGGGAACGTCGCCGTGACCCAGGCGTTCCTCACCCTCTCGGAGGTCGTCGGCCACGTCGACCTGCTGATCAATGCGGGAATCGTGCGCGAGGTCGCCGACGGCGACCTGGTCCGCTTCGAGGCCACCGGCGCCGAGGGCGAGGTCGAGATCCCGCCGCAACCCGCAGGGTAACCAGCCCCGGCACCGGGGTATGACAATCCAGTGAGCATCGCGATGCCCACCGCTCCGCCGCGTCCGCGCGCGCTGGACAACGGGAACCGGGCGCCGGTCCGGACGCCCAAGAAGCGAATGCTGATCATCGTCAACCCGTACGCGACCACGGTGTCGGACCGGCTCAAGAACCTCGTCGTGTACGCGCTTCAGGGACGCTACGAGGTCGAGGCGGTCTCGACCCAGGCTCGCGACCATGCGACCGAGATCGGGCGCCAGGCCCGCGACGGGGGCTACGACATCGTCGTCGCCTTCGGCGGCGACGGGACCCTGAACGAGGTCGCCAACGGACTCGCCGGCACCGGGGTCCCGGTGTCGGTGCTGCCGGGGGGCTCAACCAACGTCGTGTGTCGAACGCTCGGGATCCCGAACGACGTCGTCGACGCCACCGAGCACCTGCTCGCTCTCGCCGACCGCTTCGAGCCGCGCCGGGTCGACCTCGGGATCGCCAACGGGCGCCGCTTCGTGTTCGCCTGCGGTGCCGGCCTCGACGCGACCACCACCCAGCGGGTCGACGCAAGGCCGAGGATGAAGGCGCGCGGCGGGCGATGGTTCTACACCTCGATCGCGGTGTCGAGCTTCTACACGCGATACCTCCGCGACCCGGTGCGGCTGCGGCTCGAGGTCGACGGCGAGTCCTCGGAGGGAGTGACCGCGGTGACCCAGAACTCCGATCCCTTCACCTACTTCGGCGTCGTGCCGGTGCGGGTCTGCGACGGGGTCGCGATCGACGACGGGACGCTGTCGGTGGCGATGCTGCGGCGCGCCGCCCAGCGCGACGTGCCGACGATCATCACAAGGGTGCTCAGCGGCGGCCTGCGCCTCGCCGACCATCGCCGCGTCGACCACTTCTCGGGCATCACCGAGGGCCGGATCGAGTCGATCTCCCGCAGCCGCGACGGCGAGCCGCGGCCGTTCCCGGTCGAGGTCGACGGCGACTACATCGGCGAGTACACCGAGCTCGAGCTTGGGATCGACCCGGGCGCGCTGACCGTAGTGGCCTGAGTAGTCTCGCGCCGGTGAGCGAGGACTGCCGCTTCTGCGCCATCGTCGCCGGCGAGCAGGAGGCCGAGATCGTCTTCGAGGACGAGCAATCGCTCGCGTTCCTCGACCACCGTCCCCTGTTTCCGGGTCACTCGCTGCTGGTCCCGCGCGTACACCACGAGACCCTGTGGGACCTTCCGGACGAGCTGGTCGGGCCGCTGTTCGCCAACGCCAGCCTGCTCTCGGTCGCGGTCCGCGAGGCGATGGGCGCCCAGGGGGCGTTCGTGGCGGCGAACAACGTCGTCAGCCAGTCGGTGCCCCACTTCCACGTCCACGTCGTGCCCCGCAACCGCAAGGACGGTCTGCGCGGGTTCTTCTGGCCGCGTCGCAAATACCGTGACGGCGAGGCGCGCGAGGCTGCGCAGGCAGTGCGCGCGGCGGTGAAGCGGCTGGACGCCGCGTGACATAGTCGTCGTCGCGTGTCGCTGGAGGACGTGCAGCTCATCAACGAGGCGCTCAGCGGAGCGCGCAGCGCCGAGGGCACCGTCGACCTGATCGGCTTGACGCGCGACCCACCGGAGTCGTTCGCCGACGCGCTCGACCCCGGTGCCGAGATCCGCGGCGGGCGGATCGTCGCCATCGACCTCGACCAGGACGACGCCCGGCGTGCCGCCGGGGTCACGAGCAACCGAGAGGAGTAGTGATGAAGGTTCAGGACGTTCACGAGACGATCTCGAAGGCGCGCGACGCGATCACCGTCAAGCGCGTCTACGGCGCAGCGTACGAGCGCGACGGAGTGACCGTGATCCCGGCCGCGGCGGTAGGTGGAGGCGGCGGCGGTGGGGGCGGCGAGGACACCGAAGGCGGGAGCGGGAGCGGCGTCGGCTTCGGCCTCGGCGCCCGACCGGTGGGTGCTTACGTGATCGAGAATGGCAGCGTGCGCTGGGCGCCCGCATTCGACGTCACCCGCATCGCCGGCCAGGCGCTGGTCGCCGCGGCGGCGATCGCCCTGCTGCTCGCCCGCCGCCGTTCCTGACCGACCTGGCGGCAAGGCTACGCCGCGCGCTAAGCGCTCACTTGGCCTCGTTGCTCTGCCCGTAGCCGATGTTGTGCGCGACCAGGCCGACGCCGTCGATCGCTCGGTATACCGCCTCGTCGAGGCGGCCGCGGGCCGCGTTGGCGGCGATGTCACGGGCGCTGCCCACGAGGCCCGGAACCAGCGGCCAGCGCGGCGAGGCTCCCGGATGGCGGTCGTCGAGCCAGCGGGCGCCGGCCGCGTAGCGGGCGATCTGGGCGAGGAAGCCGCTCAAGGTCTCGCGGTGGCGGTGGACGACGCCGGCCTCGGGCCGGTACTCGAGCGTCCAACCGGCCTCGCGCAGCCGCCAGCAGAGATCGACGTCGCCGCCCGAGCGGATGCCCTCCACGAAGCCCCCAGCCTGCTCGAACGCGGAGCGGCGCACGAGCAGGTTGGCGGTCGCGGCCGCGGCGCCGGCCTTGCCGTGAAGGCCCTCGGTCTGGCTTAGGTAGTTGCGCGCCCGGGCATAGCGGGGCAGCAGCCCGTGCTGGCTCGGATCGCCGCTGATCTCCCCCGCGAGCAGCCCGCAGCACTCGGGAATCGGGCGGCGAAAGTAGGCCTCGACCAGGTCCGGCTGCGGGACGCAGTCGGCGTCGAGGAAGAGCAGCCACTCGCGCGCGGCGGCGCGGGCGCCGACATTGCGCGCGTGGTACGAGGAGCGCTCGGCCGTGGCGCGCAGGATCCGGGCGGCGTCCGCGAGCGCCGGCCCGGCCACCGACTGGTCGCTGTTGTCGGCGACGATCAGCTCGTCGCCGATGCGCAGTTCGAGCCGGCCGAGCGCCCGTCGCAGCGCAGCGGCGCCCTGTTCGTCGCCCCGAAACGGGACGACGACGCTCACCCCCGGTCGCATTAGTCGGTTGGCGTTACGCGGTAGGCATCGAAGACGGAGTCGAGGCTACGCAGCCGGTTCACCGCCTGCTTGAGCTGCTGGGAGTCGCCCACCTCGACCACGAAGCGGTTGCGCACCATCGGGTGCTTGGTGGTGCAGTTGGCCTCGATGATGTTGACCCCCGCCTCGGCGAAGGTCCGCGAGAGGTCCTCGAGCAGCCGGGTGCGATCCCAGGCGTCGACTTGGAGCTCGACCCGGTAGGAGGTCGCGTTCTCGCCCGCCCAGGCGACCGGGACGAAGCGCTCGGGGTCCTTCCTCAGCGCCTCGGTGTTGCGGCAGTCCTCGCGGTGGATCGTGATCCCGCGCCCGAGCGAGACGTAGCCGACGATCTCGTCGCCGGGCACCGGGCGACAGCACTTCGCCAGCCGCACCATGACGTCGTCGATGCCCTCCACCTTGATCCCGTAGTTGGAGGCCTCCTGGGTGCGGCGCTGGCGCTCGTCGCGGCCCTCGAGCACGCCGGCGAGCCTCGCCTCGGTCTCGTCGCCGGCCACCGCCTCGCCCGCCTTCAGCCGCTGCATCACCTTGTTGACGACCGTCTTCGCCGAGATCTTGCCCTGGCCGAGGGCGATGTAGAAGTCGTCGGCCTTGCGGAAGCCCATCTCGCGGGTGACGTCGGCGAGCAGCGGTGAGCCGGCGATCCGCTGCGGGGGCAGCCCGCCCTTGCGAAGCGCCGTCTGCAGCCCCTCGCGGCCGCGTCGCTCGGCGTCCTCGCGGCGCTCGCGCTTGAGGAAGGCGCGGATCTTGTTGCGGGCCCGGGTCGTACGCACCAGGGCGAGCCAATCGCGCGAGGGCCCGCGCTCCTGCTTGGAGGTGAGGATCTCGACGATGTCGCCGGAGGCGAGCGACTTGTGCAGCGGGACGATCTTGCCGTTCACCTTCGCGCCGACGCAGCGGTGGCCGATGTCGGTGTGCACGGCGTAGGCGAAGTCGAGCGGGGTCGAGCCGGCGGAGAGGTTCTTCACCTCGCCCTTGGGGGTAAAGACGAACACCTCGTCCTCGAACAGGTCCACCTTGAGCGCCTCGAGGAACTCGGTCGGGTCGCCCTCGCGATCGGCCTCGAGCAGCTGGCGCAGCCAGGTCATCTTCTCGCGGCCGGGGTCGGCGCCCTTTGACTTCGCGCCCTCCTTGTAGAGGACGTGGGCCGAGATCCCGTACTCGGCGGTCTCGTGCATCTCGGGCGTTCTGATCTGGATCTCCAGGGGTCTGCCCTCGGGGCCGATCACGGTCGTGTGAAGCGCCTGGTAGAGGTTGAGCTTCGGGGTCGCGATGAAGTCCTTGAACCGCCCCGGGAGCGGCTTCCACAGCGAGTGGATGATCCCGATCGCCCCGTAGCAGTCCTTGACCGAGTCGACGATCACCCGCATCGCGGTGAGGTCGTAGATCTCGTTGAACTCCCTGCCCTTCTTGGTCATCTTCGAGTAGATCGAGTAGAAGTGCTTGGCGCGGCCGGAGATCTGCGCCTCGATCCCGACCTTGGCCAGCTCGCCGCACAGAAAGTCGCCCGCGTCGCTGACGTAGCGCTCGCGCTCAGCGCGCTGCTGTGAGACCAGGGTCTTGATCTCGTCGTACTTGCGCGGGTGCAGGCGCTGGAAGGCGAGGTCCTCGAGCTCCCACTTGATCGCGTGGATCCCCAGACGGTGGGCGAGCGGCGCATAGATCTCGAGCGTCTCGCGCGCCTTCTCGATCTGCTTCTGCTTCGGCAGCGCCTCCAGGGTGCGCATGTTGTGCAGCCGGTCGGCGAGCTTGATCAGGATGACCCGGACGTCCGTGGCCATCGCGACCATCATCTTGCGGTAGTTCTCGGCCTGGCTCTCGTCGCGGCTCTGGAACGTCATCCCGGTGAGCTTGGTCACCCCGTCGACGAGCTGGGCGATCGGCTGGCCGAACTCGTCGCGGACCTCGTCGATGCTGGCGCTGGTGTCCTCGACGGTGTCGTGAAGCAGCGCCGCGCAGAGCGTCTCGGTGTCGAGCCGAAGGCCGGCACAGATCTTCGCCACCTCGACGGGATGGGTGATGAAGTCCTCGCCCGACTTGCGGCGCTGGTCGGCATGGCGCTCGCAGGCGAAGGCGAAGGCGCGCTCGACCGCGTCCCGGTCGACCGCCTCGGCGCCGTCCGAGCTGTGCTCGCCGACGACGGCGAACAGGTCGCCGAGCAGCGCGCGGTCCTCGGCGGAGAGCTCGCGGGTGATCGCGTTTATCGGCGCCGTGGCGCCGCTGGCGCCGTCGCGGGCGCCGACCCGCGTGTGTCCGCCGCGATCCTCGGGCTCGGCGGTCTTCGCCGTGCCGTCGGAGTGCTCGTCTGGGCCTAGCTCTGTCTTCGTCTGCTCAGGTATCGCCTGCCCTCCTCGTACCGGTCGCGGTAGGCGACGAAGGCCGCGGATCGGGTCAGATCCGTCCCCTCCGAGGATACGACCCCGAGGGTGCGTGCGGCGTCGGATCCCTGCCAGCGCAGGAGGCCGAGCTCGCCGAGGACCCGCGCGAGACGGCCGCAGGCCTCGGGCGCGCGGGGGTGGCGCCGGCCCGGGCC
>JBOGZD010000069.1:0-15470 GCA_050697155.1 Solirubrobacterales bacterium | reverse complement strand
GAGCGTGAAGCCGTCCTGCTCTTAGCCGCCCGTCGATCGCATCGTCGGTCACTCCGGCGGCGCGAAGCTGCCGTCGCGCGACGACCCCGCGCTGGCACGCCGCGATCTCCGCGATCGCGCGTTCGGGTCCGAGCGCCACCCGGAGACCCCGGCAATCGCGGGCGGCCACGACGCGAGTTCCGCGTTCGCCGCGCATATGACGGTGACGTGAGTATCCGGTTACGTCAGGTCCTCGCACGAGCGCGCCCGCAACGAGCTCGGGTGCCAAGCGCCGGCGGCCGAGATGGCTCGAGCCG
The DNA here is from genome assembly GCA_050697155.1 of Solirubrobacterales bacterium. Taxonomy (GTDB): domain Bacteria; phylum Actinomycetota; class Thermoleophilia; order Solirubrobacterales; family 70-9; genus JBOGZD01. Next base: position 15,174 of record JBOGZD010000069.1, on the reverse strand, counting down.
GTGCATATGTACGGTTCAAGCCATCTCGGCGGGGGCGGGAGCCGGCTCCGTGCCGCTTCCCTCGCCGCCCGACCCGCTGCGCACAACGCCGTGGCCGGGGCGCTCGAGCACCGGACCCCGCCAGGCGCCTCCTCGGCGCAGCCTGAGCAAACCGGATACTCACGGACGGTGAATGCAGAACTCGTGGGATTCTCGCCCCCCTTTGGGGGTGTCGAGTGGCTAGCCGAGCGCGGCGAGCACCTCGTCGGCGGCGCGCTCGCCCGAGCGCACGGCGCCGTCCATGTAGCCGCTCCACGCCGTCGCGGTCTCGGTGCCGGCCCAGTGGAGCGGGCCGATCGGTGTGCGCAGCGCCTTCCCGTGGTCGGTCCACGCCCCCGGCGGCATGAAGGCGCCGTAGCAGCCGCGGGTCCACTCCTCGTTCGCCCACGCCTTGTCGACGTAGTGCTGGGGCTCGCTCGCCTGGGGGCCGAACAGGCGCCCGAGGCAGTCGGCGACGATCCGCCGGCGCTCGGCCTCGTTCAGGGCGCTCGCCTCGCGCGCGGCGCGGCCCTCGAAGAAGGCGAGCAGGACGCCGGGCGACCCGTCGGGCGGCGAGTTATCGAAGACGACCGAGATCGGGCCGTCGGTGCTGGTCGCCTGGCCCGAGAGCCCCTCGTCGCGCCACCAGGGGCGGTCGTAGACCGCCATGCACTTGACCACCGTTCCCATCGCCATCCTGGCGCTGAGCCCGTCCCGCACCGCGGGCAGCGGCGGGTCGTAGGCGATCCGGCCGGCGAGCGGCGGCGCCATGGCGACGATCGCCCGCCGGGCCGAGACCGAGAGCTCGCCCGCCCCGACCCCGACCCCGGCGTCGCCGTGGACGATCGCCCGCACCGGCGCGCCCAGCACCAGCCCGTCGCCGAGGTCGTCGGCGAGCCGGTTGGCGATCAGCCCGGTGCCGCCGACGACCCGGTCCTGCTGTGCGCCGCCCTCGGTGTCGAGCAGCGCCTCGATCGAGCCCGCCGAGCTGACGTAGAAGAGCACGTGAAGCAGCGAGAGGTCACGGGGCTCGGCGGCCCAGACGCCGTTGATCGCCAGCCGCATCAGGTCGCGGGCTGCGCCGGTGTGCACCCTGCTGCGGATCCAGGTCTCGAAGGTCTGGGCATCCCAGTCCGCGGCCTGCTTCGCCTCCCATGGGGCGGCCGGGTCGAGCTTGCCGGCGAGGCGGTTGATCCGCCCCAGCATCACCCCGGACTCCGCCAGCGCCAGCGGATTCAGCCGCGGGATCGTGCCGCTGTAGCGGCACACCCGTCCGCGGCGCTCGAACAGGTTCTTGCCCTCGCCATGGGTGGGGAAGGTCTCGAGTCCCAGCTCGGCGATCAGCTCGAGGATGCGGTCCTGGGTCGGGCCCACCCACTGAGCGCCGAGCTCGACCACCCTGCCGTCGCCGATCGGCTCGTTGACGACGCGTCCGCCGACCCGATCGCGCGCCTCCAGCACGACCACCTCGCGCCCGGACGCGCGCAGGCGGCGTGCAGCCGCCAGCCCGGCGAGACCCGCCCCGACGACGACCACGTCCGCCTCGCGCCGCTCCACCTGCCCCCGAGCCTATCCGTTGTTGACTAGGGTTCCGCGCCGCGGCCATGCGCTTCTTCGAGTACGAATCGCGCCGGATAGTCGAGCGCGCGGGAATCCCGGTCACCGAGTACGGGTTCTGCACCACCGCCGCCGAGGCAAGAGCGGTGGCCGAGCGGATCTCCGGCCCGACGGTGGTCAAGTCCCAGGTGCTGACCGGCGGCCGGATGAAGGCCGGCGGGGTGAAGTTCGCCGACACGCCCGAGGAGGCCGGGTCGCATGCCGCCGAGATCCTCGAGCTCGAGATCAACGGCCACGTGCCGCGCGGGGTTCTGGTCGACCCGAAGGCGGAGGTCGAGCAGGAGTACTACGCCGGGGTGGTCTGGGACGGGACCGCGAAGCGGCCGCTGATGCTGTTCAGCGACATGGGCGGGATCGACATCGAGCAGGTCGCCGAGGAGCACCCCGACCACGTCGGCCGCGGCCACGTCTCGAACCTGCTCCCCGTGTCGGACTTCGAGGCCAAGCAGGTCGTCGCCGCGACGGGCGTCACGGGCTCGGAGCTCAACCGCGCTACGCCGATCCTGGCGAAGCTGGCGCGCCTGTTTCGCGACTGCGACATGACCCTGGCCGAGATCAACCCGCTGGCGAGGCTCGCGGACGGCAGCTTCGTCGCCCTCGACGCCCACATGGAGATGGAGAACGAGGCGAAGCCGCGCCAGCGCGAGCTGCTCGAGCGGGTGCTCGGGATCGAGCCGGATGACACGCGCGAGCCGTATGAGCCGAGCGAGTTCGAGCGCAACGTCGCCGCGATCGACGCCGCCGACCACCGGGGCGTGATCCAGGGCCGCGACCATGGCTTCGACGGCGATCTCGGGCTCGTGATCGGTGCCGGGGGCGGCTCGCTGACGCTCACCGACGCGGTCCGCAGCCAGGGTGGACGGCCGGCCAACTACTCCGAGATCGGCGGCAACCCGTCGGTGGCGAAGGCGAGCGGGCTGGCGAAGGAGGTTCTGCAAAAGGACGGGGTCGAGAAGATCGCCGTGATGATGTCGATCGTCTCCAACACGAGGGTGGACATCGTCGCCCGTGGGGTGGTCAAGGCCTGTCTCGAGCTCGAGAAGGACCCGGCCGAGACGATCGCGATCTTCCGCATCCCCGGCGCCTGGGAGGAGGAGGGCTTCAAGATCCTCGATCGGTACGGGGTCGAGTACTGCGACCGCTCGGTCTCGATGTGGGAGGCGGCGAGACGAGCGGTCGAGAAGATCCAGGGTGCGGGATGAGCATCCTCCTCTCAGGAGACTTCACCTTCATCGTCCAGGGGATCACCGGGCGCGAGGCGGTCAACCTCACGCGCGAGTGCCTCGACTACGGCTCGAAGGTGGTCGGCGGCGTCACCCCGGGGCGGAGGGGACGCGAGGTCCACGGCGTGCCGGTGTTCGACACCGTCGCCCAGGCGGTCGAGCACCACCGCGCCCCGGTCAACGGCTCGGTGGTCACCGTCCCCCCCGCGTTCACCAGGGACGCGGTGCTGGAGGCGATCGAGAACGGAATCGAGCTGATCGTGATCGTCACCGAGCGCATCCCCCGCGGCGACGTCGCCGCGATGGTCGAGCTGGCGGACATGCGGGGGGCGCGGATCATCGGCCCCAACTGCCTCGGCCTGATCGTCCCCGAGGTCTGCAAGATGGGCGGCATCGGCGGCCCCGCGAGGGACGCGGCGAAGGCATACGCGCCCGGCCCGGTGGGAGTGATGTCGCGGTCGGGCGGGATGACGACCGAGATCTCCTCCTCGCTGACGGCCGCCGGGCTCGGGGTGTCGACCGCGATCTCGATCGGCGGCGACGCGATCATCGGCTCCACCTACGCGGAGCTGATGCCGCTGTTCGAGGCCGATGAGCAGACCGAGGCGATCGTCATCTACACCGAGCCGGGCGGGCGGATGGAGGCCCAGCTCTCCGAGTGGGTGGCCGAGAACGACAGCCGGCTGCCGATCGTCGCCTTCATGGCGGGCAGGTTCATGGACGACGAGGAGATGAAGGGGATGAGCTTCGGCCACGCGGGCACGATCGTCGAGGGCAGGGAGGACACCGCGGCCGAGAAGATCGACCGGCTCGAGGCGGCCGGGATCCGCGTGGTCGAGCGCATCGACGAGATCCCGGACGCTGTCAAGGAGCGCCTCGGAGCCCCCGTATGACCGAGCAGCTCCATGGGATCTTCATCGACGTCGAGCTCGACGACTCGATCGCCTCCGACCCCGGGCTGGCCCGCAAGCTCGAGGAGGTCTGCCCGGTCGACATCTACCGAGACGCCGAAGGCAGGGTCGAGCTCGTGCGCGAGAACCTCGACGAGTGCGTGCTCTGCGACCTCTGCGTGCAGGCGGCGCCGCAGGGCACGGTCCGGGTGGTGAAGCTCTACGACCGCTGACCCGGCGGCCGCCCCCGGCCCGTTCGCGCCACGACTCGGGGACCTGCGGCCGCAGTACGAGTCCCGGCAGCTAACGGTTCCCTTCTGGTATCTGCGCGAGCGACTGCCCGAGGTGCCGCCATCGATCGCGATCGTCACCCCGTCGCTGAACCAGGCCGAGTTCGTTGCCCGCGCGGCCGAGAGCGTGCTCGGGCAGGGCTATCCCAGGCTCGAGTACGTCATCCGCGACGGGGGATCCGACGACGACACGATGGCTCGGCTCGATCGCTTCCGGCCGCGTCTGGCGGCGCTCGAGTCCGGCCCGGACTCGGGCCAAGCGGCTGCGATCAACGCGGGCTTCGCCGCGACCGAGGGCGAGATCATGGGCTGGCTCAACGCCGACGACGTGCTCCTCCCCGGCTCGCTCGCGTTCGTCGCCCGGTTCTTTGCGCGCAATCCATCGGTGGACGTCCTCTACGGCGACCGCGTGGTGATCGACGAGTGGGACCGCGACGTCGGGATCTGGGCGCTTCCGCCCCACAGCCCGGACGCCCTGCGCTGGGTGGACTTCATCCCTCAGGAGTCCACCTTCTGGCGCCGCTCGATCTGGGAGCGCTGCGCCCCCCTCGACGAGGGGCTGCGCTATGCGCTCGACTGGGACCTGCTGCGCCGGTTCGAGGCCGCGGGAGCCCGCTTCTGTCACCGGCACCGGCTGCTGGCGGCCTTCCGGCGGCACCCGACCCAGAAGACGAGCTACGACGCCTACGAGCCCGTCCCGGAGGCTGTGCTCGACGAGCTGCTGCTGATGCAGCGACGCTGGAACGGAGTCGAGATCAGCGAGGTCGAGGCGTTCATGCGCGCGCAGCGGTTCCGGCTCAGGGCGATCCCGGCCAGGCTCGCCTACCGGGCGCTCGACCGGATCCCTATCCCTCGAGGCGGCGTCCACTTCTCCCAGTGAACGACCGCGCCAGCCGCCGCGGTCCGACTAGTCTTGACCCGTGGCTTCGGGGAACGGGCTGATCAACGAGCACCCACGCTTGCGGGAGTCGGTCGTCGATGCCGGCGCTCGCGTGCTGGAGCCCGCGCCGCTGATCGGCGTGCTTCCCGGGGAGGGCATCGGCCCCGAGGTCATCGAGGCGGCGGTCGAGGTCTCAAGCTCCCTCGGGCGGGCGGGCGGGGAGTGGATCGCGATCGAGGTCGGCGGGCCGATCGGCCGGGCCGCCGAGGACGCCTCCGGGACCGCGCTGACGGCGGACGTCGTCCGCTTCTGCAGGCAGACGTTCGCCCGCGGCGGAGCGATCCTGAGCGGCCCCGGCGGAGGCCGGTACGTGTACGACCTGCGCCGCGAGCTCGGCCTGTACCTCAAGGCGACCCCGGTGCGGGCGCTAGGGGGGCTTCGCGAGACATCGCCCCTGCGACCCGAGGCGACCGAGGGGCTCGACCTGCTCCTTGTGCGCGAGAACCTCGGCGGCGTCTATCAGGGCAGCTCCGAGGAGGTGCTCGACCGGGGCGGCGGTCGGGCGGTACGTCATGTGTTCTCGTACGACGAGGCCGACGTGAGCCGCTTCCTCGACGCCGCGGCGCGGCTTGCGCGGGCGCGCCGGGGGGAGCTCACGGTGGTGATCAAGGAGTCGGGCATCCCGGCGGTGAGCACACTGTGGAGGGACTGCGCCGAGGCGTCGGCGGATGCCCATGGGATCGCCTGGCGGCCCGTGGACGTCGATCTGATGGCCTACGAGCTGGTGCGGGCGCCGGGGGCGTTCGACGTGGTCGCGGCGCCGAATCTCTGCGGGGACGTGCTCGGAGATCTCGCCGCCGCCCTCGTGGGGACGCGGGCGATGTCGTTCTCGGGCAGCTTCACGCGGAGCGGCGAGGGCGTCTACCAGACCAACCACGGCGCGGCCCACGACATCGCCGGCAGCGACCGCGCCAATCCGATCGGCCAGATCCTCTCGCTGGCGATGCTGCTTCGCGAAAGCCTGGGCCTCGAGCGCGAGGCGCGCGCCGTCGAGGAGGCGGTTCGCCGCGTCTGGACGGCCGGCCACCGGACCGTGGACGTTGACGCCGGCGGCGAGGCCATCGGGACGAGGGAGATGGCGGAGCTGGTCGCCGGCGCGGCCGCCGACGCGTTGCGCAGCGCCACCGCCGCCCCCGTGTGAGCGCCGGCTCGGGGCTCGGGCAGTGAAACCGCTGCTGCTGCTGGTCGACCTCCAGCGCGACTTCCTCGCCACCCCGGGCCTCGAGCCGGGGGTCGCCGCGGTCGTCGCGCGCGCAGAGGCGTTGCTGGCCGGCGCGCGCGTCGCGGGCGCCGAGATCGTCCACGTCTGGACCAGCGTCTCGCGCGAGGACGATCGCCGGATGCCGCATTGGCGGCGCGAGGGTCGATGGCTGTGCGAGCTCGGGACCCCCGGCCACCAGCCGCCACCGGCGCTCGAGCCGCGCCCGGACGAGCCGGTCATCCACAAGACCGGATTCAACCCGTTCGCCGGCGGCGAGCTCGATCGCCTCCTCGAGGCTGCCCGGCCCGAGCCGCTCGTGATCGCCGGCGTGCACCTGCACGGCTGCGTCCGTCAGGCGGTGCTCGAGGCCTACGAGCGCCACCGCGTTGCGGTCTGGGTCGCCGCGGACGCCACCGCTACCGATGACCCGGTGCACGGAGCGATCACTCGCCGCTACCTCGAGCGACGGGCCGCCCGCTTCCTCGAGGTCGAGCAGGTCCTCGACCGCTTCGGCTCTGGCGCGCCCGCGCGGCTGGAAGCCGACGGGGAGCTCCGCTTGGGCGCGCTCGCGAGCAGGGCTCGTGAGGCGCTCCCCGAGTGGCAGAAGGCCGGCCCCGTAGCGCGCGCGGCGTTGCTCGAACGGGCCGCCGAGCTGCTCGCGCCCCGGGCCACGGAGCTGGCGGAGGCGATGGCGATCGAGATCGGCAAGCCGATCCGCTACGGGGCGGCGGAGGTGCGGCGCAGCGCCGAGATGCTGCGCGCCGTGGCCCGGCGGGCTTCCGCCCGCGACGGCGGCGAGGCGGCCGGCCCGGCCGAGGTGCGACGCCGTCCGCTCGGCGTGATCGCCGTGATCACGCCCTGGAACAACCCCGTCTACATCCCCCTGGGCAAGATCGCCGCGGCGCTCGCTCACGGTAACGCTGCATTGTGGAAGCCGTCGCCGGCGGCCCAGGGGATCGCCGAGCGCATCGTGGCGGTGCTCGAACGCGCCGGCGCCCCTGCGGGCCTCGTCGGCCTGGTCGCCGGAGGGCCGGCGGCGGCGAAGGCGGTGATGTCCGAGCCGTCGGTCGAGGCGGTCACGATCACCGGCTCGTCGGAGGCGGGCTTCGCCGCGCAGGAGGCGTGCGCGCGCCGCCGGATTCCGCTGCAGGCGGAGCTCGGTGGCAACAACGCGGCGGTCGTCTGGCCCGACGCCGACCTGCCGCGCGCGGCCCGCGAGCTGGCCGAGGGCGCGTTCGCGCTCGCCGGGCAGCGTTGCACGGCCAACCGCCGCATCGTCGCCCATCGCGCCTGCCGGGACGAGCTGGTCGAGCTCCTGCAGCGCGAGACGGCCGCGCTCGAATGGGGCGATCCGCGGCGCGAGGCGACGAGGGTCGGCCCGCTGGTCTCCGCCACGGCGCGTGATCGCGTCGCCGGGCTGGTCGAGCGAGCGGCGGCCGACGGCGCCGGGGTGATCGTGCCGCACGACACGGCGGGCGCCGCCCCCGCGCGCGGGTTCGACGGCGCCTGGTATCCGCCGACGATCGTCTGCTGCGACGAGCCCGGGCACGAGATCGTCCAAGGCGAGAGCTTCGGGCCGGTGGCCGTGGTGCAGACGGCCGACGACTGGGAGGGCGCGCTCGCGCTCGTCAACGCAGTTCCCCAGGGCCTGGTCGCGGCGATCTTCAGCTCCTCGCGGGAGCTGGCCGCCAGATTCGCCGACGAGGCGGCGGTGGGAATCGTCAAAGTCGATCGCTCGACCGCCGACGCCGACGTGGACGTCCCGTTCGGAGGCTGGAAGTCCTCGGGGCTCGGGCCTCCCGAGCACGGCGCCTTCGACCGCGACTTCTACACCCGACCGCAGGCGATCTACCGATGAGCGCGCGCGGCAGGGGCCGCCGGGCCGTCGGCACGACCTGGGCGGTCCGGGAGACCGAGCGGACGATCAGCGCCCGGTTCGAGGAGGTCGCCCGGCGAGTGCCGGCGAGGACGGCGATCGCCGGCGAGGCGTGGAGCCCGACGTTCGCCGAGCTCGACGCGATCGCCAACCGCGAGGCGCCGGGCCTGCTCGAGCGTGCCGGCGAAGGCGAGGGACGGGTCGCGCTCCTGCTCCGCCACGATGCGCCGCTGTTCGCGGCGGCGCTGGGGGCGCTGAAGGCGGGGAAGACGGTCGTGGCGCTCAATCCCACCGACCCCGCGGCGCGCCTCGGGCGCATCCGCACCGACGTCGAGCCGGAGCTCGTGCTGGTCGATCCCTCCCTGCGCGAGCTTGCCCGCCGCGCCGGGTTTGCGGCCGCCGAGGTGCTGGTCGTGCCGGAGCGACCCGAGGACGGGGAGCCCGCCCCGCCGCCGAACCCGGCGGGCGCCGGCGACCTCGCCTTCGTGATCTACACCTCGGGCTCGACCGGCCGGCCGAAGGGAGTGATGCAGACCCACCGCAACGTGCTCCACAACGTCCGTCGTCACACCCGCGGCCTGTCGCTCGGCGGCGAGGACCGCGTGCTGCTGTGTGCATCGCTGAGCAGCGGGCAGGGGCTCGGCACCACCTGGAGCGCGCTCCTCAACGGCGCGACGCTCTGCCCGTTCCCGATCCAGGAGCGAGGGCTCGCCGGGATGGCCCGCTGGGTCGCGGAGCGTGAGGTGAGCGTGTTCGTCGCCGCGGCCTCGGTCTTCCGTCACTTCGTTCGCACGCTCGACAGGGAGCGCCTGACCGGCGTCCGTCTCGTGCGGCTCGCCTCCGAGCCCGCGATGCGAGCGGACTTCGAGGCATACCGCCGCCATTTCGGCCCGGGGTGCCTGCTCGCGAACACACTCTCGTGCTCGGAGGCGGGCAACCTCACCCGCTGGGTGCTGGGCGCAGACGCCGAGGTCCCGAACGGGCCCCTCCCGGTCGGCACGCCGGCCGAGGGCATCGAGCTGCGCCTGGTTGACGAGGGCGGCGGCGACGTCGCTCAGGGCGAGGTGGGAGAGATCATCGTGCGCGGCGAGTATCTCTCGCCGGGCTACTGGCGAGACGAGGCGCTGACCGCCCGGCGCTTCAGCGCCGTCGAGGGAGAAGGCGAGATGCGCGAGCTGCAAACCGGCGACCTCGGGCGCCTTGACGGAGGGGTGCTGACGGTCGTCGGGCGCAACGACTCGCAGCTCAAGGTGCGTGGCAGCCAGGTGCAGCTGGCGGAGATCGAGGCGGCGCTGGTCTCGAAGCCCGCGGTCACCGCGGCGGCGGTCGCGCCGCGATCGACGCCGCGAGGCGACACGGCGTTGACCGCCTACGTCGCGCCGGCCGAGGGTTGCGCGCCGAGCCCGGGCGCCCTGCGACGGGAGCTTCGCTCGACCCTGCCCGACCACGCGGTGCCGACGGAGTTCGTGTTCGTCGACGCCGTCCCCCTCGGACCAAGCGGGGAGCCCGATCGCGAGCGGCTCGAGCGGCTCGAGCCGCTCGAGGCCCGCGGACGGGTAACGGGGCCGGTCGTCCATCGGAGCGAGACCGAGCGGCTCGTGGCCGAGGCCTGGTCAGAGGCGTTCGAGCTCGACCGGGTCGGGCGCGAAGCAGACTTCTTCGAGCTCGGCGGCGACTCGCTGACCGCGGCGGTGATCGCCGCCGGCGTCTTCGACAAGCTCGCGGTCGAGCTCGACCTCCGCGCCTTCGGCGACGGCGTGACGGTGGCGACCATGGCAGCGGCCGTCGACCGGATGCGGACCGGCGAGCCCGAGGAGGACGGCGGGGCGCGGCCCCGAAGGGCGCCGAGGAGCAGGCCGCCGCCGGCCTCGCTCGCCCAGGAGCGGATGTGGCGGCACGCGGCCTCATCGCCCGACCCGTCCGGCTACACGATCGCGATCCCGGTCGAGATCCGCGGGCCACTCGACGTCGGCGCGCTGCGCCGCGCGGTCGACTGGATCGTGCGCCGTCACGAGATCCTTCGAACCACCTTCACCCAGCATGCCGGCGAGCTCCGCCAGCTCGTCCATCCCTATGTCCCAATCGAGCTCCCGCTCGTCGACGTGAGCGGCGAGCCGGACCCGGCACGCCGGGCGGACGCATTGCTGGCAGAGGAGGCCAGCGCCCCGTTCGACCTCGAGCGAGGACCTCTGTTGAGGCTGCGGCTGGTGCGGCTCGGCGACGAAGCGCACCGGCTGCTCCGCGTCAACCACCACATCATCTCCGACGGTTGGTCGTGGCAGGTCTTCTTCGAGGAGCTGGCCGTGTTGTATCCGGCGTTCCTCCGCGGCGGGCCGCCGCCGCTCGCTGACGAGCTGGAGCTCCAGTACGGGGACTTCGCCGTCTGGGAGGGGGGCGACCGCACCCGGCGGCGCCCGGCTACCGGGCTGAGCTTTCCTGGTGGCGGCAGGCCGCGGGAGGGGGGCGACCGCCCGCGGGGCTCCCGTTCGCGGGTGCGGGCGCCAAGAGCGTCCCCGCGCCGGACGACGGGACGATCTGGTGGGGCCTCGAGCGCCCGGTCTCGGAGGCGCTCGCCCGCACCGGCGCGGAGGCCGGCGCCACGTTCTACATCGCTCGGCTCGCCCTGCTGGCGGCGCGCATCGCGCTCGACACGGGCCGCGACGACGTCGTGCTCGGAACTTACGTCACCAACCGTCGCCGGGCGGAGCTACAGACGATGTTCGGCCTCTTCTTCAACCTGACGACGCTGCGACTCGACTTCTCGGGTGAGCCCAGCTTTCGCGAATGGCTCAACCGCGTTCGCTCCACGGTCGCCGAAACCAGCGCCCACGCTCAGATTCCCTACGAGCTGCTCTGGGAGGAGCTCGCAAGCGAGGGCGTCGCGGCACCCTCCCTCCAGGGGATCTTCCACGTCGCCGAGCAACTTCCCCCGCTCCGTTTCGGCGGCCTGACCGTCGCGCCCTTGAAGCCCGCGCTCCAGGGTCCGCCGACCGGGTTCGCCTTCATCGTCGACCACCACTACGAGGCCGAGCGCTGCCGGATCTCGTTCGACCCGCGCACGTACGACCCGGTGGGTGTGCGCGCGTTCATATCCGGATATCAGCGCCTGGCGACGGCGGCGGCCACGAGCCCGGACTCTCCCCTGCGAAGCGCCGCACGCGAGCCCGGCTGACCCACAGGCTGGTCAGATCAGGCTGAGGATTCCGGCCACGGCGAGCGCCCAGACCAGCGCTCCGAGCACCAGCAAACCGAAGAATTCAAGGTAGAGACTGTTCATCGGACACCCCCTTGTACGTTGGCGTCACGACGACCGTAGCCCTACCCCCGGTCGGCATCTGTAAAACCACTCACGGCGACTATCGTGGCCGCCCGTGAACTTCGTCGAGGACGTGCTCGAGCGATTCCCGGCATCGCGGCCCGCCCTGGTCGCGATCTCGGAGTCCGGCGAGCGCCGGGTGTGGCACTTCGGCGAGCTGGTCGCACGCTCGGCCGGGCTCTCGGGCGCGCTCGCCGCCCGCGGGATCGGGCGTGGCGATGTGGTGATGACCCTGTGCGGGAACCGGGTGGAGTGGGTGCTCTCGCTGCTCGCCTGCTGGCGCATGGGCGCCGTGGCGCTGCCATGCAACGTCCAGCTTCGCCGCGGCGACCTCGAGCTGCGCGCCCGCGCGGCGGGCGCGGGGCTGTGCGTGGGCGCCGAGGACCTGCTCGCGGAGCTCCCGGACGGGATCGCCTACATGACGATGTCCGAGGTCGCCGCGGCGCTCGACGAGGACCGGCCCCAGGCGACTCCCGCCGCGGTCGCCGACCTCGACCCCACCGACCCGGCGCTGATCGTGTTCACCTCGGGGACCACCGGAGAGCCGCGCGGCGCCCTGCACGCCCAGCGCTACCTCACCGGCCAGCGCCTTCAGGCCGAGCACTGGTTCGGCGCCGAGCCCGGTGAGCTCGCCTGGTGCACCACGGCGACCGGCTGGTCGAAGTCGGCGCGCAACGTGTTCGTCGCCCCCTGGCTGGCTGGAGCCGCGGCGCTACTCGTCGACGGGCGCTTCGACCCTCTCGAACGGCTGGCGCTGATCGAGCGTGAGGGAGTGAACGTCCTCTGCCAGGCGCCCACGGAGTACCGGCTGCTGGCCAAGCGCACCGAGCTGCGTCCGGTGGCGTCGCTGCGCAGGGTCGTCTCGGCGGGCGAGCCGCTCAACCCGGAGGTGATCGAGGCCTGGCGAACCAGCGTCGGACTCGAGATCTGCGACGGATATGGCCAGACCGAGACCGGTCACCTGGCCGGCAACCTGGTCGGCGACGAGGCCCGCGACGGGTCGATGGGCCGCGCCCTGCCCGGTCTCGAGCTGCGAATCGGCGACGAGGGGGTGCTCGATGTGCGGCCCGAGACCTGTCCTACGTTCTTCAGCGGCTACCTCGACGGCGGGTCATCCGACGGTGAATGGTGGACGACCGGCGACGTCGTCCGCCAGGACGCCGACGGCTACCTCTGGTACGAGGGCCGCGATGACGACCTGATCCTCTCGGCCGGCTACCGGATCGGGCCATTCGAGGTCGAGTCGGCGCTGCTCGCCCACCCGGCGGTGGCCGAGGCGGCGGCGGTGCCGGCGCCGGATGCGGAGCGTGGGTCGGTAGTGAGGGCGGTGGTGGTGCTGCGGGACGGTGAACCCTCGGCTCAACTCGCGCAGGAGCTCCAAGATCACGTAAAGAGGGTGACCGCGCCCTACAAGTACCCCCGGATCGTCGACTTCGCCAACGAGCTGCCCAAGACAGCCAGCGGCAAGATCAAGCGCGCCGAGCTGCGCTCACTCCGGGCCTGACGTCCACCGCCCCCCGGCCGCCGGCCTCACCGCGGCCAGTCGGCCGGATGTGAGAGTCGCAAGCCGGGGACGCGCTCGAAATGCGAGACGTTCCGGGTCACGAGCGGGGCCCCGGCCTCGACGCAGATGCCCGCCTGCATCGCGTCGCGGATGTCGATCGGCTGGCCGTGCTCGCGCAACTCGCGAAGCAGCGCTCCGCCGCGAAGCCCGGCCTTACGGGTCAGGGTGAGCACCGGGGCCGCGAGCAGCGCGTGGACCGGCCGGGGGGTGTCGCGGTAGGAGCGCCCGAGCGCGAGCTCGAACGCGGTCACGGCAGTGACCCGGTAACCCGTCTCCCGCGCGAGCGCCCGCAGGAGATCACGTCCTGGCCCGGCGCCGCGCAGGCAGTCGATCAGGACGTCCGAGTCGAGGACAGGCCCGCTCGCCACGTCGACCACGCCTCCTCACGTGACCGCTCCCACTCCTCGACGTCCGCCTCCGACCACGCACCCTCGGCCTCGGCGAGCGTGGCGGGAAGGTCGCCGCCGTCACCCCGATCGAGGAAGCTCTCGACCGCCTCCTCGACGATCGGCGAGAAGCCGCGAAGGCCCCGCTCGGCGGCCAGCCCACGGAGGCGCCGATACGTGCTATCGGACAACTCCACGGTCGTGCGCATGCATGCATCCTAGCATGCGATGGTCTGGCGAGGTGGGTGTCGGGGCGGGCGTCAGGCCTTGACGATCACCTTCTCGCAGTTCGCCGACACCTTGTCCTCGGGGTCGACGACGGCCTTGTCGTTGTTGCCGCCGCCGCAGTTGACCCGGTCGCGCTTGGCGTCGACGGCGTTGATGCGGTCGTTGCCGGGGCCGCCCTTGATCCGGTCTTTGCCCGGGCCGCCGCGGAGGCGGTCCTTGCCGGGGCCGCCCTGTAGGCGGTCCCTGCCCTCGCCGCCGTTGAGCTTGTCCTTGCCGGGGCCGCCCTTGAGGCGGTCCTTGCCGCCCTGGCCGCGGAGCTTGTCGTTCCCGGGGCCGCCGACCAGGAGGTCGCCCCCGCCGCCGCCGCGCAGGACGTCGTTGCCCTGCTCGCCGAACAGGCAGTCGGCGGCGCCGAGCCCGTTCAGGCGGTCGTTGCCGGCGCCGCCGAAGATCGCGTCGGGGTCGCCGGTGCCGACCAGGTTGTCGCTCCCCGGCGTGCCGAGGATCGGGACCAGGTCTCGGCCCTGGCAGGTGACGGTGTCGGGCGGGGGCGGCTGTGGTGGCTGGAACTCCCCGAGCTGGAGCTCGACCGCGCCGATGTCGGTGGCGTCCGAGCCGGTGGCGTTCGGGACCTGGGGGAGGTCGACGGTGCGAGCGAGGCCGCGCTGGTCGGCGGTGAGCCCGTTGGCGACCCCGGCGTCGAGGGCCGGGGAGGTGGACTGCGGCAGGTGGGTCTGGGTCGGGCCGCCGTTGCCGGCGAGCGGGCCGAGCTGCGGGTCCTGGCCGGTGATGTTCGAGCCCGCCGGGTCCTCGGTGAACGGCGTCCCGGCGGGGTTCTCGATCAGCGAGAAGCCGATCAGGAATTCGCCGCCGTACGGGGGCGGATCGAGGGCGATGTCGCCGTCGGGCGCCGCGTTGCCGGCGACGATCGAGCTCGAGATCGCGAGGTCGCCAGAATCCGAGTGCATGACGCCGCCGCCGCTCTCCTCGGCGCTGTTCTCGGCCACGGTCGAGTTTTGAATCGTCAGCGCCCCCGCGTCGAAGAGGTCGAGTAGGAAGACCCCGCCGCCTCGATCCGAGGCGCTGTTGCCCGAGACGGTCGTGTTCTGAATCGTCACCGGGGTGCCGAGGTCGAGGTAGAGGCCGCCGCCGTTCCTGTCGGCGGTGTTGCCCGAGATCGTCGTCTCCTCGATCGCCACCGTGCCGTCGTCCTCGGTGCCACCGACGTGGATCCCGCCGCCGCTGCGGAAGGCGGCGTTGCCCGAGACGGTCGTCCTCCGGATCGCCACCGGGTCGGCGGGGTTGTCGAAGAACATCCCGCCGCCCTCTTCGATCGCGATGTTGCCGGCGAGCGCGCTGTCGGCGATCGTCACCGTGCCGTCGTCGTCGGTGGTGTCGACGTAGACGCCGCCGCCGTCGTTGAGCGCGATGTTGCGGTCGAAGGTCGTTCGCTCGATCACCGCGGGGTCGTCGATCGAGTCGAGGTAGGCGCCGCCGTCGTCGTCACCGGCGACGTTTCGGTCGATCACCGAGTCGCGGAGCAGGACCCCGGTGGCGTCGGCGGGGCTGGTGTCGTCGACGTAGACGCCGCCGCCGCTCTCCTCGGCCTGGTTCTCGGAGATCCG
>JBOGZD010000068.1:0-16063 GCA_050697155.1 Solirubrobacterales bacterium | reverse complement strand
CGGCTACGGCAAGGACATGTCGATGTACTCGGTCGAGGACTACACCGAGGTCAAGCACGTCATGGTGAACATCGAGCGCTGAGCGGCAGGCGCCGGGGTGGGTGGCGCCCGCTCGGACCCCAGCCGGGTGGCGCTCCGCTCGCGCCCCCGTATCTACAAGCCGCTTGGTCATGCGGTTTCCGCGCTTCTCTCGGAGTTGCCGACCTCGCCACCGGGTACCACGTCCGGGTACCAAACCTGCCAGCCGCTGCAGCTTCCCAGGAAGGCAGAAGCGATCTGCGGTCGCGCAAGGGCTTCTGCCGTTCGTCCCTTGGGGGCATCTCGCGATTGAACGCGGACACGCCTGCCCTGGTGCGAAATCGGTCAGGTCAGTGGAGGGCGTCGCGGAACTCACGCCTCCGGCCGTCGGGGTCGGCGCAAGCGCTCGCACCAGACCGAGCGGGCGCTCGCTGAGCGGCCTGCGCTGCCTCCCCGTCGGTGTCAGCAAGCGCGGAGTCGCTGCGTTATGAATTGAAGCCGCGAATGGAGGGATACGACTCTGAGCCAGCGGCAGAGACGCGCGGTCAAATCACGCCGCGCCGCCTTGAGTCGACCGACGTTCTCGCCGTTGTAACGCTCTTCGGCGTGCTGCTCGCGATGGCCGCCGGTGCGATGGGCGAAGGGTTCTTTCTCGCCGTGACGTTAATGGCGATGTTGGTCTTGCGCTGGCTCGCCCTCCCACCGTTCTTTGAGCTCTGCTTCGCGACCGGAATCGTTCTGCAGGGCTGGGGCAATGCCCTTCTGCTGTTCGAGCGAATCGACTGGTACGACAAGGCGGTCCACTTCCTGACCCCGATGCTCGTGGTCCCGTCGCTCTACCTCCTGCTGGCCCGCGCCGGCGCAGTCCCCCCGCCCTGGGGCAACGGACTGCGGCGCGGCGCGCTCGGGCTGTTCGTGGTTACGACCGCCTTGGGAACCGCGCTCGCCGCCAGCTGGGAGCTCATCGAGTGGAGCGCCGACCTCGTGCTGGGCACGAGCCTCGCCCATGGCTACTACGAGACGATCGGCGATCTTTACGCGAGCCTGGTCGGGTCGGTGGCGGCCGGGGCCGTCCTCGCCTGGTGGGTTGCGACAGGAGGCCGAGATCTCCCCGCGAATCGGGTCGGCGCAGAGGCCGCGGCCGAGCCCGAGTAGCGCGCTATCAGCAGGGCCCGCATCCGCGCCCAACCGCCGTCAGCGAAACGGAATCCTCGTCCGCCCGCGCGTAGATCTCATACGATGTCGAGGCGCAGCTGGAGCGCCTCCGGGGCGCCTAGCGAATCAGTCGGATCTCAACGTCGACGTCGGCCTCGGCCCAGGTTCGATCGGCGGTGAGAGCCGGTACGCCCAGCCTCATCGCCAATGCGAGGCACGCTCGGTCGGCGAGCGACAGCCCGAGCTCCCGCGTCTTCGGTCGCAGCCGGGGCACCTCGACGCAGTCGTTCTCGCTCAGCGGCTCGATCGCAAGCGCGTCGGTATTACCGGCGGCGTCGCGTAGCTGACCCCTTGCCTCCGCGGGATCCTTGCCCGCCTCCGCGAGTTTCGAGAGCACCTCGGCGAGGTTGACCACGCTGATCGCGGCGCCGGTGGCGATCGCTTCGGCCACCGCCTCCCCGCCGTCTTCGCCATGGAGAAGGGCGATCAGGGCCGAGGCATCGAGAACCGACCCGGCCGTCTGCGCGACCCGGCTCTCAGCCTCCACGGTGACGCTTGGGAGTCTCGGTCGCGCGATCCTCGGCTCGTGCCTCGGCGCGCCGCTCGGCGATCAGCTCGTCGGCCAACATGCGCTCAGGGGCGACGTCGGCGAACAGACCGCGCATGCGCTCGGCCGCGCGCCGGCGCTCCGCCTCGGACCGGGAGTTCACTGCTTGCGCCACGCGCCCATCGTAGCCGGGGCCTCTGTTGGATCGGCCTCGGTGGCAAACGCGCTGCTGAGTCGAGCAGCGTCGTCGGTCCGCGGCTTCGCGTGGAGGTAGTGCTCGGTGGTCGTCAGGCGCGAGTGGCCCATCATCGCTTGGACGGTGACGCTGTCGAGGTGGCGGATCGCGAGGCTCCCAAACGTGTGGCGGAGATCGTGGAAGCGGCGGACCCTGACGCCGGCGCCGAGCTGCGCGCGGTGAAAGCGCTTTCGCACGGTCGTGCGGTCGAGTGGTCCGCCGTCGGCGGCAGAAGACGAAGTCGTCGCGGTCGCTGAAGTTGTGGCGCTGCGACAGCGGGTCGAGTTCGGCAGCGGCCTGGTCGGCGAGCGGCACGACGCGGAAGCGGCGTGACTTCGTCGTGCTCGCCTCCTCGCCTGCCGACATCGCCCGCGCGACGGTGAGCCGGGCGCCGGCGAAGTCGACGTCGGACCAGTGCAGGGCGAGCAGTTCGCCAAGTCGAAGGCCAGTGAAGGCGGCGACGAGGAACAGCGCCGCGTCCTGCTCGTTGACCCGTTGCCACTCGGCGACCGTCTCTGGCGAGTAGTCGTGCGACGGACGGGGCCGGTGCAGGCCGTCCCTCGCCGCCCGCGCGATCGCGTGGACCTCCTCGGGGTCGAAGGTCTCGATCGGCCGGGGGCCACCCTCGGGGCGCTTCTCGGTTCGTCTGACCGGGTTGTCCCGGAGCCCGAAGGCGTCGTCGCGCCGCGCGTACTCGAAGATCGCGTGCAGCACCTGGCGGTGCTTGTTCACGGTGCGGGCGCTCACGTGCTCGCGATCGAGACCGCCAGGAATCGGGCCACGTCAGCGGTCGTGATCGACGCCAAGCGCGCTCCCCCGAACGCCCGCATCAGCCTCGCGGCCCGCGTCTGTACGCCTCTGCGCGGTTTCGCGGGGTCGGCGAGCATGATCCGGTGCTGCGATCCGGCGGGGCCGCTCGCGTTCCGCCCCGGTCGGCCCAAGCCCAGCTCAGCCGACCGCACCGAAACCGATCTCGTTGCCGTCGAGATCACGATAAGGCGCGCCACTGGTTCACGCGCATGGGATCGCAGTGGTCGCGATCCAGCTCGAGCCCGCGAGCTGAAGAATCTAGCTCCGCTCGCGCAGCAGCGCGCCAAGGTCGGCCAACGGCCCCAGGTGCCGCAGCTTGTCCGGGTTGACGATCCCACTCACGCCCTGGATCTGGCCCTCCGCGATGTCGAGGGACATCACGCTGACCAGCCTGCCCTCGCGGTCGAAGAACAGCGCACCCGGTTGCCCGTTTACCTCCTCGCGGCGCGAGGTGATGCCGAAGCGGGTGCGGGCGCGCAGGTTCGCCTTCAGCATGCGCGCCACCCTGGTGCGCCCATAGACCGCATGTGCGAGGGCGGGCGCCTTGCCGCCGCCGTCGCCGCGGAGCACCACGTCGTGGGCCAGCAGCTCCTCCAGCCCTTCGAGATCGCCCTCCTCCGCGGCCGCAAAGAAGCGGGTCGCGAGCTCCTCCCGCTGCTCGCGCGAGGCCTCGAACCGGGGGCGCCGCTCCTCCACGTGGCGGCGGGCCCGTGTGGCGAGCTGGCGGGCGTTCTGCTCGCTCGTGCCGACGATCTCCGCGATCCGCTTGTAGGGCTCGTCGAACACGTCGTGCAGCAGGTACGCGGCGCGCTGCTCGGGCGACAGGCTCTCGAGCAGAACGAGGAAGGCGAGCGACAGCGAGTCCGCCATCTCGGCCTTGCTGGCCGGATCGTCGTCGGCGCCCGCCACGAGCGGCTCCGGCAGCCACTCGCCCACGTAGGTTTCGCGCCGGACCCTCGCCGAGCGGAGGTGGTCGAGCGAGAGTCGCGAGACCACCGTCGACAGGTAGGCGCGCGGCGACGCGATCTGCTCGCCGCCCTCGCGCGCCCGGTGGAGGCGGAGGAACCCCTCCTGCACCACGTCCTCCGCCTCGCTCACGCTGCCGAGCATCCGGTAGGCGATGGCGAACGCCGACCGGCGCAGCTCGTCGAACTCCTCCTCGGTCATCGCTCAGCCGAGTCCTTGCGCGAAGCCCTGCCGCCAGCTCGGATACCGGAGCTGCCAGCCGAGCTCGCGCTTCGCCTTCTCGTTCGAGGCACCCCTCGCCTCGGTCATCATGACCGTTGCCGCCTCACCGGCCGCCAGCCGCCCCAGCCAGCGTGGGACACGCCTTGGCGGCTTGGCACCCAGCGCGCTCGCCAGCACCGGCAACCACTCCCGCACCGGCGCGGGCTCGTCGTCGACGATGTAGTAGATACCCGGCTGGCCGCGCTCGACCGCGATGGCGGTCGCCGCCGCGGCGTCTTCGATGTGGACGTGCGACCAGATGCCACCACCGCCG
Source organism: Solirubrobacterales bacterium (assembly GCA_050697155.1). GTDB lineage: Bacteria > Actinomycetota > Thermoleophilia > Solirubrobacterales > 70-9 > JBOGZD01. The sequence continues at coordinate 11,797 of JBOGZD010000068.1, read as the reverse complement.
CCGACGATCGGGAACCGTCGCTTGCGGACCGGCGCCGCCATCACCGCATCCGGAGCCAGGCTGATCGAGGTCCCCGGACCGTAGAAGCCGCCATAGCGCAACGCGAGACCCTCACCCCAGTCGATCCTCGTCACCGCATCCTCCAGATAGAGGAGCCCCTCCACTACCGGCCGCAGCGGCGCCGGCGGGTTGGGATCGAGGGGATCGTCCTCGGTCTGCACCGGCCCGCCCGTGCGGGCGTATCGGAAGGCCCCAAAGCTCTGCGCCACGAAGCGCCGTGCCCCCACGGCGCGGCCGGCGGCCAGGAGATGGTCCGTCGCCTCCGTACGCAGCCGGTTGGTCATCTTCGCCATGGAGGCGCGGTCGGGGTGCCGCGCGTCACGGATGCTCATCTTCCCGGACAGCGCCGTGAGCTGATGCACGATCACCTCGGGCTCGGAAGACGCCACCGCCTGGGCGACCGCGTCTGCGTCGAGAGCGTCGGCCACGACCGGGCGCGCTCCCAGGCTGCGCACCAGGTCCTGCTTCGATGCGCTCCTCGTCATCCCGACCACCTCGTGGCCGCGCGCCACGAGCTGCGGGACGAGCTCTCTGCCGAGGGCGCCTGTGGCGCCGGCCACGAAGACCTTCATGACTGCTCCTTCTGTCTCATTGCCTCTGAGACGAGATAGACGCGCCGCCTGTGACAGTGCTCAGCGCGCGCATGTCCGATAGCGGCGCGTGTGCACCACCGTCCGCCCGGCGCTCGTCCGGGCCACGATCATGACCTGGACCCCGCCGCGCGCAAGGCGGACGAGCTGAATTGGCGCGCGCAGCCGGCGGCCTCGCACCGTACGCACCCTCCGGCCGTTGACGTAGATCCGGGGCGCTTGCCAACCGACCACGCCGTGGCTGCCGCAACCGGATTCCGCGGCGCCCGCCGGCAGCACCGCGGCAGCGTGACGCGTGGTCGCTGCTCCCCCGCGGTCCCGACCAGTTCCTCGGCCGTGCAGCCGTCGCCGAGACTCGCGTGCGGCGTCCCGTCCGCCGCCACGACCACGTCGTAGGTCTTCGAGCCACCAGCGCAGCGACTATGCGCATGTCTTTGTCGACCGCTTCCATACCCGACGCCGCCGACGCGGCCCGCCGCGAGGGTGTCCCGCTCGGCCTCCCCCCGGTCGCCTAGGCCGCCGCGAGCCAATCTTCGAAGCTGGGGCCGGCGAGCTTCGCGCCCGGGTTGGGCAGCGCGGCGCCCTCCGCATAGGCCGCAGCGTCCGGGTCGCCGGGCTGACGGCCCTCGCGGATCTCGAACGAGTCACCTCGGCTGGCGAAGAGCGCGGCGGCCACATCGGCGAGACGCTCCTCCCGCGGGCCGGCGACTTCGGTGATCCTGCCGTTCTCGACTTCCGGCTCTGAGGCCGCATCGGCGAGGGTTTCGGCGACGACGCGGGCGGCCACGAGCTGCGTTCGCATCTCGGGCAGGTAGGCGACGCCGTCCTGGATCGTCCACCCGACCAGCTGATCGACGAACTCGTGGAACTGGGCCGCGCGAACGATTCGGACCGGCAGCGGGCCTTCGAGCAGCGTCTGCTCCTGCGCCACCTTCGCCGCGTTATAGCCGCCCTGGAACTTGTCGATGCCGACGATCGAGACGACGACGATCCGCTTCGCCCTGGCTGCGGCGCCCGCTCGCTGCAGGTTGCGTGCCGAAGCGGTGAAGAATGCGGTCGCCTCCTGCTGGTCGGGCGAGGGCCCGGTGGCCGTATCGATGATGGTCTCGGCCCCGGCGAGCGCCTCGTCGAGACCCTCGCCGCTGACCACGTCGACGCCCTCCGAGCGCGCGATCGAGACCACATCGTGTCCGCGCTGCTCGAGGATCTCGACGAGGTGCGATCCGACCCGGCCGGTGGCTCCCGTGACGGCAATCTTCTGGCTCCTGTTTTCGGTCTGCATCGTTCATCCTTTCCAGCGCCGGCGGCTCGGCGCCGGCAAGTTTGATCTGAGGGGCTTGCGCCGCCTCACCCTTAAGACGAACGGCGGCGGGTCGTTTCGACAGCCATGCGAAGCGGCACTTCTGCTTAGCGCAAGAGGGTCCGCTTCAAGGGCATGAAGCGCCGCGTCGCGCTGGCGCGCTCGAAGCGGTTCGAGATCGACGCCGGCGAGACGAAGCGGGTGAGGCTGAGGCTCTCGAAGCCGAAGCGCAAGCTGGTCGGCCGCAGCAAGCAGGCGCGCCGAGCCGGCGCGATCGCCAAGGTCGGCGACGCGGCCGGCAATACGGCGACCGTGCGCAAGCAGCTGCGGATCAGGGCGCGCTGATCGCCTGCGACGAGGTCGCGATCGGCTCACCGGCACCCGGCCGGCTCGAGATCCGGATCGGCTGAGTCGCTCGCGGCGATCCGCGCCTGGGTCGCGAAGGCGGCGACGAGCACGAACGGCAGGAACCAGACGACGAAGAAGTAGAACCAGTGCGCCGCCGTGAGCTGGATGGCGATCGTCACCGCGGCGGCGAGCGCCGCGACCTGCGCCGGAGAGCGAAATCGGGGCCAGAGTGCGACCGCGAGCGCCAGTGCGACCGCGGCGATCCTCGCCAGCGGCTGGGCGAAGTCGAGCGACGGCGCCTGGCCCCAGACGCTGAACGGCGAGCCCCGGCTGGCCTGATAGCCGAGGGTGCGGTCATAGAGCTCGCGCAGCCCCCCGTCCGGCAGCAGGGGCAAGGCCAACCCGGCTGCAACGAGGCCGAAGGCGAGCGTGAAGATCGCCGCCGAGCGCCAGCGCCGCTCGCCGGTGCCGGTGGCAAACAGCGGCGCCAGCGCGGCCGAGCCGAACTTCGCCGCCGCCGCGAGCGCGGTCAACGCGCCGCGACCGGACGGCGATCGAAGCGCGAGCAGGGCGCCGACCCCCAACGCCGCGACCAGGGAGTCGTTGGCGTTGGCGTTCATGGTGTAGAGCGTGAACGGGCACGCGAGCCAGGCGAAGGCGAGCGCCCAGCCCAGCGCCCTCCCCTCCGCCCCCTCGCGCAGCCGGCGTCCGAGCGCCAGCAGCCCGAGCGCGCAGAGCAGGTCGAACGCGATCGCGGCGGCGTGCGCCGCCGGAACGTCGTCCCAGACCCCCTCCCACGGCCAGAGCTGCTCCGCGGGCACGTAGGCAAGGTAGTTGGCCGGGCCGTAGACGTCGCCGCGCAGGTCGAGCCCGGGCGAGAAGCCGCCCTCGTAGAGCTCCTCCCCATCGACCAGCCGGTCGGCTCCGATGACCCCGGCGACGCCGACGTCGATCACCTGCGAGTCGGCGACGTTGAGCGCGATCCGCCCGGCGGCGAGCAGGACGGCGGCGATCGCCAGCGCCCGGACCGGCAGATGCGGGACCACCAACCCCGCGCGAACCCGAGGGAACAGCCCGGCGACCAGCATCCGGACCAGGAAGTAGCCGAGCACCGGGTAATACAGCGCCACCGAGACCTCGATCTCGGCCCGGTTGAAGAAGTAAAGCGATGCCCCCAGCCCGAGCAGCACCAGCAGATCGAGGTGCAGCAGGCGAAGCGGCCGGCGCCAGTCGACAAATGGAATCAGGAAGAGCAGGCAGAGCGGCAGCCAGACGTAGGGCGCGTTGACCTTCTGCGCCACCGCCCCGTCGTAGCCGCGGGCGAGCTCGCTGCCGACCTGCTCGTCGCGCAGCGCCTCGACCACCTCGCCGGTCTCGCCGTCGAGGACGACCCGGGCGACCTCCTCGCCGCCTTGGTCGAACAAGCCCACCTGCCAGCGCTCCCCGCGCACAAACGCCCGCGGCCGGGCATCCGGACTCTCGCCGAGCTCGTCGCGGACCTCCTCGCTGGCGAGGGCGGCCTCGATCGCGGCTTCGGCGTCGAGCCCGAAGCCCGAGGGGCGCTCGTCCGGCGAGCTCGTCGGGACCAGTTCCGGCGGGCGCTGGCCCCCGAATGGGGGCTGTTTCGCCGGATCGTCCTGCGCCTCAGCGCTCGCCGGGCTCGCCGCCGCCAAGGCGATGGCTGCGAGCGGCGGAACCAGCCGAAGGCGCGGCGCCGGCATCGGGCGAGCCTAGCGGTGGGTCGTCGCCTGAGACCGGGGAGCCGAGCAGGCCGACCCGGAAGAGCATCGAGTCCGCGTCGGCGGGGGTCAGCGGCTCGGCGAGCAGGTGGCCCTGGCCGAGCTCGCAGCCGAGCTCGAGCAGGCACTCGACCTGTGAGCGCCGCTCGATCCCCTCGGCGATCGGCCGCAGCCCGAAGATCTCGGCGAGGTCGATGATCGCCCGCAGCAGCGCCGGGACGTCCCCGTCGTCGCCGATCCCGGCGACGAAGTAGCGGTCGATCTTCAGGTTGTCGAGCGGAAACCGCTGCAGGTGGGTCAGCGACGAGTAGGCGCGGCCGAAGTCGTCGATCGCAAGCTCGACCCCGAGCGCCTTGAGCTTCTCGAGCCGGTTGGTCGCGGTCGCCACGTCCTCCATCAGCACGGTCTCGGTGATCTCGAGCGTGAGGCCACCGGGATCGAGCTGGGCCGACTCGAGCGCCGCCGCAACCTGGTCGACGAAGCTGGGCTCGCGAAGCTGGGCGGCGGAGACGTTGACGCCGACCTGAAGGCCGAACGCCGGGTAGCGCGCCCGCCAGAGCGCCGCCTGGCGGCAGGCCTCGCGCAGCACCCAGCGGCCGAGGTTGACGATTTGGCCGCTCTCCTCGGCGAGCGGGATGAAGCGATCCGGGTTGACGATCCCGTGGGTCGGGTGGCGCCAGCGGACCAGCGCCTCGAGCCCGACCACGGTCTCCGAGCGCAGGCCGAACACCGGCTGGTAGACGAGCTCCAGCTCGTCGCGGTCGATCGCGCCCTTTAGGTCGACCTCGAGCTCGAGCCGGTCGACGATCGCGCTGTGCAGCGGGGGCTCGAACAGCGCGTAGCGGCCGCGCCCCTCCCGCTTTGCCCTGTACAGGGCGAGGTCCGCGTCGCGCAGCAGCGTCTCGGCGTCATCGGCGCCGGTGGCGACGCCGACGCTGGCGCCGGCGTAGATCTCTCGCGAGCCGACCTCGAACGGAGCCTCGAACCTGTCGAGAAGGCGCTGGGCTGCTCGCGCCGCGTCCCCGGCCTCGCCCAGCCCCTCGAGCAGCACCGCGAACTCGTCGGCGCCGATCCGGGCGACCGTGTCCGAGGCACCCACGAGATCGTCGATCCGCGTGCCGACCGCGGCCAGCAGGCTGTCGCCGACCGCGTGGCCGAGGCTGTCGTTGACCGTGGCGAAGCCGTCGAGGTCGCAGATCAGCACTCCGAGCGGGGAGCCCGCCTCTCGCGCGCGGTCGATCGCGTGCGCGAGGCGGTCGAGAAACAGGGCGCGGTTGGGGAGCCCGGTGACCCGGTCGTGGAGCGACTCATGGGCGGCATCGGCGATCGCGTTGGCGTGCTCGAGCGCGATCGCAGTCAGCTCCGCGAGTGCGAGCAGGGCCTGCTGCTCCCGCGGGCCGAACTCGCGCAAGGCGTCGCGCGAGCCGAGCGCGAGCGAGGCGTCGGGGGCCGCGTGGCGGCGCACCGGCGCGGCGATCCCGGCGCTTACCTGCGAGTCGCCGAACTCGGCCGCGACCAGCTTCGGGTCACCGCCGCTGGTCGCGTCGATGATCACGGCGCGACCCTGCTCGGTCGCCAGCCGACCGAGTGCCGGGCGGCCCACGCTGGCCGCGTCGAGCTCCGGTCGGGAGAGCCCGAGTGACGCGGCGATTCCCTGCGCGGTGCGCAGCACCCCGACCTCGACGCCGACCAGCTCCGCGGCGTCCGCCAATACGGCGTTGAGCAGCTCGCCGATCGGGCGCCGGTCGATGATCGCCAGGCGCATCGCAGACAGCCGGTCGAGCAGGGCCTGGCGCTCGCGCAAGGCCCCGAGCAGGCGCTGCCGCTCGGTCAGCAGCTCAGCCCGTGGCCGGTCGCGCCCGGTCGGTTCCATCGGCCCAGTCTACGTCCGTGAGGTCTCTATCCAGGCGATCTGGGAGATAGCCTGCGTCGCGATGCTGCGCCGACGCGTCGCTCTTCGCCTGCTCGGGAGCCTGCGCGGCGGACGGGTCGTGATCGACGAGGGAGAGCGGCGGTTGACGTTCGGGCCACCCGACGCCGAGCTGCGCGCCGAGGTCGAGGTGCGCGACCCGCGCGCGTACGCCTGGGCGCTTCGCGGCAGCACCGGCTGGGGGGAGGGCTACGTGGACGGGCTGTGGGGTTGCGACGACCTGGTGGCGCTGACGAGGATCGCGATCCGCAACCTGCCGCCGATCGATCGCTGGCGCCGCCGGCTCGAGCCGCTGCTCGGCCCGCTGCAGCGGGCCGCCGGCCTGGTGCCGCGCAACACCCGCGGCGGGGCGCGCCGCAACATCTCTGCTCACTACGACCTCGGCAACCGCCTGTTCGAGTCGTTCCTCGACGAGCGGCTGATCTACTCGTGCGCCTACTTCCCGCGCCCCGACTCGTCCCTGGACGAGGCGCAGCTTGCGAAGCTCGAGCGGATCTGCGACCGGCTGGGTCTCGGCCCCGGCGACCACTTGGTCGAGATCGGCTCAGGCTGGGGCGGGCTGGCGATCTTCGCCGCGTCGGAGTACGGCTGCCGGGTGACGACGACGACGATCTCGCACGAGCAGCACGAGCTTGCGACTTCGCGGGTCCGCGACGCCGGCGTCGCCGACCGGGTCACGGTGCTGTTGCGCGACTATCGCGACCTCGGCGGCGTCTACGACAAGCTCGTCTCGGTCGAGATGATCGAGGCGGTCGGGTGGCAGTACTTCCCCGCCTTCTTCGCCAAGTGCTCGAGCCTGCTGCGGCCGGAGGGGGCGATGCTGCTGCAGGCGATCGTGATCGGCGACGAAGCGTACGAGTCGGAGAAGGCGGCGCGCAGCTTCGCCAACAAGCACGTCTTCCCCGGCGGCTGCCTGCCCTCCCAGCGGTTGATCGCCGAGCTGGTCGAGCGGCGCACGGACATGTCGATCGCCTGGCAGGAGGAGATCAGCGAGCACTATGTGCGCACCCTGGCGGCATGGCGCGAGCGCTTCAACGACGCCTGGCCGGGGCTGCGCCCGCGAGGCTATGACCGCCGCTTTAGGCGGCTGTGGAACTTCTACCTGGCCAGCTCGCAGGCGGGCTTTGCCGAGCGGCGCATCCGCGATCTGCAGATCCTGCTCGCGAAGCCGGAGTGGGCCCCCGCCGCTGCGCCGGAGATCTCGACCACGACGTGGGAATCCACTTCACCCGACAGGGTTCCGGCGAGCCGCTGATCCTCGTCCACGGGCTCGGTGGCACCAGCCTCGTCTGGGGCCCGGTGCTCGAGCGGCTCGCCCGCGAGCGCGACGTGATCAACCTCGACCTGCCGGGCTTCGGACGCTCGCCGGCGTTGTCTGACGGCGTGCGCCCGACCGCCGCCAACCTGGGCCTCGAGATCGTCGGCCTGTTTCGCGAGCTCGGGGTGGAGCGGCCGCACCTGGCCGGCAATTCGCTGGGCGCCTGGGTCAGCCTCGAGATCGCCGCCGCCGGGAAGGCGGCCTCGGTGTGCGCGATCTCGCCCGCGGGGATGTGGCGCGATCCGATCGGCCCGCGGCGCTTCGGACGCCAGCGCATCGGCCGGCGGCTGCGGCCCCTGCTGCGGCTGGTGCTCGCGACCGCCCGCGGCCGCCGCGCCATCCTCGCCAGCACGGTGGCCCACCCCGAGCGGGTGCCGGCGAAGACCGCCCGGGCGCTGGTGTTCGACTACCTGCGCTCGCCCGGCTACGAGGCGGCGAACGCCGAGATGCGTGCGGGCGCGTTCTGTGGCCGCGACCGCGTCACCGTGCCGGTGACGATCGCCTGGGGGACCGAGGACCGGCGGGTCGGCAGGCCGAGCCGCAGCCGCAGGCCGGCGCAGACGCGCTACCTGGAGATGCCCGGCTGGGGGCACACCCCGACCTGGGACGACCCCGCCGGGGTCGCCGGCCTGCTGCTCGAGGCAAGCGCGTCGCAGCGCTTAGGATCGGGCGCCGTGGCCCAGGCGAAAGACAGCGGATGAGGATTCGCGCGGTGGTCCGGTGATCCTGCAGCGAGTCGAGGAGAGCAATTGGCTCTCGAACGCGTACCTGATCGTCGACGAGATCGGCGGCAAGGGCGTGCTGGTCGATTCGAACGGGGTCACCGACCCGCTCTGTGAGCGCGCCGAGCGGGAGGGAGCCGAGATCACCCACCTGCTGCTCACCCACCACCACTGGGACCACGTGGTCGGGGTGGACAAGCTCGCGGCGCGGTTCGAGGTGCCGATTCTCGCCCACGAGCTCGCGGCGCGCGCGCTCGAGGGCAAGGTCACCGAGACGATCGCCGACGGCGACGTGATCGAGACCGGCGGCCTGCGAATCGAGGCGCTGCACACCCCGGGCCATTGCGCCGACCACCTGGCGCTGCGGGTGAACGAGGGCGACTGTCTGACCGCCGACTGTCTGTTCAAGGGCACCGTCGGTGGGACGCGCGCTCCCGGGGCGACCGGGTTCGACGACCTGCGCGCGTCGGTGATGGAGAGGCTGATGAAGCTGGCGCCCCAGACCAGGATCCACCCGGGGCATCGCGAGCCGTCGACGATCGGCGACGAGTGGGAGCAGAACCCGTTCATCCGCATCTGGCGCGGCCTCGACGAGGAGTCGGCCGAGCCGTGCACGATCGGCCCGGCGGACGCCGAGGAGCGCGACGAGGCGACGCTGATCCTCTGGGCGCCCGACTACGACGGCGGCAACAAGGCCTGGGTGCGCTTCGGCGACGGCACCGACGCAATCGTCGGCGGCTCGCAGGTGCAGCGCGAGGCCTGACGCGATGGGCGGTGCCGGATTCGAACCGGCGGCCTTCGCGTTGTAAGCGCGACGCTCTCCCGCTGAGCTAACCGCCCGCGCGCATTATCCCGACCCACTGGGCCGAGTTGTGAGCACCGTGAGTATCCGGTTACGTCAGGTCCTCGCACGAGCGCGCTCGCAACGAGCTCGGGTGGCAAGCGCCGGCGGCCGAGATGGCTCGAGCCGGTGCATATGTACGGTTCAAGCCATCTCGGCGGGGGCGGGAGCCGGCTCCGCGGCGCTTCCCTTGACGCCCGACCCGCTGCGCACAACGCCGTGGCCGGGGCGCTCGAGCACCGGACCCCGCCAGGCGCCTCCTCGGCGCAGCCTGAGCAAACCGGATACTCACGGTGAGCACTGTCCGGCTTAACGTCGCCCAGTGAGGCAGAACGCCCCGCCCGCTCGTTTCCCGATCGTTGCGATGGGTACCAGTCACTCGCTGGGGCAGTGAGGTCTAGGGGACGAATCGCATCGGCTTGGCGCGCGGCGCTCGCGACCCTCGCCGTGGCGCTCGCGCTGCCGGCGACGGCCGGCGCAGGGCACGTGCTGCTCGACCACCCGGCGCCGTCGCTGGGGACGGTCGGTCCGCCCCCGGTCGGGGTGCAGTCGGGTGGGCCGGGGGCGGAGTGGGAGCTGATCGAGACGATCGCGACCGGCAACCCGCACACCGACCTCGACTTCTTCACCCAGGGCGGCGACGTCTACGCCTCGGTGGGCACGCTGGCGATCGGCGCCAACGCGGGCGGACAGACGATCGTCCAGCTCACCCAGGGCGGCACGGTCGATCCGCGGCTGGTCTCCTCGCACCCCTCCGCGGGGTGCCTGAGCGACCCCAGCGCGGCGCTCGCGCTTCAGCACGACGCCGAGGCGGCGCCGAAGGGCGAGGCGATCCTCAACACCGACAACCCGTTCGCGGTTCGCAGCGACGCCCAGGTGCTGCTCGACACCAGCGACGGGCCCGGGCGCTGTCACGACCAGGGCGTCCTCGGCCTGGTCGACGCTCCCCAGGGCGGGCTCGAGATCGTCGACATCACCGACGTCGCCAACCCGGTCGAGATCGGGCTCACCAGCCACATCGGCGAGGCGCACACGGTGAACGTCGATCCGAAGCGCCCCCACATCGCCTATGCGGTCACCTCGGACACTGTCGGCTTTGACCCCGAGACGGGCGAGCGCTCGAACGAGACCTCCGACGTGCTCGACCTCGACGGGTTCGAGGTCGTCGACTTCTCCTCCTGCCTGGGCTTCCCGCCCGGCACCAGCGTCGAGCAGAAGCGCGCCGCATGCGAGCCGGAGGTCTACCGCTACCGCTACCCGACCGCCCAGATGGCGCTCGGCCACACGGTCCAGGAAGGCTCGTCGGCGATCTTCGGGTGCCACGAGCTCGAGGTGTATCCGGACGACCGGCTCATCTGCGGAAGCGGCAACGCGCTGATCGCGCTGGACATGAGCGGCGCCTTCGACGACATGGGCACGCCCACGGACTTCTCCGACGACCGGCCGCGCGGCACGCCGCTTCCGTGTGCGGTGCGCGACAGCACCTCGCTCGACCCGTTCGCGACCGGCGCCACGGTCATCGACTGCGTCGACCCCGACGGCGACGGCAGCAACGCGCTCTCGATCCCCAACTGGCTCGACTCCGGCGCGCCGTCGCTGGAGGGAGTGGAGTACCTCGGCAGCATCTACCACCAGGGGGGCGGGCCGGGGCAGGGGTCGATCCCACCGTTCGACTCGACCGAGGACCTCGCCTTTGACCACGAGGCCGAGCTGAGCGACTCGGGCGAGCTGCTGATCGCGACAGACGAGCGCGGCGGCGGCGTCGTCCCGCCCGGCGCCACCTGCCTCCCGGGGGCCGACAACACGGCCGGCAACGGCGGCGTCCACTTCTACCGCGCCGGGGCGATCTCCGCCACCCCGCCGCAGTCGGCCGAGGAGGCGCAGGGGGCCTATGCCAGGACGCCGGACGGTGAGAAGGCGATCTACCGGGCCCCGATCCGCACCCAGCCACACCTGACGGTCTGCACCGCCCACGTCTTCCACCAGATCCCGGGCGAGAACCGGATCTTCATGGCCTGGTACTCGCAGGGGACGCAGGTGATCGATTTCGTCGAGGAGCCGGACGGCACGGTGCGGTTCGCCGATGCCGGCCACATGATTCCCGCGAACGCGAACGAATGGGTCTCGGCGATCTTCAAGATCGAGGAGAACCCGGACGCGACGGTGACCTACTACGGCGCGGCGGCCGACTTCAACCTCGGTGAGTCGGGGCGCAACACCATCGAGGTCTACAAGGTCACCCTGCCGCCGGCGCCGCAGCCGCTCGGGGCGGGGAAGGGCGGTCGCTGCGCGCAGCGAATCCCGGGGACGAAGCGCGGCGACAAGCTGGTGGGGAGCATCGCCGGCGACCGGATCAACGGCCGTGGCGGCAACGACCGGATCAACGGCCGCGCCGGCGACGACTGCCTGAAGGGCGGGGGAGGACGCGACCGGGTCAAGGGCGGCCCCGGGCGCGACAGGCTCAAGGGCGGGCGGGGGGCGGACAGGCTGAACGGTGGCGGCGGGCGCGACCGGATCAAGGACCGAAGCGGCGGCCGGGACCGGGTCAAGGGCGGCGGCGGGCGCGACGTGATCAAGGTCCACGGCGGCGGCGCGGACGTGGTCGACTGCGGCGGCGGCCGCGACCGGGCGGTGGTCGACGCCCGCGACCGGGTGCGCCGCTGCGAGCGAGTCAGGATCGCCCGCCGCTGAGCTTCAGCTGTCGGCGGCGTCGGCGGACGGGTCCAGCCAAGCGATCCCGTACTTCCTTGAGAGCCGCTCGTACACCGCCGGCCCGATCGACCCGTCGGCCTCAGCCTCGGAGAGCTCGCGGAAGAAGCCCTCCACGTGAGTATCCGGTTACGTCAGGTCCTCGCACGAGCGCGCCCGCGACGAGCTCGGGTGGCAAGCGCCGGCGGCCGAGATGGCTCGAGCCGGTGCATATGTACGGTTCAAGCCATCTCGGCGGGG
>JBOGZD010000067.1:0-16076 GCA_050697155.1 Solirubrobacterales bacterium | reverse complement strand
GTGGCCGAACCTCTTTCGGACCCACATCGGCAGGACGCCGTACCAGTTCGCGTGCATCGCCCGCTCGAGCACCGGGTTGGCGAGGATCCCCGGGGTCCACTCGACCGTGTGGATCTTCGCCATCAGCGCCGAGTTGACCAGCCGGGCGGTGAGGAACAGCCGCTCGTCGTCCCAGCTGGGGTAAGCGCCCTTGAGGTGATCGCAGATCGCGTTGTGCTCGCGCACGAACAGCGTGTGCAGCAGCGAGAGGCCGATCCAGTAGTTGTCAGAAAACCCGGTGAGGTCGACCCCGTTGAGCTTGCGCTCGGTCTCGTTCGGCAGCCGCCCGTCCTCGACTGCCATCTTGCCGTCCTCGCCGGTGCGCAGCTTGCGGTTTCGCTCCTCGCTCGAGCCGTAGATCTGCGAGCCGTCCCACCAGTGGGTGACCGTGTTGACGTAGGTGGGCGGCGCCGAGGCCCCGTCGCCGTTCATCTGGGTGCGGTCGGGGTGGGTGCGCCGGACCTTCATCGGGTCGCCGTCGGGCCACTCGTCGTCGTCAGCGAGCGGCACCTCGATGTGCTCGTCCGGGTTGTTCTCGCCGTGGCCGAACCAGTCGTGGTTCTCGAACTGGATCCAGCACGCGGCCAGCACGTTCAGCGAGGTCGCCGGCTTGAACGTGTCGCGGCGCAACAGCCGCAGGCTGACCTCGCGCGGGTTCGGCTCCATCATCTGCTCGGGCGACTCCGGCGGGGTGGCGGTCGGATCGACGTTGCGGCCGAAGCGGGTGCCGACCTGGCCCATGCGCGGGTCGAGCGGGTCCTGCTTGGAGCCGTCGTAGGTGCGGTGCTTGGGGAGCTCCTCCGGGGCCACCGCCGCGCCGCCGTTCTGCTCCTCGGTGTCGAACAGGTTCAGCTTGCGCAGGTCGTCGCGGTATGCGCGCAGGTTGAGCAGCCCGACCGGGGTCGGCAGCTGCCACCACTCGCGCGCGCGGTTGACCTGGCGAAAGACGGTCGAGTTGACGCGCGAGAACGCGCCCTCGATCGTGCCCATCACGTCCATCTGCAACTCCTTCCCCGTACCGGCTCACCCATACGGGTCAACTCTATTCCTGCAGCGCCTGGCCCGCCGGCCAAGTGGGTGGACTGCGCTCAGCCCATCCGCTCGGGCCGTGGCGCTCGGCGCTCGGCCGCTCGGCCGCTCGGCGCGCGTTGCTGACAGGTGAACGTCCCTGAGCCCCCGCTATAGGGGGGGTTCCGGGACGTTCGATGGTTCGCGTCAGCCCTTTACGACCACCTTCTCGCAGCTGCGAGACACCTTGTCCTTTGAGTCGACGGTCGCCTTGTCCTTGCCGCCGCCGCAGTTGACCTTGTCCTTGCCTCCGCCGGCTGCCTTGATCTTGTCCTTGCCGGGGCCGCCCTTGAGCTTGTCCTTACCTCCGCCGCCCGAGAGCTTGTCCTTGCCGGCGCCGCCGTTCAGGCGGTCCTTGCCTCCTTCGCCGGCCAGCTTGTCCTTGCCGGGGCCGCCGTTGAGGCGGTCCTTGCCGCCGCCGCCCTTGAGGTTGTCGTTGCCGCCTTGGCCCTTGACCGTGTCCTTGCCGCCGTTTCCCGCCACCCGGTCCTTGCCGGCGCCGCCGTTTAGTCGGTCCTTGCCGGCGCCGCCCTTGAGGTTGTCTTTGCCCTGGTCGCCGTTTACGCAGTCGTTTCCGGCACCGCCGTCGGCGGTGTCGTTGCCGGCAAGCCCAGCGATCGAGTCGGGACCGTCGGTGCCGGTGAGGGTGTCGTCACCTGCGGTGCCGTCGAGCTTCAAGGCGCCCTGGCCCTTGCAGTCGGCGGCCTGGATCTCTGTCGAGCCGATGTCGGTGCCGTCGCCCCCCGGGGCGTTGGCGAAGAGGGCGAGGTCACCGGTTCTCGCCAGACCGCGCTGGTCGTTCGCGAGCCCGTTGGCGATGCCCTTGTCGATCGCCGGGCTGGTGAGCGCCGGCAGGTGGGTCTGGTTCGGACCGCCGTTGGCGGCAAGCGGGCCGACCTGAGGGTCGAGGCCAACCAGGTTCGAGCCGGCGGGGGACTCGGTCACCGCGGCTCCGGAGGTGGAGCCGACGAGGTCGAAGCCGAGCTCGATCGTGCCGTCCTCGCTCGGGACCGTGAACAGGTCGGGGCCGGTGCCGGAGTCGGCCGTGTTGCCGGCGACGATCGAGCTGCGCAGCGCGAGAACGTCAGCTCCGGGCTCAGGATCATCCTCAGCGTCGCTGGCGATGCCACCACCACTGTTCGCCGAGTTGGCGACCACGGTCGAGTTGCGGATCGTGCGCTCGGTGTCGGAGTCGTTGTTGCTGAAGATCCCGCCACCGACGGAGTCTGGGTTGTTCGCCGAGTTGCCCGAGACTGTTGAGTTCTGGACCACGGTCGGGCCCCCGCTCGGCAGCAGGCTGAGCCCGCCGCCGACATAGTCCGCGGTGTTGCCGGAGACCGTGCTGCCCTCCACCGTCACCGAACCGTTCGGGGACGTGACGCCGATACCGCCGAAGGTACCTGCGTCATTGCCGGAAACGGTGGAGTTGCGCAGGAGCACAGCGTCGTTCCCAAACAGCTGCGCGCCGCCGAAGACGTTGCCGCCCTGGTTGTCCGCGATCGTCGATGCGGTCACGCTCGTGGTGCCGGCGGCGCTTGCGAGCAGGCCGCCGAACGAGCCGGCGGGGGCGGCGTCGTTGCCTGAGATCGTGGTCGCGTCGATCGCGACGTCGCCGTCGCCGTCCAGCAGGGCGCCGCCGAAACCAAACGCGCTGTTACCCGTGATCGTGCTGTTCGCGACCGAGATTCCGCTGGCATTTGTGGCGAAGATCGCACCCCCGTTGGTTCCGGCCTCGTTAGCCGAAAACTCGGTCCCGGTGATCGTCAAGGACCCATATGCGAACAGAACGGCGCCGCCGGAGCCGGTGACTGCGTTGCCGGTCAGCACCGAGTCGGCGATCGTCAGGTCCGGTGCCTGGGCGGGATTGATGTCATAGCTCAGGATCGCGCCACCGTTGCCGAGAAGGTCGGCTCCGGTGAGTGTTAGCCCGGCGATCCGGACCGAGGTGTTGGGCGCAACGAAGTTATTCAGATAGAGAATCCGGTCGCCCGTGTCGGGCTCGATGGTGATCGCCGAGGCGCCGGGGCCCTGGATGTCGAGGTCGCCTTGGCCGTAGGCGAAGAGGGGGATGGAGTCGAGCTCGATGGTCCCTGAAAGTCCCGACTGGAAGACGATCACATCATTCCCGGCCGTGTTGTTGGCGTCGATGACCGCCTGGCGCAGTGTGCCCGGGTCGGCGCCGTCGTCGAGGTTGCTGACCGTGAAAGTCGCCGCGTCGGCCGCAGGGGCGAGCAGCGCCGTCGCGCTCGCTGCTGTTCCCGCCACAGCGACTGCCTTCGCCCTCGCCATGTGATGGACCCTATTCGCGGCGACGCGCCGCGTCAAGGCCTCAGGCCAGCCGCTCGACGATCATCGCCTCGCCCTGGCCGCCGGCGACGCACATCGTCTCCAGGCCGACCTGGTGATCGTCGGTCTCCATCGCGTTCAGCAGCGTGGTCATGATCCGGGCGCCGGTCATCCCGAACGGGTGGCCGAGCGCGATCGCGCCGCCGTGGGTGTTGAGCTTGTCGAGCGTGATGTCGCACTCGTCCATGATCGGGATCACCTGGGCGGCGAAGGCCTCGTTGAGCTCGACCACGTCGACGTCGTCGATCTTCATCGCGGCGCGGTCGAGCACGGTCAGCCCTTGACGACCACCTTCTCGCAGTTGGACGAGACCTTGTCCTTTGAGTCGGCGGTCACCTTGTCCTTGCCGCCGCCGCAGTTGACCTTGTCGCGGCCGCCGCCGGTCTTGATCTTGTCCTTGCCGCCGCCGCCCTTGAGCGTGTCCTTGCCTCCTCCGCCGGAGAGCTTGTCCTTGCCCGCTCCTCCGTTCAGCTTGTCCTTGCCGCCGCCGCCCTTGAGCTTGTCCTTGCCGCCCTGGCCCTTGAGCTTGTCCTTTCCGCCCTGGCCGGAGAGCTTGTCCTTGCCGGCGCCGCCGTTTAGCTGGTCCTTGCCGGCGCCGCCCTTGAGGTTGTCCTTGCCGGCGTCGCCGTTCACGCAGTCCTTGCCGCCGGCGGCGTTGGCGGTGTCGTTGCCGGCCAGGCCGCGCAGGAAGTCGGGTCCCGCAGTGCCGGTGAGGGTGTCGTTGCCATCGGTGCCCTTGAACTCCGGCACCGTGGCGCCCTGGCACTGGGCGTTTCCGGGCAGCCCGCCCTCGCCGGGCTGGACCTCGACCGCGCCGATGTCGGTGCCGTCCCCTCCTGGGGCGTTGGCGAAGGCGACGCCGTCGAAGGTGCGCGGCACCCCGCGCTGGTCGGTGGCCAGGCCGTTAGCGGTCCCGTGGTCGATCGCCGGGGATGTCGCCGCCGGCAGGTGGGTCTGGGTCGGGCCGCCGTTTGAGGCCAGGGCGCCGAGCTGCGGGTCGACGCCGAACAGGTTCGAGCCGGCGGGGGTCTCGGTCGGCGCGGCACCGGAGGTCGAGCCGACGAGGCTGAAGCCGAGCTCGAAGCCGCCGTCGGAGCCATCCGGCTGGTGAATGTCGGGGGCGGACTCAGTCGCGGTGTTGGCGGCGACGATCGTGCTGCTCAACTCGAGGATGTCCTCGCCGTCGTCGGCCGCGCTGAAGATCCCGCCGCCGGAGGCGGCCGAGTTTCCGACGACGGTGGAGTTCTGGATCGTGCGTGGGGTGTCGTACCCGTTGTCGCTGAAGATTCCGCCGCCGACCGAGTCGGAACCAGTCGCCGAGTTGCCCGAGATCGTCGAGTTCTGGACCACGGTCGGGCCCCCGCTCCCGAGGAGGGCAAGCCCTCCGCCCAACTCCCTGGTCGTGTTCTGCGAGAACGTGCTGCCCTCGACCGTCACCGCGCCGTCGGCGCGGATGGCCAGCCCTCCGAACTCCTCGGCGTCATTGCCGGCGACGCTCGAATCGCGCACCAGGACGTCCCCGTCTGCCTCCAGCAGGCCGGCGCCGTCCTTGTTGGCGTCGTTGCCGACGATCGCGCTGTCGGTGATCGTGATCGCCTCGGCGAGTTTCGCGTAGATCGCCCCGCCGTACAACGCCTCGTTGTCCGACAGCAAGGAACCCGTGATCGTCAATGAGCCCCGGCCGAAGAACAGGGCGCCGCCCAGCGACGCGAAGTTGCCGGTCAGCACCGAGTCCGCGATCGTCAAGTCGGCGGCCTCACCGGGGGTGGCGTCGGCGCTGGAGATCGCTCCACCGGTCACGTAAGAGCCGCCGGCAAGCGTCAACCCGGCGAGCCTCACCGGCGTGTCGGGATCCTCGAAGTCGCTGATGTAGAAGACATTGGCCCCGGGGTCTGCCTTGATCGTGATCTCCGAGGCCCCGGGTCCCTGGATGTCGACGCCACCCTGGCCGTAGATGTCGATCGGGCCGGAGGAGAGCTCGATCGTCCCGGTGAGGCCCGACTGGAACACGATCTCGTCGTCGCCGGGCGTCCCTGCGGCTGCGAAGGCCGCCTGGCGCAGCTCCCCGACGCTGCCGTCGTCCTCGAGGCTGGTGACCGTGAACGTCGCCGCCTCGGCCGTCGGGGGGAAGAGCACCCCCGCCCCTAGCGCGGCGGTGGCGCCGGCCGCGAGCCTTGCGCGCCGCGCCTCGCGCCCCTCCTGCTTGAGCGCACACTCGACCTCGCGCCTGCGCGCCCTGCGGATCCGCCGTGCGGACATGGATCCTCTCCCCTTCCGCTCGCTTCCGAGTGCCTGCGCCGCACGTTAATGCCGCAGCGCCGCCGCGTCAAGGCCTCAGCCGAGGCGCTCCACGATCATCGCCTCGCCCTGGCCGCCGGCGACGCACATGGTCTCCAGGCCGACCTGGTGGTCGTCGGTCTCCATCGCATTCAGCAGCGTGGTCATGATCCGCGCCCCGGTCATCCCGAAGGGGTGGCCGAGGGCGATCGCGCCGCCGTGGGTGTTGAGCTTGTCGAGTGTGATGTCGCACTCGTCCATGATCGGGATCACCTGGGCGGCGAAGGCCTCGTTGAGCTCAACCACGTCGACGTCCGAGATCTTCATCCCGGCGCGGTCGAGCACCTTCTTGATCGCGCCGATCGGCGCCACGCCCATGTACTCGGGCTCGTTGCCGTGCGTGGCCGCGGTGACGATCCGCGCCCGCGGACTGAGACCGAGCTCCTTCGCCTTCGCATCGGACATCACCAGCACCGCGGCGGCGCCGTCGTTGAGCGGGCACGAGTTGCCTGCGGTCACCCCGCCACCGCCCTCGAACGCCTCGTCGAGCTCGGCGAGCTTCTCGAGGGTCGAGCTCGGGCGCGGGCCGTCGTCCTTGGCCACCTCGTTGCCCTCGTGGTCGGCCACCGGGACGATCTCGCGGTCGAAGTAGCCGGATTCCTGCGCGGCCACCGCGAGCTCCTGCGAGCGCTGCGCGTACTTGTCCATGTCGGCGCGGCTGACCTCGTACCTCTTGGCCACGTTGACCGCCGTGATCCCCATCTCGATGTAGGCGTTCGGCTGGCCGTCCTTCCCCTGCAGCTTCTCGTTCTGGTCGGCCGCCCCGGCGGGCTCGGTGCGCTCGTTGTAGCGGCTCACCCACTCCACCCCGGCGGCGACGTAGGCGTCGCCCTGGCCGGCCTTGACCGCGTTCGCGGCGTGGCGGATCGCGTCGAGGCTCGAGGCGCAGTAACGCGAGAAGGTGACCCCGTTGACCGTCTGGGGCAGCTTCTCGGAGAGCAGGACGATGATCCGCGCGATGTTGAACGCCTGCAGGCCCTGCGGCATCCCGCAGCCGCAGAAGACGTCCTCGACCATCGCCGGGTCGAGGTCGGGGTTGCGCTCGAGCAGCTGGTCGACGACGTAGGTGGCGGTCTCGTCGGGTCGCAGCTGCGCCAGCGACCCCTTGAAGGCGCGGCCGATGGGACTGCGGACGGCATCGACGATCACGGCTTCTTGCATCTGCTTCAGGGCTCCTTCTCGTTCGCTCGCGGGCGAATGCTATTCATGTTCCGATGTCCGACGAGGCCGCCGCGACCGAGACGGAGCTCGACGCCGCGCGGGTCGCCGAGCTGATCGAGGCAGGCGCCGAGATCGTCGACGTCCGCCGCCCGTATGAGTACGAGGGTGGGCGGATCGAGGGCTCTCGCAACGTCGAGATGAACGCACTCCCGGCGAGCGCCGAGTCGATTTCGCGCGACCGGCCGGTGGTCTTCGTCTGCCGCAGCGGGAATCGATCCGGGATGGCGCGCGACGCGTTCCGCGAGGCGGGCTATGACGCCTACAACCTGGCGGGCGGGATGGAGGCCTGGGCGGAGGCCGGACTGCCGCTCGACCCGCCCGACGGCGAGGTGCGCTCCCCCCTGCCCGCCTCCTGACCGAGCGATGTCTAGATTGGGCGCCGGATGAGATTGAGGATCCCGACCCCGAGGCTCAGGCGCCGCAAGGCGGACGAGACCGAGGTGCAGGCAGCGGCGACGCCCGAGCCGGCAAGGCCCGAGGGGACCGCGGCGACGCCGAAGGCAGCAGCAGCGAAGGCCGAGGCGGCGGCCGCGAGGCCCGGCGCCGCGACGGCCAAGCCGGAAGCCGAACCGGGGAAGCCCGGAGCGGCCGCCGCGCCGGGAAAGCCCGGGGTGACGCCGCAACCCTCGGCCGACCCGCACGAGCGACTCGACGGGCTCCGCGCCTGGCTCGCCCAGGTCGACCGCAAGGTGGGGGTGCGCAGCTACGCGGGCGGCGCGGCGGTTGTGCTCGCGCTCGCCGCCGGGATCGTCGGCGTCGTGCTCGCGCTCAGCGCCAAGGACGAGAGCGCGACCAAGGACGAGGTCCGGGCGCTGCGCGAGCAGATCTCGACCATCGGCGACGAGGCGGCGGCCGCCGCCGAGGAGGGCGTGCAGTCGCTCACCGACCAGCTCGAATCGCTCGAGGGCCGCGTCACCCAGATCCGGTCCTCGCAGCGAACCACCCAGCGCGAGCTGTCGGTGGTCCAGGACGACATCGACGATCTGCGCTCCGAGGCCTCGGATGCCGGCGCGGGCACCTCCACACCGGGCGGCGCCGGCTCAGGCGTGGGCGGGGGCGCGGGCGCCGACATCCCGGGCATCCCCGACGTAGGCGGGGGCGGGGGCGGGAGCGACAACCCCTAAGCGCAGGCTGCCGGAACGGGGCGTAGCGACCCATGGCGATGGGGTCGCTTGTAACAATTCTCACGAGACTGTGCGTGCGTGCGTCCGCCGGAACGTCTACGGTCGCGCGAACGTTTCTTGAAAGGAGAGGCTGATGCCTGAGGGCTACTGTGTGAAGGAACGCAAGAAGGTCGAGATCAAGGATCCCCAGCAGGTCACGATGAAGAACGGCCGGCCGGCGATTCAGGGCACGTGCCCGGACTGCGGCACGAAGATCTTCAAGATCGGCAAGCTGGAAGCGTGAGCGGCGGTCCGCGCGAGCAGTGCGGGCTCGCGCGGACCGGTCTTTACCCGCCGTCCCGGAAGCTCGTCAGCCCACCGAGGGCGCCCACGTAGGCGGTGCCGTCGGGGCCTAGCGTCACCGGGGCGAAGTTGTTGTTGAAGCCGAGGCCTGAGCCGGCGAGGCGGCTGAAGACGGTCTCGCCGGTGTCGAAGTCGAGCGCGGTCAGGTACCAGGCGTCGTCGGAGCCCGGCTGCTTGGTGTAGGTGTAGACCAGCCCGGCGCCGAGAGAGAGCTTAGGCACCACCGAGGGGGCGATCTCGCCGCTCCGCCAGACCGTACGGCAGCCGCGCCCGTCGCGATCGAGGTCCACCCGCTGGAGCCCGGGCGAGGTGAGGCGGGCGCCGAACACCGAGAGCGGGCCGGTGTAGCCGTGGTTGTTCTCGGCCACGATCGAGCGCCGGGTGGCGATCAGGCTCTGGTCGGTCGCGCTCGCGCCCGCCTCGAAGACGGGCTCGCGGCAGATCCGCCGGCGCCCCCGCACGCGGCGGTCGCGCCGGTAGACCACGACGTTGATCGGGTCGGCGTTGTCGGTGATCGCGATCCGGTGGCGCCCGAGCAGGGTCGGGGTGGTGCCCGAGCCGGCGTCGGACTGGCCCGGCTTGTGCACGCCCGCGTTGGGGTAGACCTGACGGAAGCTGGTCACGATCCGCCCTCGGCGCGAGTCGAAGCGATAGAGCGCCGCGTCGCTGACGACGAAGACGCCGCCACGCGGATCGACGGCGAACGAGTTCGTAATCCCCTCCCCGGCAAGGCGCAGCGAGCGGATCGCGGCGCCCCGGCGCCCCACCCTGCCGACTACCCCGTCGACGCTCGCGAACCAGATCCGCCCGCGCTCGTCGGGGAGCGCCGAGAGGATCGCGTCGTCGGGCGGGTCGACCAGGTGGCTGAGATCGATGTCGCGAACCACGGCCAGGGACGCATCGGCGCCGCTGCCGCCGACGGCGATCACGAGGAGGTGGCCGGAGGTGGTCGGCACCACCGCGCGGTCGCGGTGGTCGAGGTAGAAGTAGCCGCCGCCGCTGAAGTCGCGGAACGGGTTCAGCGACAGGTTGCGCGCCGGCAGCGCGAGAGCGGCGAGGACCGTCAGGGTCACCGGGTCGAGCACGGCGAGCACCGGGTGGTCGAGCCCGACGCAGATCGTCACCAGCCGGCCCTCGCGGTCGAACGCGATCGACGCGCACTCACGAATGAAGAAAGCCGAGTTGGTCGTCGTCCCGCGTCCGAGCGGCCCCGCCCGCCGGTAGGTGTCGCTCATGTAGGCGTCGTTGTGGATGTTCGAGCGCCCGTTCGGGGCCATGAACGGGTGCCTCGGGACCCGCATTCGCGGCTCGGGATCGGGCTCCGCCGGGCCGCCGATCAGCTCCGGCAGCTCGGGCGCCAGCGGGTCGCCGGGGATCGGCGCCGGCTCCTGCCCGGGCGACTGCGCCGCCGCCGGGGCGGCGGCGACAAGCGCCGAGGCCACGACCCCCATCGCCACCGCAAGCCGCATCGCTGTCCCCAATCTAGATAAAGCCGGAGTGCAGCGCGCCGATCGGTGGAAGAATTAGGCCAGTGGTCGAACGAATGGATTCGCCACACTCGCAGAAGCCGCTCGAGCTGATCCTGGCCCGCAACCTGCTGACCAGCATCTCGACCCCGGCCTTCCTGGTCGACTCCGAGGCCTCGGTGGTCTTCTACAACGAGGCGGCAGCCGCCCTGCTCGGTCGCTCGTTCGAGGACGCCGGCAAGATGACCGCGGACGAGTGGACCACCGCCTTCGGCCCGCTCGACCGGGACGGCAACCCGATGGACGTGGACCAGATCCCGATCACCACCGCGATCCGCGACGGCCGACCCGCCCACGGCGAGTTCTGGATCCGCTCCGCCAACGGGTCGGAGCCGATCGAGGCGAGCGCGTTTCCGATCGTCGCCTCCCCGGAGGGCTCCTCCGGGGCGATGATCCTGTTCTGGCCGCTGGGCGGGAGCGGCGGTGAGGGGTAGGCTCCCCGGATGAGGGGTAGGGTGCGGGCATGCGAGTGAAGGTCTGGGGCGCGCGCGGCTCGGTGCCGGCACCGGGCCCGCAGATGAACCGCTACGGCGGCAACACCTCCTGCGTGCAGGTCACGCTGGCGAGCGGCGAGGAGCTGATCCTCGACGCGGGGACCGGGATCCGCACCCTCGGCCTCGACCTCGCCGGCCGCAAGCGGATCCACATCCTGCTCACCCACCTGCACCTCGACCACATCCAGGGGCTGATGTTCTTCCCGCCCTGCTTCCGACCCGAGGCGGAGATCACGATCTGGGGCCCTGCCTCGCCGGAGGCGTCGCTGGAGGACCGGGTCGCCCGCTACATCTCGGCTCCGCTGTCGCCGGTCGAGGTGCGCGAGCTGCCCTGCTCGGTCGCGTTCCGCGACACCCCGGCGACCGAGTGGGAGCTCGGCGGGGCGACGATCCGCGCCGAGGCGGTCACCCACCGCGGGCCGACGCTCGGATACCGGGTCACCGACGGCGACACCACGATCGCCTACATCCCCGACCACGAGCCGGCGCTCGGGGCGCCGCTGGCCCAGCTCGAGCGCGAGTGGATCTCCGGCTTCGACCTGGCGATGGACGCCGACCTCCTGATCCACGACTGCCAGTACACCGACGAGGAGTACCCGGACCACGTCGGCTGGGGCCATTCGGCGCTCACCGACACGCTTACCTTCGCCCAGCGCGTCGAGGCCAGGCGGGTGCTGCTCTTCCACCACGACCCGCTGCACTCCGACGAGTTCCTCGACAACCTCCACGCCTCCGCGCGGCGGCGCTGGGAGGAGCTCGGCGGCGACGCGGCGCTGGTCGACATGGGCATGGAGGAGCAGGCCGTCGAGGTGGACGGCGCCGGCGCGGTGACCGCGCCCGGACCGACGGTCCAGGTCCACTAGCACGCTCGATAGACGGTCGGTCTAAGCAGGCACTTTCGACCGCCGGTACAACCCGGGCGGGCCGAAGTTTCGACAGCGGGATAAGGACTTTCCACCGCTCGCCGCCTACCTTCGCACGCGATCTCCGAGGAAACCCGCGACCTCCGGCGCCACGGCGCCGAGGGCAAGGAGGAACGAAGGAAATGAGAACGAGGGTCGGTCTGGGCGCCGCTGCGGCGCTCGCGGCGTTCCTGGCGCTGCCGGGCACGGCACTGGCGCAGGGTGGCGCGATCGAGACGATCAAGAGCGAGCTCGACATCACCTGGGTGATGGTCGCCGCGGTCCTGGTCCTGTTCATGCAGGCCGGCTTCCTGCTGCTCGAGATTGGCTTCTCGCGCCAGAAGAACGTCGGCGCCGGCGTCGCCAAGGTGCTCGTCAACCTGAGCGTCCTCACCCTCGCCTGGTGGGCGGTCGGGTACGGGATCGCATCGCTGACCGGGAACAAGGTCTTCGGCACCGAGGGCTTCTTCTTCCACCACGGCCAGGAGATCGCCGGGACCGTCGTCGGCGGCACCGACACCGCTTTCATGCTGTTCGGGATGCTGTTCGCCGCCGTCTCGCTGGCGATCGTCTGGGGGACGACGCTCGAGCGGATCAAGTTCGGCGCCTACGTGATCTACGCGCTCGTCTTCGGGGCCGTGATCTACCCGCTGGTCGCCCACGGCGTCTACGGCGGCGGCCTGCTCGCAGACGTTGGCGGCAGGCCGGTGATGGACTTCGCCGGCTCCTCGGTGGTACACCTGACCGGGGCGGTCGCCGCGCTGGCGGCCCTGCTGCTGCTCGGCCCCCGGGTCGGCAAGTACGGCCCCGACGGCCGGCCGCGGGCAATCCCGGGACACTCGATGCCCCTGGTCGGCCTCGGCGTGGCCATCCTCTGGGTCGGCTGGTACGGGTTCAACGCAGGCTCGACCTTCGGCACCACGGACAACCTGTTCGCCGAGGTGGCGCTGAACACCCAGCTCGCCGCTGCGGCGGGCGTGCTCGGGGCCTCGCTGGTCGTCTGGCTGAAGACCCGCTCGCTCGACGTCGGCATGGCCGGCAACGGCGCGATCGCGGGCCTGGTCGGGATCACCGCCCCGTCCGGGTTCGTCGAGTTCTGGGCGGCGCCGATCATCGGCCTGGTCGCCGGCGTGATCGTCGTCTACGGCGTGCTCGCGATCGAGAAGTACCTCGACGACCCGGTCGGGGCGCTGTCGGCGCACGGCCTCGCCGGGATCTGGGGCACGCTCGCGGTCGGGATCTTCGGCTCCGAGCGGCTGATCCTCGACGGCGCCGCCCCCGGGGTCTTCTACGGCCTCTTCGGCGATGCCGCGCTCGGCGCCGCGGCCGGCCAGCTAGCCGTGCAGGCGGTCGGGGTCGCGGCGACGTTCGCGCTCGTGTTCGCGCTCTCGTACGCGACCTTCTCCGCGATCAAGGCGACGATCGGCCTCCGGGTCTCCGGCGACGAGGAGCTCGCCGGGCTCGACATCTCCTCGCACGGGATGTACGGCTACCCGGAGCAGTTCATCCCGCCCGAGGAGTACCCGGGCGCCGGTCCCACCCCGGTGCCGGCGCCGACCAAGTCCCCGGCTCCGGTGACGGCGATGACCGCCGACGAACCGACCGAAGCGTAGGAAGGAGAACGAGCAATGAAGAAGATCGAGGCATACATCCGCCACGAGGCGTTCGAGCCGATCCGGGCCGACCTGCTCGAGAAGGGGTTCCCCTCCCTCTCGATCGGCGAGGTGAAGGGCTCGGGGCGCCAGAAGGGGATCGTCGAGCACTACCGAGGATCGAGCCTGACGGTCAACGTGCGGCCGAAGCTCAAGATCGAGTGCGTGGTCGAGGACCGCGACAAGTCGCTGGTCGTCGAGACGATCCTCAGGCACGCGCGGACCGGTGACGTCGGCGACGGGAAGATCTTCGTGATCCCCGTCGAGGAGGCAATCCGGATCCGCACCGGCGAGGAGGGCGAGTCGGTCCTCCAGGCCCACACCGAGGCCGAGGTCGCCGCCTAGGCCTCGGCCGGCAGACCACGAACACGCAATCACATAACGGAGGAAGACCAAGCAATGGCAATCGCAACCGAAGGACGCAGCCCGGCCGACGTGCTCAGCCTCGTCGAGGAGGACGGGGTCGAGTTCGTCCGCTTCTGGTTCACCGACATCCTCGGCCAGCTGAAGAGCTTCGCCGTGGGCAAGGAGGAGCTCCCCGGTGCGCTCGAGGAGGGCATGGGCTTCGACGGCTCGTCGATCACCGGTTTCAACCGGATCGAGGAATCCGACATGATCGCGATGCCCGATCCGGCCACCTACACGGTGCTGCCCTGGCGCGACGACGGCGGCTCGGGCCACGGCAACGTCGCGCGCATGTTCTGCGACGTGCTGCGCCCGGGCGGCGAGCCGTACGAGGGCGACCCGCGCTACGTGATGCGCCGGGCGCTGGCGCGGATGGAGGAGCTCGGTTTCGACCACTACTTCCTCGGGCCGGAGCTCGAGTTCTTCTACTTCGCCAGCGACGAGCTGGGCGAGGACGGGGTGCCGACGATCCTCGACCGGGGCGGCTACTTCGACCTGACCACGCTCGACGCGGCGTCGGATCTGCGCCGGTCGACGGTCAACGCGCTGAAGGCGGTCGGGATCCCGGTCGAGTACACGCACCACGAGGTCGGCCCATCCCAGCATGAGATCGACATGCGGTTCGCCGACGGACTGGACATGTGCGACAACGCGATGACCTACCGGATCGTGGTCAAGGAGATCGCCCACCAACACGGCGTCTATGCGACCTTCATGCCGAAGCCGCTGTTCGGCGAGAACGGCTCGGGGATGCACACGCATCAGTCCCTGTTCCAGGGCGACTCGAACGCGTTCTACGAGGCCGAGGGGCACTACCACCTCTCCGACACGGCACGCTCGTTCATCGCCGGGCTGCTGCGGCACGCGCGCGAGATCGCGGCCCTGTTCGCCCCGAACGTGAACAGCTACAAGCGGCTCGTGCCCGGCTATGAGGCGCCGGTGTACGTCGCGTGGTCGCAGCGCAACCGCTCGGCGCTGGTGCGGGTGCCGATGTACCAACCGGGCAAGGAGAGGGCGACCCGGTGCGAGCTGCGCTGTCCGGACCCATCCTGCAACCCCTACCTCACCTTCGCGGCGATGCTCCACGCGGGGCTCGAGGGGATCGAGAACGGCTACGAGATCCCTGAGCCCATGGAGACCAACCTCTACGACCTATCCCATGACGAGCGCATCGCCCGCGGGATCGAGCAGCTCCCCGAGACGCTGGGCGAGGCGATCGAGGTGCTCGCCGAGTCCGCACTGGTCCGCAAGGCCCTCGGCGACCACATCTTCGAGCGCTACGTGGACCTCAAGCGCGAGGAGTGGGAGGAGTACAGGGTGCAGGTCTCGCGCTGGGAGCTCGAGCGCTACCTGCCGATACTGTGAGGCGGAGTCCGACAGGACGGAGCCGGAATCAGGCGCCGTCTGTGAGCGGCTAGCGGGCGCCGCCCGATGCGCGATCTGCACGCGAGGATGCTGTCGGCGCTGCGCGGCGGCGAGGGCCTGCGCGGGATCGCCGAGCTGGCGGCCGAGGAGGCAGGAGGGCCGGTGGCGATCGTGCTGCCGGCCCGGGGCCTCGCCGCGGCCTCGTCGGAGGCAATCGCGCTGCCCGAGCTGGTCGGCGGGCTCTCGAGCGACGGCGACGGAGCGGACAGGGTGGAGGCTAAGGCCGCGATCGAGGCCGACGGCGAGGTGATCGGCTGGGCGCTCGCGCTCGCCGCGCCCCGCAACGGACTCCCCCACGTGCGCGTCGACCGCGAGGAGATCCTGCGCACCGCCGCCCTCGCCGCGCTCACCGAGGTCGTGGTCGCCGACGCGCGCGACGAGCTCGCCGCAGACGTCCGCGGCAGCCTGCTCGAGGACCTGCGCGAGCGGCGCGCCGAGGCGAACCACATCGTCGCCCGGGCGGCGCGGCTGGGTTGCGACCTGCGCTGCGGCGCGGTGGCGCTGGTCGCCGAGGTGCGCTCGGCCCGGCCGCGGCACGCGGCGGCCTTGATCACGGGCGAGCACCCCGGCTCGATCGCCGAGCCGCTCGCCGAGCGGGTCTACGCGCTGCTGCCGGCGCCGGAGGGCGACGACGACGCCGTGCGGACGGCGGCGGCCGCGCGGGCGATCGCCGACCGGCTGCGCCCCCATGGCCCCGCCGCGTTCTCCTCGTTCTGCGCCGAGCCCGCCGACCTCGGCCGGGCGCTCGCCGAAGCGGAGCTGATGCTCGACGTGATCGCCCGCGACGACCGCGTCGCCGACCAGCTCGCAAGCGGGGTAGGCGACGGCGTCTATCGCCTGCTCTTCCGGGCGATGGCCGCCGACCCAGGCGAGGTCGAGCGCTTCTACGAGGACACGGTCGAGCCTTTGGTGGCCCACGACCGCCAGTACCGCACCGACCTCCTCGGCACGCTTGAGGCCTATCTGGCGAACGACTGCAACATGAACGCCACCGCCCGCGCCGTCTTCGCCCACCGCCACACCGTCGCCCACCGGCTCGGCCGGGTGCGCGAGCTGACCGGCCTGGACCCGGCGGTGGGCGAGGACCGCGAGCGCCTCGGCCTCGGGATCAAGGCCCACCGGATCATCGCCCCGACCCTGCCCCGCTAGCGCCCACGGCCTGGGAAGGGCCGGGCGGAACGGCGTCGCGCAGAGG
>JBOGZD010000066.1:0-16763 GCA_050697155.1 Solirubrobacterales bacterium | reverse complement strand
CGACCCCCACGGTGACCGCGAAGCCGGTCTCGCGTGCGCGGTTCATGCGCGCATGCTCGCCGAGGGCTACCCGGAGCGCTCGCGAACGAGCAGCGTCTGCAGCGCGCGCCCGATCGGCCCGTGCTGGTCGTGGAGCAGCGTGTCGGCCAGCCCGACCCCGGCCGGCTCGGGGGTGGTGATCGCCTCCAGGCAGACCCATTCGCCCGCCGGGAGCCGGTGCAGATGGACGCTGAGGTCGACGTTGATGAACAGGTAGCGGGCGTAGTCGAGTGTGGCGCTGACGCCGTTCCCGGAGTCGGCGGCGATCAGCACCCGCTGAAGCGGGGTGGGCTGCTCCCCGTGAACGAGCGGGTGGCGCGTCCGCATCCAGACGGTCGCCGGCCCGAGGTCGAGGAAGCTCCCGGCGACGAACCGGCGCTCCATCGCGCTGTGGTAGCCGACCTCCTCGCCGGTGGGGAAGAACGGTGCGTCCGCCCCCTCACCGGGCCCGGCCGGGGTGCCCGGGCGCCGCACCGGCGAGCCGGCCTGCTTGCTCGCAAGCCCGGCGGGCAGCTCGACCCCCGCTGCCCGCAGCCGCCAGGCGGTCGCCCGGATGAGCACTTCCGAGTCATCGGTGAGCGTGGCCTCGACCAGCTCGACGCTTCGGCCCGGCCTGGCGACCCGCGCCTCGACTCGCAGCGGCGCGATCGGCACCGCGCGCAAGATCTCGAAGGTCATCCGCCCGAAGTGCCACTCGCCGGGCGCGTCCTCCTCGCGGGGGCTCGGGCAGCGCTCGAGCGCGCGGCCGATCAGCGCCGCGGGCGGCCCGGCGTGTTGGGAGTCGGGGTCCCAGGGCCCGCGGGTGAGCTGGGACGAAACGAATCGGTCCCCGTCGGGGACGTAGAAGGAGTCGGTCATCGGACCGTAACCTAAGAGAGGCGAGATGGAGAAGCTGGAGAAGACAGAGGCGGAGTGGCGGGAGGAGCTCTCGCCCGAGGAGTACGAGGTGCTGCGAGAGCAGGGCACCGAGCGCGCCTTCACCGGCGCCTACTGGGACTTAAAGACCCCGGGCGTCTACCGCTGCCGCGGCTGCGGCCAGGAGCTGTTCAGCTCCGACACCAAGTACGACTCCGGCACCGGCTGGCCGAGCTTCTTCGACCCGATGGAGTCCGACACGGTCGAGCTGCGCCCCGACAACAGCCACTTCATGCGCCGCACCGAGGTCGTCTGCGCCCGCTGTGGCGGCCACCTCGGCCACGTTTTCGACGACGGCCCGGAGCCGACCGGCAAGCGCTACTGCATCAACTCCTGCTCGCTGAGCCTCGAGCCGGACGCGGGCGCGACCGAGTAGGCGAGCTCAGGCAACGGTCAGCTCGACGACCTCGACTCGGGCATGCCGCTTGGCGGCCGACCCGAGCGCCCGGTCCTTGGTCGCAAGTGGCTCGCCGAGTCGCTCCGCCAAGGCTACGAAGAGACCATCGGCGGCCGTGAGGTTGTCGCGCAGCTCCCATGCCCGCATCCTCAGGTCGAGGCTCGGAAAGAGGTCGACCGCGACGTCCCCGAGGTCCTCGATCGCGCTACGTCCGCGCTCGGCATCCAGGGCGTTGCGGCGCACGTGGCGGCGCAGGACGGCAACGACCTCGAACACGAGCACGTCGGGCGCGGCCAGGGGCGCCCGCTCGCCGAGCAGCTCGCCAACCTGGCCCGCCGCGCCGTCGCCGAGCAGGTAGTCGACGACGCCCGACGTATCGATCACGGTCACTCGCCGAGGTCGCGCAGGCGCCGAACCGATTCCTCGCTCGGCTCTTCCATCTTCACGGCTCCACGGGCACGCACCCGATCGGCCAGCTCATCGGGGGTCGGACGCTCTGCCGCTCTCGCCAGTAGGACGCGGACGTACTCCGACAGCGAGACACCTGACGCCGCGGCGCGAGCCTTCAGGGTGCGGTGGACGGCCTCCGGAACATCCCGAACCTGCAGAAGCGAGCCCATACGTCGAGGGACGTTAGCATTCGTGGGAGATTAAGTTCATGCGAAACGCATGGGCTGAGGAACTCGATTCAGGCGCCGATCACCGCCGGCGCGCCGGCGTCGACCAGGGCCTTGGGCAGCGCGACAGTGCCGTCGGCGCGCTGGTGGTTCTCAAGCAGCGCGATCAGGCTGCGTCCGACCGCGACCGCGGTGCCGTTGAGGGTGTGCAGCGGCTGCGGGGAGGAGTCGGCGTCGGGCCGGAAGCGGGCGCGTAGCCGCCGGGCTTGGTAGTCGGTCGTGTTCGAACACGAGGTGAGCTCGCGGTAGCGCTCCTGGCTCGGGACCCAGGCCTCGAGGTCGAACTTGCGCGCCGCCGGGGCGCCGAGGTCGCCGACGGCGATGTCGACCACCCGGTAAGGGAGCTCGAGCGCCGCCATGATCCGCTCCTGGAGGGCGAGGATGCGCTCGTGCTCTGCGGCCGACTCGTCGGGGGCAACGAACGAGAACATCTCCACCTTGTCGAACTGGTGGACGCGGAAGATCCCGCGGGTGTCCTTGCCGGCCGCGCCGGCCTCGCGACGAAAGCAGGTCGAGATGCCCGCATAGCGGCGCGGCAGCTCGCCGGCGTCGAGGATCTCGTCGGCGTGCAGGGCCGCCAGCGAGACCTCGGAGGTGCCGACGAGGAACAGCTCGTCGTGGGGGACCTCGTAGATCATCTCCCGCTCGCCTGGAAGGAAGCCGGTGCCGAACAGCGGCGCCTCCCGGACGAGCACCGGCGGTACCACCGGGACGAAGCCCTCAGCGGCGACGAGATCGATCGCCATCCGGATCAGCGCGAGCTCGACCAGCACCAGGTCACCGAGCAGGTAGGCAAACCGCGAGCCGGACGCGGCGGCAGCCCGCTCGATCTCGATCCAGCCGTGCTCGACCCCGAGGTCGAGGTGGTCGCGGACGGCGAACTCGAAGCTCGGCCGCTCGCCGACCTCGCGCAGCGCGACCGCGTCGTCCTCGCCCCCGTCCGGCGCGTCGGGGTGCGGCAGGTTGGGAAGGGTGGCCGAGACCTCGTCGATCCGCCCCTCCACCTGGGTCAGCTGCCCCTCCAGGCGCTTGAGCTCCGCGGCCACCCCCTTCATCCGCTCGATCAGCTCGCCGGCGTCCTCGCCCTCGCCCTCGCGCTTGCGTGAGGCGATCTCGTCGGAGGCCTTGTTCTGCTGCGCCCGCAGGCCCTCGGCCTCGGGCAGCAGCTCGCGCCGGCGCCGGTCGAGCTCGAGCAGCTCGTCGAGCGCCTCGGCGGCCCCGCGTCGGGCCAGGGCCTCGCGCGCCGGGGCGGGGTCCTCGCGGATCTGGCGCAGGTCGAGCACGCCTAGTGCCGCACCAGGCGGGCGTTACGGCGTTTCGGAGGCAGTGGCCGAGGTGTCCTCGCTCGGCTGCGGCGGCCGCTCCACCTCGGAGCCCGAGTACTCGGCGACGAACTCCGCGACGGCCTGGGCCTCGTCGCCGACGACGATGTTCTGGGGCATGATCGCGCCCGAGAAGCCCCCGTTGCGGATCGCGAAGAGGGCGTCCTCGACGCTGACCTCGCGCTCGTCGAGGTTGGGGCCCTGGTTGCGAAGCGCCCGGTTGGCCGAGCCCTGGGTGCCCGCCGCCTCGAGCGTGTGGCAGCCCGAGCAGCGCTCGGCAAACAGCACGGCGCCCTCGTGGTTGGGGTCGTCGTCGGCGACCTCGAGCGACTCCGTGCCGCAGGCACCAAGCGCGAGCGCCGCCGCGATCGCGAAGCTGAGGACGAGGAGTCGTGTCAGGCGGCCTGGCACGCGGGCGGCATCATACTTCTGCCCTCCTTGGCCGCGCCCACCTCCGACGAGCTCCGCTGTGCGATGGCCCGCATGCCCACCGGGGTCACGGTGATCAGCGCCAGCGGCCCCGACGGGCCCGCCGGGGCGACGGCGAACGCGGTCAGCTCGCTGTCACTCGACCCGCCGCTGATGCTGGCCGCGCTGGACCGGGGCTCGCGCACCCTGGCGGCGGTCGAGGCCGCCGGGCGCTTCGCCGTCAACGTGCTGCACGGGGGGCAGGAGGAGGTCGCGCGAGGGTTCTCGACCAAGGCGCCGCACCCCGAGAAGTGGCGCGAGATCGACTGGGCGGAGCGCGAGGGGGTCCCCGCCATCGCCGACAGCCTGGTGTGGGTCGCGTGCGAGCTCGCCGACGTGGTCGCCGGCGGCGACCACGTGATCCTGCTCGGCAAGGTGCTTGCCCTCGAGGCCCGGGACGGCGACCCGCTGGTCTTCTGGGCAGGCGACTATCGCCCGCTCAGCGAAAACTAGGAAAACCCGGCAAATCGCGCTAAGCTCGCTGCATGACAACCGGCGAGCACCTGCTGACCACCCGCCGAGCGGCCGAGCTGCTGAACGTCACCCCGCGCACGGTCACAAACTGGATTCGGGCCGACCGGGTTCCCTACGTTCGGCTGCCCGGTGGCGAGTACCGGCTGCCCCTCGACGGGCTGCTCGACTCGCTCTCGGGCACCTACGACGTGCGGACCCCGATCGAGGGCGCGCTTGAGCTCGACCAGGCGGCGCGACTCCGGGCGGCGGCGGCCATGGAGCTGTCGATGCCCGAGCGCCTTGCGCGTGTGCACCGGCTCTCCAGGCAGCTCACTGCGATCGCGGGAGTGGCGCGATCGTGACGAGTGAGCTTGACCTACGCGGCCTCCTCGCCCACCTGCATTCACATGAGGTGCGGTTCGTCGTCATCGGGGCAGTAGCCGTCGGGGCACACGGGTTCATTCGAGGGACTGACGATCTCGACATCGTCCCCGACCCCGATCACGAGAACCTGATGCGGCTGTCCAACGCGCTCGTTCGGCTCGACGCCACGCTGCCGCTCGCGAATGGCCGGGCGTACACGCCGGCGCGCGACGAGGCTCAGCTCCGCCGCGGCCGGACCGTGACTCTGGAGACTCGGCTCGGCGCCCTCGACGTGGTGCAACGGGTTCCCGGGGTCCCCGGGTATGCGCAACTGCGCGAGCTCGCGATCGAAACCGAGATGCTCGGCGTGCCGCTGCTGATCTGCTCGCTGTCGCACCTGCGGGCGATGAAGGAGGCACGGGGATCGAACCTGGACCGGGCCGACCTCGACCGCTTGCCGGACGAGTAGGCGTCTAGAGCAGCCCGCCGCTGGTGCCGGCGGCGCGCAGGGCGAGGAAGAGGACGAGCAGCGCCGAGGCGGCCATGATCCCGGTCTCGCGGCGGACGATCGCGAGCGCGATCAGCCGCTGGCGCTCGCGGGGCAGCGAGTCGAAGTCGAGGCCCTCGAGCTCGCGCTCGGCGGCGCCGGCTCGGATCGCCTCGGCGAGCAGCGCGACGGCCAGCGGCAGCAGTCCGTAGACGTAGTGCAGACCGTCGGGCGACTCGCGGCCGAGCAGCACCAGGATCGCGCCGAGCAGCACCTGGCCGACGACCGCGGCCTGGGCGATTCGCAGCAGGCCCCAGAACGCGACGCTGGGCTCCTGGCGCAGCCAGGCGACCGCCCCCCAGACGCCGGCGACGAGGTTGGTCGCCAGCACCGCGACCCCGCCGATCAGGTGCGCGGTCTCCACGGGATCACCCGCGGCGGCGGCGTCCCGGCGACTCCTCGAACGCTCGTCCGGAAGGATCGGAACTCCGCTTGCTGATGCGGAAGATCATTATGTAGCAAGTTGACACAAGGTCGGATACAACTCGGCACGGGTGCTGCGTAGCTACTTGCCAGTCCTGGTCTTCGCCGGCCTCGGGATCATCGTCGGGACGACGTTCGCCGTGCTCAACGGACTGACCGGGCCGCGGCGCAGCCGGCGGGCGGCGCTGACCGAGCCGTACGAGTGCGGGCTGCCCACCGAGGTCTCGCGCAGCTTCCGCTTCGGGGTCAGCTTCTACATGATCGCGATGCTGTTCATCCTCTTCGACGTCGAGGTCGTCTTCCTCTATCCGGTTGGGGTGATCCTCAACTCCGCCGACTCGGTTTTCGTCCTCGTCGAGATCCTGATCTTCGTCGTCCTGCTGCTGGTCGCCCTGATCTACGTCTGGCGCCGGGGAGCCTTGGATTGGAGATAAGGCGCGAGAAGCTGCGCCGGCTCGCGCCACTCGACGAGCCCGGGTCGCTCGAGCACCTCCGCGTCCGCCAGCTGCGCGCCCGCGACCTGCTGCGTGGCGACCTCGAGGGCGCTGAGCTCGACGAGCACGTCGAGCAGTCGGTGCTGACGACCAGCCTCGACAGGGTGCTCAAGTGGGGGGCCGCGAACTCGATGTTCCCGATGACCTTCGGGCTCGCCTGCTGCGCGATCGAGATGATCGCGATGGTCGGCTCGCGCTACGACATCGCGCGGTTCGGCGCCGAGGCGCTGCGCGCCTCGCCCCGGCAGGCCGACTTCATCATCCTCTCGGGGCGGGTCTCGATCAAGATGGCGCCGGTCATCCGCCGCCTCTACGACCAGATGCTCGAGCCGCGCTGGGCGATCTCGATGGGCGCCTGCTCGTCCTCGGGCGGCATGTTCGCCAACTACGCGGTCGTCCAGGGCGCGGACAAGTTCATGCCGATCGACGTCCACATCCCGGGCTGCCCGCCGCGTCCGGAGGCGCTGTTCTACGGGTTCAACAAGCTCCAGCGCGCGATCCAGGGCAACCCGGACATGGGCTGGCGCCGGCGCTACAACGCCGAGGGCACCGAGGAGTGGGCGCGCGAGGACGTGATCACCGACCAGGCCTCGGAGGCCGCGCGGGCCGCCTACGCGCGGGCGAGGGAGACGGCCCTGCGGGCGAGCCATCCCACCGCCCCCGGCGCAGAGGGCGGGCAGTAGGGATGCCCGACGCCCCGGGCCTCGAGCTGATCGCCCAGGAGCTGGGCGAGGCCCACCCGGGCTCGGTGACCGACACCTACCACGAGCACGGCCAGGCCTGCCTGATCGTCGATCCCGCCCGGGTGCTCGGGGTACTCGGCTGGCTGCGCGACACCCCGGGCCAGGAGTACCGCTTCCTCGCCAGCGTCCACGGAGCCGACTACCTGCCCGCAGAGCCCCGCTTCGGGGTCGTCTACGAGCTGCTCAACCGCGAGCGGGTCGAACGCCTGCGGGTCCGCGCAAGCCTCGACGACCCGGGCGGTGACGAGCTCCCGGAGCTCGACTCGTGCGTCGAGCTCTTCCCCACCGCCGACTTCCACGAGCGCGAGGTCTATGACTTCTTCGGGATTCGCTTCCGCGGCCATCCCGACCTGCGGCGGATCCTGATGCCGGAGACCTACGTCGGCTGGCCGCTTCGCCGCGACTTCCCGGTCGGCGGCGAGCCGGTGGTCTTCACCCACAACGAGCGCACGATGCCGGGGTGGTGGGAGTGAAGCCGCCCACCCCGCCGGCCTCCACGGAAGAGGAGGTCACGCGCGAGCAAACCCCGGGGGCGCGGGCGAGCGGCGGCGACCTGCTCGCCGAAACCTCCGCGACGGTGATCGGCACCTCGCCGATCGAGCGGACCGAGGCCGGCGAGACGCTCGAGCCCGAGCACGAGCTGCTGACGGTGAACCTGGGCC
Organism: Solirubrobacterales bacterium; assembly: GCA_050697155.1. Taxonomy (GTDB): domain Bacteria; phylum Actinomycetota; class Thermoleophilia; order Solirubrobacterales; family 70-9; genus JBOGZD01. The sequence continues at coordinate 9,260 of JBOGZD010000066.1, read as the reverse complement.
CCCACCACCCCGCGACCCACGGCGTGTTGCGGCTGCTGGTCAGCCTCCGCGGCGAGGAGGTGCTCGACCTGAAACCGATCGTGGGCTACGTGCACACCGGGATCGAGAAGTCGTGCGAGGACAAGAGCTACTGGAAGGTGATCCCGTTCGTCGAGCGGATGGACTACCTCTCCTACTTCTTCAACATGCAGGCCTTCTGCGGCGCGGTCGAGCGATTGTTGGAGCTCGAGGTGCCGCGGCGCGCGCAGTACCTGCGGGTGATCCACCTCGAGCTCAACCGCCTGCACTCGCACCTGTTCTGGCTCGGGACCACCGCGCTCGACCTGGGCGCGATCTCGATGCTCTGGTACGCGCTGCGCGAGCGGGACACGATCATCGACATGTTCGAGATGTCGACCGGCCAGCGGATGCACACCCGCTACTTCCAGGTCGGCGGCGTCTTCGAGGACATCCCGGTCGGCTTCGAGCAGAAGCTGCGCGCCTTCTGCGCCGAGATGCCGACTCGCGTCGACCAGTACGAGGCGCTGCTCGACCGCAACGAGATCTTCCTGCGGCGGACGAAGGGCGTCGGGATCGTGCCCCGCGACCGCTTGCTGGAGCTCGGGGTCACCGGGCCGCTGCTGCGCGCCGCCGGCGAGCCCTGGGACCTGCGCAAGGCCCACCCCTGCCTCTGCTACGGCGAGGTCGACTTCCGGATCCCGATCGGCACGGTCGGCGACGGCTACGACCGCTACCGCGTGCGGATGCAGGAGATGCGCGAGTCGGTGCGGATCATCGAGCAGTGCCTCGACGGACTGCCGGAGGGGCCGTGGATCGCCGACGACCGCAAGGTGGTCCTGCCGCCGCGCCATGAGCTCTCGACCTCGATGGAGGCGTTGATCCACCACTTCAAGCTGGTCACCGAGGGCTTCCGGGTGCCGCCGGGCGAGGTCTATGAGCCGATCGAGTCGCCCCGCGGCGAGCTGGGCTGCTTCGTGGTCGCCGACGGCTCGGCGAAGCCTGCCCGGGTCCACTTCCGCGACCCCTCGTTCGTCAACCTGCAGATGCTCCGCGACATGTGCGTGGGCGGCTACGTCGCCGACCTGATCCAGAACCTGGGGATGCTCGATCCGATCCTGGGGGGGATCGACCGATGAGTCGCCAGTCGCCAGTCGCCAGTCGCCAGGCTGGAGCGCGAGCGTGAGTGGCGAGCACGAGATCGGGTCGACGGACGAGCTTTCGGCCGAGGAGCGCCACGAGATGATCGCCGCGATGCGGCCCGAGGACGCCGAGCGGGTGCCCGAGCTGCACGAGGTCGAGGTCCCCGACGAGCTGCGCGAGCAGATCGAGGAGGCGGTGGGCCGCTACCCCCGGCTACGCTCGGCCTCGATCCCGGCGCTGTGGGCGGTGCAGCGCCACTACGGCTGGTGCACGCCCGAGGGCATCCGCGAGGCGGCCGCGGTGATGGGCTTGACCCCCGCCTACCTGCAGTCGGTGGCGAGCTTCTACGACCTGTTTTCGACCGCGCCGGCGTCGCGGCACAGGGTCCTCGTCTGCCACAACATCTCCTGCTGGATGAACGGCGCCGACGAGCTGCTCGACGCCTTCAGGGCGGCCGCCGCCGGCGAGGACGTCGACGTGCGCGGATTCGAGTGCCTCGGGGCCTGCGACGTCGCACCGATGGCGTCAATCGACGAGCGCTACTACGGGCCGCTCGACGCCGCGGACGCGCTCGCGGCGATCGAGCAGCTTCGCGACGGCGCCGAGATGCTGCCGGGCAAGGCGGTGGCCAGGCGCGCCGCCGCCGGCGGCCCCGAGCCCGAGCCCGACCCCCGGATCGCGGAGGTCGAACGATGACCGAACGCGAACCGGCGACGGGCGACTCGCGACTGGCGACTTCCGATGCCTGAGACCCGCCTCCTCTTTCGCCGCATCGACGAGCCCGGGCTGGCCTCGATCGACACCTACCGCAGCCACGGCGGCTACACGGCGCTTGACCGGGCGCTGCGCGAGCTCGAGCCCGAGGACCTGATCTGGGCATTCGAGGAGTCGGGGCTGCGCGGGCGGGGCGGCGCCGGGTTCTCGATGGGCAAGAAGGGCAGCTTCCTCCCCCGGGGCGAGATGGAGAAGTACCTCTGCTGCAACGCCGACGAGTCCGAGCCGGGAGCGTTCAAGGACCGCGAGCTGATGACCAAGAACCCGCACCAGCTGATCGAGGGCTGCGCGATCGCCGCGTTCGCGGTCGGCGCGACCCACGCGTTCATCTTCATCCGCGGCGAGTACTGGGAGGTGGCAGACATCCTCGACCGCGCCGTCGCCGAGGCCTACGAGGCGGGCTTCCTCGGCGCGAACCTCCTCGGCAGCGGCTCCCGGGTCGAGCTGGTCGTCCACCGCGGCGCCGGGGCCTACATCTGCGGGGAGGAGACGGCGCTGCTCGACGCCCTCGAGGGCAAGCGCGGCAACCCGCGGCTGAAGCCGCCGTTTCCCGCGATCCAGGGCCTCTACGGCGGGCCGACGCTGATCAACAACGTCGAGACGCTCTCCAACCTGCCCCACATCGTCAATCACGGCGCCGAGTGGTACAAGCGCTTCGGCTCGGAGGAGTCGACCGGGACCAAGGTGGTCTCGGTCTCGGGCTGCGTCCAGCGACCGGGCAATTACGAGATCGAGCTCGGCATCCCGGCGCGCGAGATCGTCTTCGACCTCGCCGGAGGGCCTTCCGGCGGCCGGCGGGTGAAGGCCTGGTTTCCCGGGGGCTCCTCCGCCCCCGTGCTGGGCGAGGCCGAGCTGGACCTGCCCTACACCTTCGAGGCGCTCGCCGAGGCCGGCTCGATGCTCGGCTCAGGGTCGATCATCGTCGCCGACGACATCGTCTCGATCCCCGAGCTCGCCCTCCGCACCGCGCGCTTCTACCACCACGAGTCCTGCGGCAAGTGCACCCCCTGTCGCGAGGGCACCAACTGGACCGTGAAGATGCTCGAGCGGGTCACCCGCGGCGAGGCGACCCCGATGGACCTCGACATCATCGCCTCGGTGCAGGAGAACATCATCGGCAACTGTCTCTGCGTGCTCGGCGACTCGATGGCGATGCCGGTGGGGAGCATGGTGCGCCGCTTCCGCTCGGAGTTCGAGGACGCGATCGAGCGCGCCCGCCAGACCCAACCCGGCGAGCTCGACGCCTCGCCCGTCGACGAGCCGCAGACGACCTGGGCGGCCGCTTGAACGCCGAGCGACAGCCGGTCACCCTGGTCGTCGACGGAGTCGAGGTGGTCGCCTCAGACGGCGCGATGCTGGTCGACGCCGCGAAGGGCGGCGACATCGAGATCCCGGTGTTCTGCTACGAGCCGAAGCTCGGCGAGCCGGTCGGCGCATGCCGGATGTGCCTGGTCGAGATCGAGGGGATCCCGAAGCTCCAGACCGCCTGCTCGACCCCGGTCCGCGACGGGATGGTCGTCTACACCCGCACCGACCGGGTGGTCGAGGCCCAGAACGCGGTGGTCGAGTTCCTGCTCGTCAACCACCCGCTCGATTGCCCGGTCTGCGACAAGGGCGGCGAGTGCCCGCTGCAGGACATCGCGATGGGCTGGGGCCCGGGGCGCAGCCGCTTCACCGACCCCAAGCGCCACTTTCGCAAGCCGGTGCCGCTGTCGCCGCTGGTGCGGATCGACCGCGAGCGCTGCATCCTCTGCTACCGCTGCGTTCGCTTCAGCCAGGAGGTCTCGGAGGACGAGCAGCTCCAGCTGCTCGAGCGCGGGGCGGCGAGCTACGTCGGCACCTTCGACGACCGCCCCTACATCGCCCCCTTTCACGGCAACATCATCGAGCTGTGCCCGGTGGGGGCGCTCACCTCCGAGGCCTACCGCTTCCGCGCCCGGCCCTGGGAAAACGAGGACGCGGGCTCGATCTGCACGCTGTGCCCGTCGCAGTGCAACGTCAAGCACACCGTGCGCGACGAGCGCGTGCAGCGGGTGCTCGCCCGCGACAACCCCGACGTCGACGACGGGTGGCTCTGCGACAAGGGGCGGTTCGGCTTTCAGATGATCGCCTCGACGGAGCGCATCGACACGCCGCGGGTGGGCGGCAACCGGGCCGACTGGGAGAGCGCGCTCGCCGGCGCCGCCGACCGGCTGGAGGCGGCGGGCGAGCGGGCCGCGGTGATCGTCGGCGGCCAGAGCTCGAACGAGGAGGGCTACCTGGCGCAGCGGATGGCCCGCCGCGCGCTCGGCAGCGACCGGGTGGCCGGCGACGGGGTCGCCCTCGATCCCGCGGGCGCGGCCGCGCTCTCGCGTCCCGCGCTCGGCGCCGCTGTCGCCGATCTCGACCGGGCGGACTCGATCCTCGTCGTCGGCTGCGACCCGCTGCACGCGATGCCGATCCTCGAGCTGCGGATCCGCAAGGCGATCCGTCGCGGCGCCCGGGTGGTGGTCGCCTCCGAGCGCCCGACCGGCCTCGACGGCGGCGCCGAGGAGACCGCCCGCTACGCGCCCGGCGACGCGGCGGCGTTCCTGACCGCGCTCGGCGGCCAGCTCGACGCCTGGGGCGGGGAGTCCGCGGCCCCCGGCGACCAGCGCGCGGCCGGATACCGGGAGGGGGCCGAGCGGATCGGCGGTGAGCTTCGCCACGGACGCTCGGTGATCGTCTGGGGCGAGCGGATCGGCCGCGGGACGGGTGGCCCCGACGCGCTCGCGGCGCTGCTCACATGCGCCGAGGGCCTCGAGCTGGGGGCCGACGGCGCGGGCCTGATCGGCGTCCCCGACGGCGCCAACGGGCGCGGCCTGCGCGAGGTCGGCTGTGCCGGGGGTGACCCCGAGGCGATCCGAGATGCGCTCGCCGCCGGCGAGCTCGAAGCGGTGCTGCTGGTCAACTGCGACCCGGTCCGCGACATGCCCGGAGGCCCGGGCTGGGCGGAGGCGCTGCACCAAGCGCGCTCGGTGATCGCTGTCTCGATGTTCGAGGACGCCACCGCGAGCGCGGCCGACATCGTCCTTCCCGCCGAGGCCTACGCCGAGAAGGAGGGCACCGTCACCCACCCCGACGGCCGCCTCCAGCGGCTGCGGCCGGTCGTCCCCCATCCCACCGAGGTGCGGCCGGTGTGGCAGGTGCTGGCCGAGCTGGCCGCTCGGCTCGGTGACGAGACGGGGATCGACTCGGCGCCGGAGGCGCTGGCGGCGATCGCTGGGGACGTGCCGATCTACGCGGGGCTTACGCATGAGGAGATCGGTGGTGGTGGGGTTCGGTGGCAGGAGAGGGGCGCCGCCGCGGCCTGGTCGGCAGGCGGGGCTCCCTCCTCGCCGCCCGCCGGCGGGAGAGCGGGCGGTGATGGCCTGCGACTGGGCACCTACCGCGACCTCTGGGCCGGCGAGGTCACCGAGCGAAACCCGGCGCTCCGGTTCCTCGTCCCCTCACAGCGCCTCGAGCTCTCGACCGCCGACGCCGAAAGGCTTGGGATCGCCGACGGCGATCCGGTCGAGGTGCGGTCGAACGGGACGAGCCTGCGGGCGCGGGCGGCGCTCAGGGAGCGGGTGAGCCCCGGGTCGGCGTTCCTGATCGAGGGCACCGCAGCCGACAACGCCACCGCGCTTGCCGGCGCGGAGACGGTCGAGGTGACGAAGGTGGAGGACGAGGCGTGATCCCGGTCGCCGACGTCGGCTTCGCCGAGGCGACCTGGATCCTGGTCGTCAAGTCGATCGTGATCTTCCTCGTCGTGTTCGGGATCGTTCCGGTGCTGACCGTGGTCGAGCGCAAGCTGATCGGGCGCTTTCAGCATCGCTATGGCCCCAACCGGGTCGGCCCAGTGGGGCTGCTCCAGCCGCTCGCCGACATCATCAAGCTCGCCGGCAAGCAGTTCTTCCGGCCCACGGCCGCCGTCCCGGCGCTGTTCGCGATCGCCCCGGCGCTGGTGATCTTCTCCGCCATCGCCACCCTGGCGATCATCCCGTTCGGAAACGTGAAGGATGGGGTCGGCTTCTACGGCGTCGATGTCTCGATCGGCGTGCTCTACTTCTTCGCCTTCAGCTCGATCGCCTTCTACGGCCTGCTGCTGGCGGGTTGGTCGTCGGGGTCGAAGTACAGCTTCCTCGGGGCGATGCGATCCGCCGCGCAGCTGATCTCCTACGAGATCGCGATGGCGCTGTCGCTGCTGGGCGCGATCATGATGGCCGGCTCGCTGTCGCTGGTCTCGATCGTCGAGGCCCAGGACGCGGTCTGGTACGTCGTCCCGCAGCTCGTCGGGTTCCTGATCTTCATGGTCGCCGGCTTTGCGGAGACCAACCGGGCGCCGTTCGACCTCCCGGAGGCCGACGCCGAGCTGGTCCAGGGCTACCAGACCGAGTACGGCGGGACCCGGTTCGGCTCCTTCCTACTGGCCGAGTACCTGGAGATGTTCGTGGTCTCGGGGATCGCGGTCGCGTTCTTCCTCGGCGGCTGGATGGGCCCCGGCCCGGGCTGGCTCGACCCGATCTGGATGCTGGCGAAGATCATGGCGCTGATCCTGGTCTTCATCTGGGTGCGGGCAACGCTCCCGCGGCTACGGTACGACCAGCTGATGTCGCTGGGCTGGAAGGTGCTGCTGCCGCTCGCCACCCTGAACGTGCTGGTGACCGCGATCCTGGTGGTGGTGCTGTGAGAGTCGCCAGTCGCCAGTCGCCAGCAGGTTGAGCTGATGGCGGAGGAGTTCCCATACCTCGAGAACGCCGACGAGGTCGTCGCCGTCCAGCGCGGGCCGGAGCCGGGCGGGGTCAAGGGTGCCTACCGGGCCTTCGGCGAGACCCTGCGCGGGCTGAAGACCACCTTCGCGCGGCTGGTCGAGGGGCCGATGACGATCCAGTACCCGGAGGAGAAGACGCCGGTCTATCCGCGGTTTCGCGGCCGTCACAAGCTGCACCGGTTCGAGGACACGGGGCTCGAGAAGTGCGTCGGCTGCTCGCTCTGCGTCGCCGCCTGCCCGGCCGATTGCATCCGCGTCGTCGCCGCCGAGAACGACCCGACCGACCGGGTCTCGGCGGGCGAGCGCTATGCGGCCGTGTACGAGATCAACATGTCGCGCTGCATCTTCTGCGGCTACTGCGAGGTCGCCTGCCCGTTCGACGCGATCACGATGGGCCACGAGTACGAGATCGCCGACTACAACCGCCGCGACCTGATCTTCACCAAGGAGATGCTGCTCGCCGAGTCGGTCGAGCGCACGCCCCTTCGCCGCGAGGGGGAGTAGCGGTGTCCGGCGATGACATTGCCGTGATCCGGGGGATGTTCGAGGCGTTCAACGCCCGCGACGCCGAGGCGATGGTCGCCCTCACCCACCCCGACGGCGACGTCTATCCCATGCGAGCCCAGCTCGAGGGGCGCGGATACCACGGCCATGAAGGGATCCGCGAGATGATGGACGACCTGTTCGAGGACTGGGAGTCCGTCGAGATGGAGCTCGAGGAGTTTCGCGAGGGCGATGAGGGGATCGCGGCGCTCGGACGCCTCAAGGGATGCGGCAGGGCGAGCGGCGTCGACGTCGACGTGCCGATGGGCTGGGTGTGGAAGGTCGCCGACGGCAAGGCGGTCTACGCGAAGGCGTACTCGCAACAGGAGGACGCCCTCAAAGACGCGGGGGTCGAGCAGGAGTAGCTCCGGTGTCGCGCCCCCGCCGCCCGCGCGCGGTCGTCGGGGTCAGTGGTGGCCCCTAGGCCCAGATGGTGATCACCGCGATCAGCGCGGCGCCGGCGACCGCGCACAGGTACTTGCGGCCGAGCATCTCCGGCGCCGAGAACTCCTCCTTGAGCACGCCGAAGGTGGCGAGGTAGGTGAAGGTGCCGGCGGCCAGCGCGTCGAAGACGCTCTCGAAGATCAGGTCCGCCTGGCCGCTGAGGGCCTCGGAGAGCACCGAGCCGATGACGATGCCGATCGGGGTCATCGCCGCGTAGGCCATCACCGTCCTGATGAGTTGGGAGCGGTTACGGCCGGCCTCGTAGAGGCTGATCCCGAGCGCGTAGCCCTCCGGGCCCTTGTGGGAGACGAGGGCGATCAGGATCGCCACCGTCGCCGCGACCGTGATCTCGGCGCCGATCGCGATCCCCGCGATCAGCGAATGGACCGAGAGGATCACCGCCAGCAGCCGCGCCCGCAGCCCCGCCTGGCTCGTGGCCTTGCCGGGCTGGTAGGCGTCGCCGAGGCTGGCGCGGACCCGCCCGCCGACTACCGCCTCCAGCAGCAGGACGGCGAGGAAGCCGCCGGTGGCGAGCAGCAGCTCGACCGGGTAGTCGGTTCCGATCTCGGCGGCGTCGAGCCCCACGCCCGCATCGCCGAGCATGTGGATCAACCCGACGGCGAGGAACAGTCCGCCGGCGAACGCGTTGCTGAGCGAGAACAGGACGTCGGCGCGCGGCGACTTGCTGACTCGCAGCGGCAGGACGCCGCCCGCGTAGGCGAGCCCGAGCAGGACCACCAGCGCGGCCGCCTTGACCTCGATCAGCTCCACCCGAAAGCTCCAGTACTCGCCCCCGCGAACAGTCGAACTACCGGCGAACGAGGCGCGCGCGCTTGCGCTTCGTGTTCGCCTGGCCGCCGTCCGGGGTGTAGGTGACGCGGATGCCGATCCTCGCCTTGCCCCGCTTGCGAAGCTTCCGCTTCGTCTTTGCGCTCGGCCGGACCGGCAGCTCGACCTGAAGCGATTGCACGACGCCGGCGTGGGCTCCCTTGACCTTCTTGGTCTTTGCGAGCTCGACCGTCCCGGACATCGGGACCGTGACCGCGATCGTGGCGTTCCCCTTGCGCTTGTTGCGCTTGACCTTGCCGAGTTGGAAGTCGCTCGACAACGGCTGCAGAGGTATTGGGCTGGGCCCCGCCTCGACCGTGATCAGCGCCCGGGCGGTCGCCGAGGCGCCGCCCGAGTTGGTCGCCCGGTAGGTGAACGAGTCGTGGCCCGAGAAGGTCGCGCCCGGCGTATAGGTCACCGTTCCCCCGGCGGGGTCGAGGCCCGAGAGCTGGCCCGCACCCGGGCCGGAGACGATCTCGTAGGCCAGCGTTCCCTGGCCGGCGCACTGAAGCGTCACCTGGACCGCGGTGCCGAATGCGGTCGTGGTCGAGACGTCGTTGCAGGCAGGCGGCGGCGGCGGGGTGACCTCGATCGTCACGGTGGCGGTGTTCGAGGCGCCGCCGGTGTTCGTGGCCCGGTAGGTGAACGAGTCCTGGCCGCTGAAGGCGGCGTTCGGGGTGTAGGTGACCGTGCCCGCGGCCGAGTCGAGGCCCGAGAGCTGGCCGTGGGCCGGCCCGGAGACCACCTCGTAGGCCAGCGT
>JBOGZD010000065.1:0-16830 GCA_050697155.1 Solirubrobacterales bacterium | reverse complement strand
CGGCACCTACCCCGACAAGATCAAGGTCCCAGACGCCGACTTCAAAGCCGTCAACTTCCACGGCCACGCGTTCCACCCCGACTGGAACTACACCATCAAACCGCGCGGTCATTGATGCGCATTCCCTTAGGGGGTCTATGGGGCCCCACAAGTCGTCAATCGGCTAGGGCGGTGGGCGCAGGCCGAGCAACCCGGGGCGGTCCCGCTCCAGATCACCGTAAGCGAGCGCCGCGACAGCGGCGCCGTCCAGGGCCAGCGGTTTCGAGCTCCCCCGGCGCACCACCCCGACCCCGAAGTCCGTGTCGAACGTGTGAACCTCGAGGTCGTCCCGCACCGCCCGCAGCCACACGATCGTCCTCCACACGTCCCCGCACCAGCACTCGCCGCCGGGTAACCGGGCGGCCGCGGCGGGGTCGCTCAGCGCCGAGGCCGCGCTCGGCGGATTCACGTCATGCACCAACACCACCCCGCCCTCGGCCAGATGCGCGAGCCCGTTCTCGACGTCGCGCAGCGACTGCTCGAAGGTGTGTTCGCCGTCGACGAAGACGACGTCGAACTCGGCCTCCGGCTCGAGCCCGTCGAAGTACTCGTCGCTGGTTGCCTCGACCAGCGACCCGCGCAGGGCGGTGTTCGGGTGCAGCCACCACTTCCAGCCCGGGATCGCCGGCTCGGGATCGACCCCGACCTTGCGCGCGGCCCGCACGTGGGTGAACAACACGCCCGTGTGGACGCCGATCTCGAGGTAGGAGGGCCGGCGAAAGCGCCGCAGCTCTGCGGCGACGATCCTGACCCGGGGTGGCAGGGGTCGGCCAAGCAGCGACCTGAGAGGGTTCACGATCGGCCGATCGGGCTCGACGCCGGCACTCAAATAGTCTGCCCCACGTGAAGGCCGTGGTGATCACCCGGCACGGGGGGCCGGAGGTGCTCGCGGTCCAGGAGCGGCCCGATCCGGAGGTCGGCCACGGGGAGGTCCGGGTCGCGGTCAAGGCCGCCGGGATCAACTTCGCCGACCTGCTCGCGCGCTCGGGCGTCTATCCCGACGCGCCGCCGCCGCCGTGCGTGGTCGGCTACGAGGTGGCGGGCGAGGTGGAGAGCGTCGGCGACGACGCCGACGGCTTCTCGTCCGGTGACCGAGTGATCGCCGGGACGATCTTCAACGGCCACGCCGAGCTGGTCACGGTCCCGGCCGACCAGGTGATCGCGCTGCCGGAGCGGCTCAGCTTCGAGCAGGGCGCCGGGATTCTCGTCAACTACGCAACCGCGCACGCAGGGCTGGTGACCATGGGTGGGCTGAAAGTGGGGGAGAGGGTCCTGATCCATGCCGCTGCCGGCGGGGTCGGGATCGCCGCAACCCAGGTCGCGAAGAAGATCGGGGCCGAGATCTTCGGCACCGCGTCCGAGGCGAAGCACGACGCGATCCGCGCCCAGGGCGTCGAGCATCCGATCGACTACCGCAGCCAGGACTTCGAGGCCGAGGTGCGGCGGATCACCGGCGGCGAGGGCATCGACGTGGCGTTCGACGCGCTCGGCCCGAAGAGCTGGCGCAAGGACTACCGGCTGCTGCGAGCCGGCGGACGCCTGATCATGTACGGGTACATCGAATCCGAGTCGGCTGGCGGGCGCAACATCCCGGCACTTCTCGGCACCCTGGCGCGCACCCCGTTCGCCACCCTGCCTTGGTGGAAGAGCCTCAGCGTGATGAACGAGAACAAGGGCGTCTTCGGGCTCAACATGCTCACCTGGTGGAAGAAGGAGGGGCTCGACCGGGTGCTCGAGCCGTTGCAGGCGGCGCTCGACGCCGGCGACTATGACCCGGTCGTCGCCGAGGCGTTCCCCTTCGACCGAGCCCCGGACGCCCACCGCTTCATCGCCGAACGCCGGAACATCGGCAAGGTCGTGCTCACCCCCGAGTGAGTCCGGTCATCGCCAGCATCGGCAGCCTCTACGAGCGGGCGATCGTGGACACCGGCCGCCAACCCGAGTTCCTGTTCTTCATCGCGTTCCTCCTCAGCTGGGGATTCATCCGCACCAGCGCCCACCTGATCCGCGCCCAGGTCAGCTGGTGGCCGGGCAACGTTCAGGTCGGCGGTACCCATATCCATCACCTCGTCTGGGGGATCCTGCTGCTGCTGAGCGTCGGCTACGTCGGTGTGGTCTTCCAGCCGGACTCGCCTTGGCACGAGATCCTCGCTGTCCTCTTCGGGGTCGGCGCCGGGCTGACGCTGGACGAGTTCGCGCTCTGGCTGGAGCTCAAGGATGTCTACTGGGAGCGAGAGGGTCGCAAGTCGATCGACGCCGTGGTGGTCACCGCCTGCGTCGCCGGGATGGTGCTTATCGGGTTTGCGGCCTGGGCCGACGTCGCAACGACCGTCGAGGACGAGGTGTTCGCGGCGGTCGGCGCAGCGGGCGCCGTCGGCATCACCCTGGTGCTGGTCAACGCGGCGAAGGAGAAGTTCGTGACAGCGGCCACGGGCCTCTTCCTGCCTCCGGTGGCGCTCGTCGGAGCCCTCCGGCTTGCGAAGCCGAGGTCGCTGTGGTCTCGGCTCATGTACAGCGACGCCAAGCGGGCGCGAGCCGAGTCGCGCTTCGGGGCCGGGGTTTGAGCGTGGCGGGTGTCGTGCGCTACGCTGCGCCACAGCGAATGACGCACCGGCTCGACAGACTGGCGCTCCTCCTTCTCCTCCCCCTGCGGGGGGAGTAGCGCTGGGCGGCGCGAGAGCCGCGAGATAGAAGAGTCGTTCGTTCCAGGTAGAAGGAGGAGGGCGATGAGCGCCCAGAGCACCAGCCAGGTACCGCACGTAGCCGACGCCGACCGCGTCCACATCTTCGACACCACGCTTCGCGACGGCGAGCAGTCGCCCGGGATCTCGCTCAACACCCAGGAGAAGGTCGAGATCGCACAGCAGCTGGCCCGGCTCGGGGTGGACGTGATCGAGGCGGGCTTCCCGATCACCTCGCCCGGAGACTTCGAGGCGGTGGAGGCGATCGCCCGCAGCGTCGAGGGCCCGGTCGTCTGCGGCCTCGCCCGCACCCACAAGGCGGACATCGACGCGGCCTGGAATGCGATCAGGGACTCCGAGCGCCCTCGCATCCACACCTTCATCTCGACCTCGGACATCCACATCGAGCACCAGCTGCAGACCACCCGCGAGGACGTCAAGGGCCAGGCGAAGGCGGCGGTGGCGCTGGCGAGGTCCTACTGCGACAACGTCGAGTTCTCGCCCATGGACGCGACCAGGGCGGAGGTCGAGTTCACCGCCGAGGTCTGCGCGATCGCGGTCGCCGAGGGCGCGACCGTGGTCAACATCCCCGACACCGTTGGCTACACGACCCCGGAGGAGTACGGGCGCTACTTCGCCCGCCTCTACGAGCTCGCGCCCGAGCTGCGCACGGTCGAGCTCTCGGTCCACTGCCACGACGACCTGGGGCTCGCGGTCGCCAACTCATACGCCGGCCTGCTCGCCGGCGCCCGCCAGGTCGAGTGCGCGGTGAACGGGATCGGCGAGCGGGCCGGCAACTGCTCGCTGGAGGAGATCGTGATGCTGCTTCGCACGCGCCGCGACGAGCACGGACTCGACACGGCGCTCGACACCCGTGAGCTGGCACGCACGTCGCGGATGGTCTCCCGCTTCACCGGCTATGCGGTGCAGCCGAACAAGGCGGTGGTCGGGCGCAACGCGTTCGCGCACGAGTCCGGTATCCACCAGGACGGGGTGCTGAAGGAGCGCACCACCTACGAGATCATGGACGCGCGCGACGTCGGGCTCGAGTCGAACTCGATCGTGCTCGGCAAGCACTCAGGCCGCCACGCGCTGCGCGACGCGCTCGAGCAGCTCGGCTTCAAGGTCGAGGGCAACGCGCTCAACCAGGCGTTCAAGCGGTTCAAGGAGATCGCTGACAAGAAGAAGCAGGTAACCGCGCTCGACCTCGAGGCGATCGTCTCCGACCAGGTCCGCGAGGGCTCGGCGCGTTACGAGCTGGCCTGGTTCGACGTCGAGGCGTCGACCCGCCGCGAGCCGCAGGCCAAGGTCGCGGTGACGATGCCCTCCGGGGACGAGGCGGTCGGGGAGGCGACCGGCGACGGACCCGTGGACGCGATCTTCGGCGCCATCCGCGCCGCCACCGGGGTCGACTCCGAGCTGCGCCAGTACACCGTCTCGGCTGTCACCGAGGGCGAGGACGCCCTCGGCGAGGTCACGGTGATGCTGCGCGCCCACGGGCGGCTCGCGAGCGGCCAGGGCGTCGCAACCGACATCCTCGAGGCGTCGGCGCGCGCGTACATCCGGGCGCTCTCGAACGCGCTCGAGGGCGCCGCGGTGCGCGAGGCCGAGGAGGTCGCCGCCGAAGCCGCGGTCGAGCCGGCGCGGCCTGGGCCGTAGCGCTGCTCGCTCGCCCCGTGACCTCCCGGCGCGCGTGCCACCCGCGCGAGCGCTTAGGGTGTGCCGGTGATGGGTGTGCTGGATGGGCGCAAGGTGCTGATCACCGGGGCGTCTTCGGGGATCGGGGAGGCGACGGCGCTGCTGATGGCGCGCGAGGGCGCGGCGGTGGCGCTCGGCGCGCGGCGCAAGGACAGGCTCGACGAGCTGGTCTCGCAGATCGAAGACGAGGGCGGAACCGCTGTCGCCATCGAAGCGGACGTCGCCGACGAGGCGCGGGCGCGGGCGTTGGTCGAGGGTGCGCGCGGAGCGCTCGGGGGGCTCGACTGCCTGGTCAACAACGCCGGGGTGATGCTGCTCGGGCTGGTCCAGGGCGCCGAGACCGAGGAATGGCGTCGGATGGTCGAGGTGAACCTGCTCGGGCTTCTCTACTGCACCCACGCCGCGCTGCCGATCATGCGCGACGGCGGGGGAGGGGACGTCGTCAACGTCTCCTCGGTCGCCGGCCGGATCGCCGCGATGGGATCCGCCGTCTACAACATGACCAAGTGGGGGGTCACCGGGTTCTCCGAGGCCCTGCGCCAGGAAGCCCTTCACGTCGGCGTCCGCGTCACCTGCGTCGAGCCGGGCTTCGTCGCCACCGAGCTCCAGGGCCACAACACCAACCCGATGGTGGTCGAGGCGACGGAAAAGATGCGCGAGCAGATCGGCGAGGTGCTCGAGGCGGACGACATCGCCCGCGCGGTTGTCTACGCGGTCAGCCAGCCGAAGCACGTCGCGGTCAACGAGCTGATGGTCCGCCCGACCGGTCAGGCGCGCTGAACCTCGGGCCGCGTCGGGGCGGCCCGTTGCGATACCGATTCGACACGGACTGAGCGGGTTTCGTGCACACCTGCATGGGAGAATCCGTGTGTGGCCGCTGAGCCTCATCGTGAGTTGCTCGAACGGGCGACCGTCGCCATCGAGGGCATCGACGCGACCCTCCAGCGCCAGGACGCGTCGCTGAATGAGCTCTTCGCTCGCATGGACGAGCGTGATGCCCGCGCGGACGAGCGCGACGCGCTGGCTGCCGAGCGCCATGAGGCCCTAATGCGCGAGCATCGCGGCCTTCTCGACCGCTTCGCTCGCAGCGAGGACCGGGTAGTGGACGCCCTCGGCGAGATGAGCGTCACGATCCAGCGCAACGTCGAGCGGCTCGACGACATGAGGCACGAGATCAAGGCGAACACCCAGGCGGTCCTCGCCGTGCTCGATCGCCTCGGCCCCGCCCCCGGCACGGCGTAAGCGGGTCGATGGTTCCGCGGAACCGCGACTTTGCACAAGCGTTCGTGATAACGTACAAAACTGCTTTGGAGCCGGCGGCCAACAATGGCGCGGTGGGCCTGCGGATCAGGGCGCTGCGCGAGGGCCTGGACCTCTCCCTGCGCGACCTCGCCGCCCGCAGCGGTGTTTCCGCACCGATGCTCTCCCAGGTCGAGCGCGGCGAGACCAGCCCAACCCTCGCGGTCGCCCAGCGGATCGCCTCGGGCCTGGAGCTCAGCCTCTCGCAGCTGCTGCGCCTGGACGAGCAACCGCACGTGGTCGTCATCCGGGCGCGCGACAAGCGCGTCCGGAGCCGGCGCGGCCACCGCACCGAGGAGCTCACCCCGCCCCTGCCCGGCCAGCGTGCCGACGTCTCGATGCACCGGCTCGAGCCGGGATCGGCGACCGGGCGACCGGGCGATCCGCCCCTGCACGAGCCCGGCGCCCGGGAGACGGCGGTCGTGCTCGTCGGGAGCGTCGCGCTGCTGATCGACGACGAGCGCCACGACCTCGCAGAGGGGGACAGCGTCACGTTCGACGCCGATCTCCCGCATCACTTCGAGAACCCCGATGACGAGCCCGCCGAGTTCCTGGCGGTCGTCGCCGCGGGGCTGAGGAGGGGCTGATCCGATGGCCGCGAAGACGATGTTCGACAGGATCTGGGACGCGCACGAGGTCGCCGACGGCCTGATCTACGTCGACCTCCACCTCGCGCACGAGGTCACCTCGCCGCAGGCGTTCGACGGCTTGCGTTTGGCCAGCCGCGCCGTCCGCCGTCCGGACAAGACGGTCGCCACCGCGGACCACAACGTGCCCACCGACGGCACCCCCGCCGCCCGGATGATCGCCGACGAGCTCTCGCGCAAGCAGGTCGAGGCGCTGGAGCGAAACTGCGCCGAGTTCGGGATCCCGGTCTACTCGCTCGGCTCCGACCGCCAGGGCATCGTGCACGTCATCGGCCCCGAGCTCGGGCTCACCCAGCCCGGGCTGACGATCGTCTGCGGCGACAGCCACACCTCGACCCACGGGGCCTTCGGCTCGCTCGCGTTCGGGATCGGCACCTCGGAGGTCGAGCACGTGCTCGCTACCCAGTGCCTGACCCAGAAGCGCCCGAAGACGATGCGAATCACCTACTCGGGCGAGCTCCGCCCCGGCGTCAGCGCCAAGGACATGATCCTGGCGACGATCGGGCGCCTCGGCACCGGGGGCATGGTCGGGCACGCGGTCGAGTACGCGGGCGAGACCGTCGCGGGCCTGTCGATGGAGAACCGGATGACGATCTGCAACATGACGATCGAGGGCGGGGGCAGGGCGGGCATGATCGCGCCCGATGAGACGACCTTCGACTGGATCGACGGGCGGCCGGGCGCCCCCGAGGACTTCGATGCCGCCCTCGCCACATGGCGCTCGCTGCCGACCGACGAGGGCGCGGCGTTCGACGGCGAGGTGGAGGTCGACGCGGCATCGCTCTCACCGATGGTCACCTGGGGCACGACCCCGGGCCAGGTGGTCGAGGTCACCGACGTGGTCCCGGATCCCGCCGGCTGGGGCGAGGGGCCCGCCGACCGCGAGACCGCGGAGCGCGCCCTCGCCTACATGGGGCTCGAGCCGGGCATGCCGATCCGCGATGTCCCGCTCGACCGGGTGTTCATCGGCTCCTGCACGAACTCCCGCGTCGGCGACCTGCGCGAGGCCGCGATGATGGTCGAGGGACGGCGCGTCGCCGACACCGTGCGGGCGATGGTCGTCCCTGGCTCTGCCCGAGTCAAGGCGCAGGCCGAGCAGGAGGGGCTCGACGAGGTCTTTCGCTCGGCCGGCTTCGACTGGCGCAGCGCCGGGTGCTCGATGTGCCTCGGGATGAACCCCGACATCCTGTCGCCGGGGGAACGCTGCGCGTCGACCTCGAACCGCAACTTCGAGGGCCGCCAGGGAAAGGGCGGGCGGACCCACCTGGTGAGCCCGCGGATGGCCGCCGCTGCGGCGATCGAGGGGCGCTTCGTCGACATCAGGGAATGGGCGTGATGGACCCCGTCGAGGTGATCGAGGGCGGTGTCTCGGTGCTCGACCGCGCCGATGTCGACACCGATCAGATCATCCCGAAGCAGTTCCTCAAGCGGGTCGAGCGCACCGGCTTCGGCGAGTTCCTCTTCTACGACTGGATCCGCGACGGCGAGATCGAGCTCCAGCCGAACCCGATCCTCCTCACGGGCCGGAACTTCGGCTGCGGCTCCTCGCGCGAGCACGCCCCCTGGGCGCTTCAGGACTTCGGCTTCGACGCGATCATCGCCCCGTCCTTCGCCGACATCTTCTACGTCAACTGCACCAAGATCGGGCTCCTGCCCGTGATCCTCTCCGAGGAGCACTGCCGCGCGATCGCGGACGCCGGGGCGGCGCGGATCGACCTCGACGACCAGACCGTCGACTACTCGGGCGGGGTGGTCCGCTTCGAGGTCGACGAAGAGACCAGGCACCGGTTGCTCCACGGCCTCGACGAGATCGGGATCACGCTCCAGCGCGAGGACGCGATCACCGCCTTCGAGGCCGGCGGGGGGGCCGACCGCGGCCCCGTGACCACGGCGCTGTGAGCGTCGACTGGGACGCCAAAACGTACGATCGGGTCGCCGACCCGCAGGAGGAGTGGGGCCGTCAGGTGCTCGACCGCCTCAGCATCCGAGGCGACGAGACGGTCCTCGACGCCGGCTGCGGCTCGGGCCGGGTGACCAGGCTGCTGCTCGAGCGCCTGCCCGAGGGGAGGGTGATAGGGGTTGACGCCTCGCCCTCGATGATCGAGAAGGCGCGGGAGTCCCCCGAGCTTCACGGCGAGTTCGTCGACGCCGTGCTCGGCTCGATGGCGAGGCCGCTGGCACTCCGTTACGTCCGCCTCAACATCTCCGCCCGCAGGCCAGGGTGAGCGCCCGCGTCGTCACCTTGCCCGGCGACGGGATCGGGCCCGAGATCGTCGCCGCGGCGCGCCGCCTGCTCGACGCGGTCGGCGACTTCGAGCTCATCGAGCACCCGGTCGGCGGCGCGTCGATCGACGCCCACGGGGCCGCGCTCACCGACGAGGTGCTCGGCGCCTGCCGCGCCGCCGACGCGGTGCTGCTCGGCGCCGTCGGCGGGCCGAAGTGGGACTCGACCGATCCCGACGTGCCGCGTCCCGAGCAGGGCCTGCTCGGCTTGCGCAAGGGCCTTGGCCTCTACGCGAACCTGCGCCCGGTGCGCCCCAGCCCGTCGCTGCTCGCCGCCAGCCCGCTGCGCACCGAGCGGATCGCGGGCACCGACCTGCTGGTCGTTCGCGAGCTCACCGGCGGGATCTACTTCGGCGACTCCGGGCGCGACGCAGAAAGCGCCCACGACACCTGTGAGTACTCGGTCGCCGAGATCGAGCGCATCGCCACCGTCGCCTTCGAGGCGGCCGAGCGGCGTTCGCGCCGGGTCACCTCGGTCGACAAGGCGAACGTGCTCGAGACGTCGCGCCTGTGGCGGGAAACGGTCGAGCGGGTGGCGAACGGCCATCCCTCGGTCGAGCTCGACCACATGCTGGTCGACAACGCGGCGATGCAGCTGATCGCCGACCCCTCGCGCTTCGACGTCGTGCTGACCGAGAACATGTTCGGCGACATCCTCAGCGACGAGGCCGCCATGCTCACCGGCTCGCTGGGAATGCTGCCCTCGGCGAGCCTCGGCGACGGCGGCCCCGGCTTGTTCGAGCCGGTCCACGGCTCGGCCCCCGACATCGCCGGCCGCGGGATCGCAAATCCGCTCGCGACGTTCCTATCGGTCGCGCTGATGCTCCGCCACGGACTCGACCTGACGGCCGAGGCCGAGGCGGTCGAGGCGGCGGTCGAGGCGGCGCTGGCCCGTGGCGTACGCACCCCGGACCTCGCCTGGGTCGAGTCCGAGACCCCGCCGATGTCCGATCTTCCGGCGGAGGTCGAGGTGGGCACCGCGGAGATGACCGACGCGGTGCTCGCCGAGCTCGACGCGTAGACCGCTACCCGCAACCAGGTAGGAGCGCTCGGCTACGACCGGCGGCTCGCCGGCGGTGCGCGGCGCCACTCGTCCTTCATGCAGAGGCATCACTGCTTCCGCCACCGTTGCCCGGGCGAGCGGACCGTGGCGCAGCGGCTGACCCGGGCGGGCTATCTGCGCAGCGGCCTGCGGCGCTGGGCCTACGGCGAGAACATCGCCTTCGGCGAGGGGCGACTAGGAAGCCCGGCCGAGATCATCGACTCGCTGATGCACAGCCCGCGCCATCGCGAGAAGATCCTCGACCCGGACTACCGCGAGGTCGGGATCGGCTTCCTACGCGGGACCCATCGCGACCGGCGGGTCGACGGCGGTCTCTACACGATCGAGCTCGGGCTGCGGCTGACCTATTGAGCGAGACGCCGGCTCAGCCGAGGTGGAGCCGCAGCGCGTCGGGATCGAGGACCGTGATCCGCCGGCGCTCGGTGACCACCAGATCGAGATCGCGCAGGGTCGCGAGCGCCTTCGCCACCGCCTCGCGCGAGGAAGCCGTCCAGCCCGCGAGCTCCTCCTGGGAGAGCGGGAGCGCGATCGCGACCGCTCCGTCCCCGGCCGGCTCGCCGTAGCGCTCGACGAGCTCGAGCAGCCGCGCGGCCACCCGGCCGAGGGTCTGCGAGGCCGCGAACTCGATCCGGGCCGCGTCAGAGCCGCGAAACCTGCGAGCGAGCGTTCGCAGCAGGGCGATCGCGAAGCCGGGGTTGCGCTCCAGCAACGCGCGGAAGTCGCCCGCCGAGAGCGCCAGCGCCTCGACCGGGTCGATCGCCTCGACGCTGCTGGCACGCGGCTCGTCGTCGAGCACCGCCAACTCGCCCAACAGCTCGCCCGGGCCTGCGAAGCGGAGGATCACCTCGCGCCCATCGCGAGTGGTGCCGCTGATCTTCACCCTGCCGTCGAGCAGCACGAAGACCTCGTCGCCGCGCCGGCCCTCTCCGATCAGCCTGGCCCCGCGCCGAAACCGCCGCCGCCCGGCGCGGGCATCGAGCGCCTCGCGATCGGCGGGCCCGAGCAGATCGAGGAACTCGCCCGGCACGGGTTCCAACCTAACCCACCCGGCGCTGGCCGGGGCGCTTTTCCGCTGGCATACTTCGCGCCGACCAACCAACGCGGAGGGAGCCGAGTGGAGAAGTCCGACTGGATCTGGATGAACGGGGAGTTCGTGGCCTGGGATGAGGCAAACGTGCACGTGCTCTCGCATGGGCTTCACTACGGGACCGGGGTCTTCGAAGGGATCCGGGCCTATGAGACCGAGCGCGGCACCGCCGTCTTCCGCTTCGGCGAGCACCTCGAGCGACTCCGGCAGTCGGCGGCCCTCTACCAGATGGAGCTGCCGCATTCGACTGCCGAGCTGCGCGACGCCACCCACGAGCTGATCCGCCGCAACAAGCTCGACAGCTGCTACATCCGTCCGCTCGCCCTCCGGGGCTACGGCGAGATGGGCCTACACGCGCCGAGCGTGCCGGTCGACATGGCGATCGCGGTCTGGTTCTGGGCGCCCTACCTCGGCGAGGAGGGCAAGCAGAACGGCGTCAGGGCACAGGTCTCGTCCTGGCGGCGGCTCTCGCCCGCGGGCCTGATCCCGCACGCCAAGGCAACCGGGCAGTACCTCAACTCCGTGCTGGCGAAGGCGGAGGTGGCCCGCGCCGGCTACCACGAGGCGATCCTGCTCGACGAGCGCGGCTTCGTCTGCGAGGGCTCGGGAGAGAACATCTTCGTGGTCAAGGACGGGACGATCGCCACCCCGTCTGCGGTCTCCTCGATCCTCGACGGGATCACGGCTCGCTCGGTGGTCCAGATCGCACGCGACCTTGGCTACAAGGTGGAGTCCCGTGACATCGCGCGCGCCGAGCTCTACCTCGCCGACGAGGCCTTCTTCACCGGGACGGCCACCGAGCTCGCGCCGATCCGCGAGATCGACGGGCACGACCTCGGAGAGCCGGGCGAGATCACGCGCGTGATCCAGGAGAAGCTGGACGACGCGCTGCACGGCCGCGCTCAGGAGTACCTCGAGTGGCTGGACCCGGTCGAGCAACCGAGTAAAGTCACCCACTGACTGATGCCCGGGTTCGAGGCGATCGAGCGAATTAGCGCCGCCGCGACCGCTTAGCGGCTCGCGGCCGCGCGGCCGGCTCCGCGCACTCACCTCGCTCGTCTCCACGAACCCCCGAAAGGCATCAAGTGACACAGGTAGACCTCTACGACACGACCCTCCGCGACGGCATGCAGGGGCAGGGCATGTCGCTGTCGGCCGCCGAGAAGCTGCGCGTTGTCCGCGCCCTCGACCGGCTCGGCATCCACTACGTCGAGGCCGGCTTTCCGAGCTCGAACCCGAAGGAGGCCGAGCTGTTCGCGCTGCTCGCCGAGGTCGAGCTCGAGACCGCGACGGTGTGTGCGTTCGGGATGACCCGGCGCCGGGGCGTTCCCGCGGAGGAGGATCCCGCGCTGCGCTCGCTCGTCGACGCGCCGGCGCCGGTGGTGACGCTGGTCGGCAAGACCTGGGCGCTTCACCTCGACAAGGTGACCAAGGTCTCCCCCGAGGAGAACCTGGCGATGATCGTCGACTCGATCAACCTCTGCCGCGCCGCCGGCAAGCGGGTCGTCTACGACGCCGAGCATTTCTTCGACGCCTGGCGAGACGACTCCGGCTACGCGCTCGAGTGCGTGCGCGCCGCGAGCGCCGCGGGTGCCGAGAACGTGACCCTGTGCGACACCAACGGCTCCAGCCTTCCGGCCCAGGTGGCCGCGGCGACCGCCTCGGTGGTGGCCGAGCTCGCCGATAGGGCCGAGGTCGGGATCCACACCCACAACGACGCCGAGTGCGCGGTCGCGAACTCGCTTGCGGCGGTCGACGCGGGCGCCCGAATGGTGCAGGGGACGGTGAACGGCTACGGCGAGCGCTGCGGGAACGCCAACCTGATCTCGATCCTGCCCGCGCTTCAGCTCAAGCTCGGCTACGAGTCCGTCCCGGCCGAGCGGCTGCGGCTGCTCACCGAGACCGCGCACTTCGTCGACGAGCTCACCAACACCGCCCCCGACCCCGACCAGCCGTTCGTCGGCCGCAACGCGTTCGCCCACAAGGGCGGGATGCACGTCGCCGGCGTCCAGGCCGACGCGCGCACCTTCGAGCACCTCGACCCGAAGCTGGTCGGCAACAGCCGCGACGTGCTGATCTCCGAGCTCTCCGGGCGCGGATCGGTGCTCAACCGCGCCGAGGGCGCCGGGATCGATCTCGACGCCGATGCCGCCAAGCGGGCGGTCGAGCGGATCAAGGAGCGCGAGCACCGCGGCTATCACTACGAGGCCGCCGACGCCTCGTTTGAGCTGCTGCTCCGCCGCGAGGCAGGCGAGTACCAGTCGCTGTTCCGGCTCGAGAGCTTTCGCGTGCTCACCGAGAAGCGCGCCGACGGCCAGGTGGAGACCGAGGCGACGATCAAGATCTGGGTCGACGGCCGGCGCTACGTCCGCACGACGGAGGGCAACGGCCCGGTGAACGCTCTCGATCGGGCGCTGCGCGACGCGATCGGCGAGCTTCACCCGCACCTCGCCGACATCGAGCTGGTCGACTACAAGGTGCGCATCCTCGACTCCCACCACGGAACCGGCGCAGTGACGCGGGTGCTGCTCGACAGCTCCGACGGCCACGACTCGTGGGGCTCGATCGGCGTCTCGGAGAACATCATCGAGGCCTCGTGGGAGGCGCTGGTGGACTCCCTGGAGTACGCGTTCCAACCCCGCCAGTCGCCAGTCGCCAGTCGCGAGTCGCCGGAGAGGCGGCCCGCCGGCAGCCGCCCTTGACGCAACCACAGTCCATCCCGCTGGCTCGGCCCGAGCTCGGCGAGCGCGAGCAGGAACTGGTGCTGGAGGTGCTGCGGTCGGGGCGGCTGTCGCTGGGGCCGCTGCTCGACCGCTTCGAGCGCGAGCTCGGTGCCTGGGTGGGAGCCGACCACGCGGTCGCGGTCTCCTCCGGCACCGCCGCGCTTCACCTCGGGGTGCGAGCGCTCGGCTGGGGCCCCGGGGACGAGGTGATCACCTCGCCGTTCAGCTTCGTCGCCTCGGCCAACTGCCTGCTCTACGAGCGCGCCGTGCCGGTGTTCTGCGACGTCGACCCGATCACCCTCAACCTCGACCCGCAGGCCGCCGAAGCCGCTGTCGGCGAGCGAACCGCCGGGATCCTGCCGATCGACATCCTCGGCTACCCGGCGCCGATGCCCGACTTCGAGTCGCTCGCCTCGGCGCACGGACTCGGCCTGCTCGAGGACGCCTGCGAGGCGCTCGGCGCGGTCGACTCCGGCGGGCGGGCGGTCGGGTCGAGAGCGACGCCGGCGACCTTCGCCTTCTACGGCAACAAGCAGCTCACCACCGGCGAGGGCGGGATGATCACCACCCGCGACCCCGAGCTGGCGGTCCGGCTGCGCAGCGAGCGCAACCAGGGCCGCGCGCCCGACATGGGCTGGGTCGACCACGAGCGGCTCGGGTTCAACTACCGGCTGACCGAGCTCCAGGCGGCGCTCGGGCTCGCCCAGCTCGAGCGCCTGGACGAGCTGCTCGCCGGACGGGCGCGGGTCGCCGCGATGCACGGCGAGCGCCTCGCCGCGCTCGACTACGGAGCTCCCGCGGGGGAGGGCGACCCCGACGGGCTCGTGCTCCCCTGCGCCGAGCGGGGCTCTGAGCGCCGCAGCTGGTTCATCTACGCGGTGCGACTGCCGGCCGGCGCCGATCGCGACGCGGTCGTGGCTGCGCTGGCCCAGCGGGGGATCGAGGCCAAGGCGTACATGCCCTGCATCCACCTCATGCCGCACTACCGCGAGCGCTTCGGCTACCGCGAGGGCCAGTTCCCGATCGCCGAGGACGCGTCGGCCCGCCTGCTCGCGCTGCCGTTCTTCCCGACGATGGCGGAGGGCGCGGTGGACCGCGTCTGCGAGGCGCTCGCCGAGGCCCTGCGCGGCTCCTGGAGCTGACCCTATAGTCACCCGCCATGTCCCGGTTCCGCGAGTCGCCCGATCCGCTGTTCGAGCGGATCAACGCCTCGATCTCGTTCGATCGGCGGCTGTGGCCCGAGGACGTGCGCGGCTCGGTGGCCCACGCGCGCTCGCTCGAGCGCGCCGGAGTCCTGTCCGCGGAGGAGCTGGGCCGGATCGAGTCCGGGCTCGAGCAGGTCGCGGGCGAGCTCGAGCGGGGCGAGTTCGAAGTTGCGGCCCGCGACGAGGACATCCACATGGCGATCGAGCGACGGTTGACCGAGGTGGTCGGGCCGCTCGGGGGCAAGCTCCACACCGGCCGCTCGCGCAACGACCAGGTGGCGACCGATCTCGCCCTGTTCGTGCGCGCCCGGGCCGCTCGCGCGCGGGAGCTGGTCGTGGCGCTGATGGAACGGCTGGTCGAGCTCGCCACTGAGCACGCCGGCGCGCCGATGCCCGGCTACACCCACCTGCAGCGCGCCCAGCCGGTCTATCTCGGCCACCACCTGCTCGCCTACTTCTGGATGCTGCGGCGTGACGCGACCCGCTTTGACGCCGCCGGGGAGGCGGCGAGCGAGATGCCGCTGGGCTCCGGCGCGCTCGCCGGCCTCAACTGGGATCTCGACCGCGAGGCGACCGCGAGCGAGCTCGGCTTCGAGCGCCCCTCTCCGAACTCGATCGACGCCGTCTCGAGCCGCGACTTCGCACTCGACTACCTTGCCGCGGCGGCGATCTGCGCCGTCCACCTCTCCCGGCTCGGGGCGGAGGTCGTGCTCTGGTCGAGCGAGGAGTTCGGCTTCTGCGAGCCGGCCGAGGACTTCTCGTCAGGGTCGAGCATCATGCCCCAGAAGAAGAACCCGGACGCGGCCGAGCTGCTGCGGGCGAAGGCGCCGCGGATCGCCTCGGGCTTTGCGACCCTCGTCGGCGTCCTGCACGCGCTACCGCTCGCCTACAGCAAGGACCTCCAGGAGGACAAGGAGGCGCTGTTCGACGCCGTCGACAACCTCGAGCTCTGCCTCGAGGCGGCCGAGCGGATGCTCGCCGGCCTGCGCTTCGACCGCGAGCGGCTCGCCGCGGCGGCCGGCGACGAGATGCTCGCCGCGACCGACGTCGCCGACCTGCTCGTCCGCCGCGGGATGCCGTTCCGCGAGGCGCACGGGGTCGTCGGCGGGCTCGTGCGCGCGGCGCTCGAGGGCGGCCGCAGCCTCTCCGAGCTGCGCCCGGAGGAGCTGCGCGCCCACTCCGAGCTGCTCGACGACGAGTATTACGACGTGCTGGAGCGATCGAGCTGGCTCGACTCCAAGCGCTCGGCCGGCGGCACCGGCTCGGCGGCGCTCGCCGACCAGCTCGAGGCGGCGCGGCACACGCTCGACGATCTGGGTGCCGATCGATGAGCACGCTCGGGACGGACTTCTTCGCCCGCTCCGTGCACGCGGTCGCCCGCGACCTCCTCGGCTGTGAGCTTCGTTTCGGCGGCGTCGGCGGGGTGATCGTCGAGACCGAGAGCTACGAGCGCGACGATCCCGCCTGTCACGCCTATGCCGGGCTCACCCCCCGGACCGCGACCCTGTTCGGCCCCCCGGGCCACGCCTACGTCTACCTCTCCTACGGGATCCACGCGCTGCTCAACGCCGTCGCCGAGCCCGAGGGAAGCGCTGCGGCGGTGCTGATCAGGGCGCTGGAGCCGCGCTGGAGCGTGGAGCGCATGCGCGAGCGCCGTGCCGCGCTCGGCTGGAACGGCGGCGAAGAGCTCGCCCTGCGCGACCTCTGCTCGGGGCCCGGCAAGCTCACCCAGGCGCTCGGCATCGGGCTCGATCAGAACGGCGCGCCGCTGACCGCGCCGCCGTTCGAGCTTCGCCAGCGCTCCCCGGAGTGGCGCGAGATGGAGGTCGAAACCGGCCCGCGGATCGGGATCAACCGCGCCACCGAGCGCCCCTGGCGCTTCTGCGCCGCGGGTAGCGCCTACCTGTCGCGGCCGATCGTGCGGGCGGCGTAGGTCCGGCAGCCCTTCGCCGCGCCGCCCACGCTCAACCGGCGGAGATGCCGCCGCCGCTGGGCACCGCGCCGCCTCCCCCCGAGCCGCCGCCCCCTGCCGGCGCGGGGCTCTCGGGCGCACCACCGCCCTCTCCGCCGTCGGTCGAAGGGGCGCTGCCGGTATCGGCTGGGGC
>JBOGZD010000064.1:0-16854 GCA_050697155.1 Solirubrobacterales bacterium | reverse complement strand
GCGAGGCCGGCGACCGTGTTCATCGCCACCGCCAGCCGGCGCTGGAACCCCTCCTCGCCCCCCAGCTCGCCCGCGACATCGCGCGCCAGCTCGGTGACCCCCGCGTTGATCCGGCGCTCGACCGGAACCAGGCGCTCGCGCAGCTCCTCGTCGTCGGCCGCGGCCACCCAGAGCTTTGCCGCGACGGTGAACAGCGGGCTGGAGAAGTCCTCCCAGAGCAGGTCGAGCAAAGCGCGCAGCCGCGCGGCTCGGTCGGGCGGCAGGTCGCGGGCGCGCTCGCGGTAGCGCTCGGTGCGCTGCTGGGCGAGGTGCTCGAAGGCGCTGGCGACGAGGTCGACGCGGTGCGGGAAGTGGTGGGTCTGCGCCCCCTGGGAGACGCCGGCGCGCTCGGTGACCAGGCGGGTCGTCGTGCCCGCATATCCGACCTCCAGCAGGCAGTCGATCGTCGCCCGCAGCAGGCGGCCGCGGGTCTCGGCGCTTCGCTCCTCCTGGGTGCGCCGGCGGGTGGTGTCCGCGGTGGCGATGCGGCCGACCCTAACAAACCGCGCGCTTGTTCGGTATCTTTCGCCGCCGGCGAACAGCGATCCACGAGCGACGAAAGGGACCCCCAAACCAGATGAGCGCGAACGGCAACCGCACCTACGTGATCGGCGTCGGCATGACGAGGTTCCAAAAGCCCGGCACGAAGGAGGGCGACTACCCCGACTGGGCCAAGGAGGCCGGTGAGAAGGCGCTCGCCGACGCCGGCATCCCCTACGAGGACGTCGAGCAGGCCTACGCCGGCTACTGCTACGGCGACTCCACCTACGGGCAGCGCGCGCTCTACCAGCTCGGGCTCACCGGGATCCCGGTGGTCAACGTGAACAACAACTGCTCGACCGGATCCTCGGCGCTGTTCCTCGCCCGCCAGGCGGTCCGCGGCGGCGTGGTCGACTGCGCGCTCGCAGTCGGCTTCGAGAAGATGGAGATGGGCTCGCTGGGGGTCAAGTACACCGACCGCACCAACGCGCTCGACAAGCACGCGATGGCGATGTTCGCGTTGCGCGCCCCCGAGGAGTCGCCGCCGGCGCCGCAGATGTTCGGCAACGCCGGGCGCGACCACATGGAGAAGTACGGCTCGGAGCCCCACCACTACGCCTGGATCGGGTGGAAGAACCACAAGCACTCGGTCAACAACCCCTACGCGCAGTTCCAGGACGAGTACACGCTGGAGGAGATCAAGGAGTCGAAGGTCATCCACGAGCCGCTGACCAAGCTCCAGTGCTCGCCGACCTCCGACGGCTCGGCCTGCGCGATCGTCGCCTCCGAGCGCTACGTCGACCAGCACGGGCTCGCCGACCGCGCGATCGAGATCGCCGGCCAGGCGATGGTCACCGACCTCCCCAGCTCCTTCGCCGACGACACCGACTGCATCAAGATCGTCGGCTACGACATGTCCAAGCAGGCGGCCGACCGCGCCTACACCGAGGCGGGGGTCGAGGCCGCCGACGTGGACGTCTGCGAGCTGCACGACTGCTTCTCGGCCAACGAGCTGATCACCTACGAGGCGCTCGGCTTCGCACCCGAGGGCGAGGGCCACAAGCTGGTCGACGCCGAGGCGACCACCTACGGCGGCGACGGCCCGGTGGTCAATCCCTCCGGCGGGCTGATCTCCAAGGGCCACCCGCTCGGCGCCACCGGGCTCGCCCAGTGCTCGGAGCTCACGTGGCAGCTGCGCGGGACTGCGGATGCCCGGCAGGTCGAGGGCGCGAAGCTGGCGCTCCAGCACAACATCGGCCTAGGCGGCGCCGCGGTGGTCTCGGTCTACCGCCCCGCAACCGCCTGATCCGAACGACGAACGACCCGCGATGACGACGATCACCGCTCTCCCCACCGCCGACGCCTGGATGACCGACGAGCGCCGCGCCTTCGTCGAGGCGATTCGCGACTTCGTAAAGCGCGAGCTCGGAACCCGCGAGCAGCGCGCCGCGGCAACCAACGACTACACCGAGGCTCACTCGCCCGGGATCTACGCCCAGCTCGCCGGGCTCGGCTGGCTCGGCGCCTCGGTCTCCGAGGACTTCGGCGGCTCGGGCGGCTCGATCGTCGACGCCTGCCTGTTCCTCGAGGAGACCTCGCGGGGGATGGTGCCGATGTCGGGCTTCCCCGTCAGCCTGATCGTCGCCGGCGCCTACGAGCGCTTCGGCACCGTGGAGCAGAAGGCCGAGATCCTCGGCGGGATCGTCCAGGGCCGGGTCGAGGCGATCGCGATGTCCGAGCCCGAGGCCGGCTCGGACGTGGGCAACCTCCAGTGCCGCGCGGAGCGCTCGGACGGCGGCTTCGTCCTCAACGGCCAGAAGACCTGGATCTCGGCCGCCCACATCGCCGACCACATCCTGGTCGTCGCGCGCACCGGGCGTGACGGCTCCAAGCACGAGGGGGTGACCATGCTCTCGGTCCCCACCGGCTCGGACGGGCTCGAGATCAGCGGGATCCAGACGATGGGCGGCAAGGAGGTAAACGACGTCTACCTCACCGACTGCTTCGTGCCTGAGGAGCGAGTCTTGGGCGAGGTCGACGGCGGCTGGATGCAGCTGATGGCGGGGCTGAACGTCGAGCGCCTGATCACGGCGGCGACCGTGCTCGGCCTCGGTCAGCGCGCATTCGACGACGCGCTCGCCTACGTCAAGGAGCGCAAGCAGTTCGGCCGCCCGATCGGCTCCTTCCAGACGATCAGGCACCGGTTGGCCGACCTCGGCACCGAGCTCGAATGCGCTCGGCTGCTGGTCTACGACGTCGCCCGCAAGACCGAGGCGGCGCCCGACCAGATGCTCCCGCGCGAGGCCTCGATGGTGAAGCTCAAGGCGACCGAGGCGGCGAAGAAGACGGCGCTCGAGGGCATGCAGATGATGGGCGGCTACGGCTACTCGACCGAGTACGACATGGAGCGCCTGGTCCGCATGACCCTGGTCTCGACCATCTACGCCGGCACCAGCGAGATCCAGCGCGAGATCATCTCGAAGACGTACGGGCTGTAGTCCGGTGGCGGGGTGCGGCCGTCGCTCGCGTGAATCATTTGGGCCCCCAGGGGGTGCCAAACCCTTCACGCATGTCGGATGTTGCCGCCGGGCGATGAGTTGTCGGGGGCGCGGCGGTCTATTGACCATGCATCGTTGAGAGCTGCGACTAAGGAGGTTCGATGCCTGCAAAGACATCCCTGATCACCGGGACCGACTTCATCACCGTGTCGACCAAGGACTTCGACGCCGCGGTCGAGTTCTACGGCAACGTCCTGGGCCTACCCGAATCAAAACGGTGGGGAGACATGCCCGCGGCCGAGTTCGAGACCGGGAACCTGACGATCGCGGTGATGCAGTCCGACGCGTTCGGGATCGACCCCCAGGCCAACAACCATCCGATCGAGCTGCGCGTCGACGACGTCGAGACCGCCCGCGCCGAGCTCGAGTCACGCGGGGTTGAGTTCGAGGGCGAGATCCTCGACTCCGGCGTCTGCCACCAGACGTTCTTCGAGGACCCGGACGGAAACGCCTTGGCGCTCCACCACCGCTACGCGCCCCCCGCCTGAGCCGCGCGAGTGGACTGTCCTGCCTAAGTGGTCTATACGACCACCTAACCAGGACGGTCCCCGAAGGCCCGGGCCGCCGGGCTCAGGCGATTGCGCCGGACTCGCGCAACGAGGCGATCTCCTCGGAGGCGACGCCCCAGGCCGCGAGCGCCTCGTCCGTGTTGGCGCCCGGGTCGGGCGCGGGGGTCGGCGTCTCGGGCTGGGTGCGGCCGAAGCGGGGCGCAGGGGCGGGCTGGGTGGCGCCGCCGACCTCGATGAAGACGTTGCGGGCGGTGTTGTGGCGGTGTGAGGGGGCCTCGGCGAGGCCGAGGACCGGGGTCGTGCATGCCTCCGCCGGTTCGAGGATCTCGGCCCATTCGTCGCGGGTCTTGGTCCTGAAGAGCTCGGCGAAGCGCTGCTTGAGCTCCGGCCAGCGGGACTGGTCCATCTGCGGGAACTCGTCGGGGTCGAGCTCGAGCAGGCGCAGCAGCTCGGCGTAGAACTGGGGCTCGAGCGCGCCGACCGCGATGTGGCCGCCGTCGGCCGTCTCGTAGACCTCGTAGAAGTGGGCGCCGGAGTCGAGCAGGTTCGTGCCCGGCTCGTCGGTCCACATCCCGGCCCCGCGCAGGGCATGGATCAGGGTCGAGAGCACCGCGGAGCCCTCGACCATCGCCGCGTCGACCACCTGGCCCTCGCCCGACGAGCGCGCCTCGAGCACCGCGCAGACGACGCCGAAGGCCAGCAGCATCCCGCCGCCCCCGAAGTCGGCGACCATGTTCATCGGGAACATGGGCCGCTCCCCGCGGCGCGCGATCGCCCCCAACACCCCGGCGAGCGAGATGTAGTTGATGTCGTGGCCGGCGACGCTCGACATCGGGCCGTCCTGCCCGTAGCCGGTCATCCGCCCGTAGACCAGCCGCGGGTTGCGGGCCAGGCACTCGTCGGGGCCGAGCCCGAGCCGCTCCATCACCCCGGGGCGAAACCCCTCGATCAGCGCATCCGCGCCCTCGACCAGGCGCAGCGCGAGGTCGCGGCCCTGCGGGTTCTTCAGGTCGATGCCGACCGAGGGGCGCCCGCGGTGCATGTGGTTCCAGGCGCCCGCCCCGAGCGCGCCGGCGGCGCCGGCGGGGCGCTCGAGCCGGACCACGTCCGCGCCCATGTCGGCGAGCATCATCCCGGCGAACGGCCCCGGGCCGATGCTCGCGATCTCGACCACCCGCACTCCGCTCAGCGGACCCATCACACCTGGATCGCGCTTCGCACCACAACCATCGAAATCTGCTCCGCGCTCAAGCCGGAGATCCTATTCGCGGGCCCCGGTTGTGGCGAACGGCGCAAACCGGCGGCGATCCCCGGGCGGCTCCCCGCCGCCCGGAATAGCATGCCCGCGATGGAGGAGGTCGCCTTCTTCGCCGGTGCGATCGGCGCCCTGGGCGGGGCGATCGCTGTGATCGCCATGCGCAATCCCTTCTACAGCGTGCTGGCCCTGATCGTCCATCTGGTGTCGCTGGCGGGGCTGTTCCTGATCCTGCACGCGGAGTTCATCGCGGCCGCCCAGGTGGTGGTCTACGCCGGGGCGGTGATGGTCCTCTACCTGTTCGTCGCCGCCTACGTCGGCGCCGTCGAGGAGCCGATCTGGGAGCCGATCCCGGGCCAGCGGCTGCTCGCGCCGCTGCTCG
The DNA here is from genome assembly GCA_050697155.1 of Solirubrobacterales bacterium. Lineage (GTDB taxonomy): Bacteria > Actinomycetota > Thermoleophilia > Solirubrobacterales > 70-9 > JBOGZD01. The sequence continues at coordinate 11,631 of JBOGZD010000064.1, read as the reverse complement.
CCGCGGCGCTCTTCGTCGAGCTCTCGATCGCAGTGATCGGCACCGGGCTGAAGGCGGTCGAGTCCGAGGGTCCGACGATCGAGCTCGGCTTCGGCTCGCCCGCGTCGATCGGCGAGCTCCTGCTCGAGCGTTTCCTGATCGTCTTCGAGGCCGCCTCGATGCTGCTGCTGATCGCCGCCGTCGGCGCGGTGGTGCTGGCCGGCAGAAGGCGCGAGGAGAGCCGGTAGTTGGCCACCGAGTGGTACCTGGTGCTCTCGGCCCTGCTGTTCGCGGTCGGCGCCGGAGGCGTGCTGCTGCGGCGCAGCCCGCTGGTGATCCTGCTCTGCCTCGAGCTGATGCTGAACGCGGGCAACCTCGCGCTGGTCGCGTTTGCGCGCTCGCTCGGGAACGAGGACGGCCAGGTGTTCGCGCTCGTGGTCATGGTCGTCGCCGCCTGTGAGGTGGTCGTCGGGCTGGGGTTGATCGTGGCGATGTTCAGGCGGCGGGTGCCGCTGGATGTCGACGAGATACGGGGGCTGCGCGGGTGACCAGTCGCCAGTCGCCAGTCGCCAGTCGCCAGGTCGGGACACCGGCGTGAGCGCTACCTCGTACGCGTGGTTGGTCCTTGCGCTCCCGCTGGTCGGCAGCCTCGTGATCGCGCTCGGCTGGCGGGCGCTGCCGGGGCGAACGGCGGGGTGGGTCGGCACCGCGGCGATCGGGCTCGCGTTCGCGTTCTCGCTCGCGTCGCTTGGCGAGCTTCTCTCCGAGCCCCACGACGCCCGCCAGCTCACCGATTCGGCGTGGGACTACGCCTCAGCCGCCGGCCTCGAGATCGAGCTCGGGATCCTCGTCGACCCGCTGTCGGTGTTCATGTGCCTGGTGGTGACCGGGGTCTCGGCGCTGATCCACCTCTACTCGATCGCCTACCTCGACTCCGACCGCGGCTACGCGCGCTTTTTCTCCTACCTCAACTTCTTCGTCTTCTCGATGCTGCTGCTGGTCCTGGCCGGCAACTTCATCGTCCTGATCATCGGCTGGGCGTTCGTCGGCTTTGCCTCCTACGCGCTGATCAGCTTCTGGTACCGGCGGGGGACCGCGACCGCGGCGGGGATGAAGGCGTTCGTGATCAACGTGATCGGGGACGTCGGGCTGGTGGTCGCCGCGTTGTTCGTCTTCCGCGAGCTCGGCACGTTCGACTTCCTGGAGTCGTTCGAGGCGGCGCCCGAGGCGTTCACCACCAACGAAGGAGTGGTGGTCGCGATCTGCGTGCTGCTGCTCGTCGGCGCCTTCGCGAAGTCGGCGCAGCTGCCGCTGCACACCTGGCTTCCCGACGCGATGGAGGGCCCGACGCCGGTCTCGGCGTTGATCCACGCCGCGACCATGGTCACCGCGGGCGTCTATCTGATCGCGCGCATGTTCCCGCTCTTCGAGCTCGCCCCGACCGCGGCCGACATCGGCGCCTTCATCGGGCTGGCGACGCTGATCGTCGCGGCGTCGATCGCGCTGGTGGTCACCGATCTCAAGCGGATCATCGCCTACTCGACCATGAGCCAGATCGGCTACATGGTCGTCGGCGTCTCGATCGGCGCCTACGGCGCCGGGCTCTTCCACCTGATGACCCACGCCTTCTTCAAGGCGCTGCTGTTCATGGCCGCGGGGTCGGTGATCGCGGCGATGGCCAACCGCCAGGACATCGACCGGATGAGCGGTTTTCGCCGCGCCCTGCCGCTGACCTCAGTCCTGCTGATCGTCGGGGCGCTCGCACTCGCCGGGTTCCCGGGAACCTCCGGCTTCTTCTCCAAGGACGAGATCCTCGTCTTCGCCGCCGAGCGCGGCGGGATGTACTGGATCTTCGCCGTCGGCGGCTACCTCGCCGCACTGCTCACTGCCTTCTATGCCTTCCGGATCGGCTTCCGGGTCGTCGCCGGCGATCCGTGTTCGGAGGCGCGCGACCTCGAGTGGGGCCACCTCGCCCACGCCGAGCCCGAGAACCCGATGACCGGCGAGCCCGAGGACACCGACGTCGGCTTCCCCGGGCCAGAGCACCACGTCGCCGAGCGCGCGCAGCCGATGGCGATCGCGATGGTGGTGCTCGGGATCGCCTCGCTGGTCGGCGGGATGGTGCAGATCCCCGGGGCCACCGACGTGATCGAGACGTTCTTCGAGCCCACCTTCGAGGAGTCCGGCTTCCACGACCTGGTGCCGTCGAGCTCCTCGGCCTGGCTCGGGCTCGCCGCCGGGGCGGCGATGGCGGTGGTCGGGATCTCGCTCGCCTGGGTCTGCTACGTCACCCGCCCGGGGATCACCGCCCGCCTTCGGGACCGCTTCGCCGCCGTCCACACCTTCCTGTTCAACAAGTGGTACTTCGACGAGCTTCAGGACGCGCTCGTCTACCGGCCGGTGGTCGTGCTCGGAGGCTTCGCGACGTTCGTGTTCGAGCGGGTGGTCGTACAGGGGATCGTCAACGGCGCGGTCGGGATCGTCCGCGGGGCGGGCGCGACGGTCCGCGGCGCCCAATCGGGGTTCGTGCGCGCCTACGCCCTGCTGCTGGTCGGAGGCTTCGCCGCGCTCGGCGTCTACTTCCTGGCGGTGAGCTCGTGATCAGTCGCCAGTCGCCAGTCGCCAGTCGCCAGTGTTGGAGCGGGCGATGCTGAGCCTGCTGTTGTGGCTGCCGCTCGGGTTCGGGCTCGCCTGCATGCTGGCCCCTCGACGGACGGCGCCGTGGCTGGCCGTTGCCGGGTCGCTGGTCGCCCTCGGCCTCGCCGCCGGGCTGGTGGCCGATTTCGACACCGATGCGGCCGGCCTCCAGCACACCGTCGACGCGAGCTGGATCAGCGAGCTCGGGGTGCGCTACCAGCTCGGCGTCGACGGGATCAGCCTCTTCCTGGTCGGGCTCACGGCGCTGCTCTGGGCCGCGGCGACCGTGTTCAGCGCCCTGCGCGGCTATCCCGGGTCAGCCGAGGCGCCGGCCGACCCGGGCCGGACGAGGCTCTACTACTTCCTGCTCGGGCTCGGCGAGACAGCGGTGCTTGGCGCGTTCCTCGCCCAGGACCTGCTCCTGTTCGTCCTCTTCTTCGACCTGATGCTGGTGCCGTTCTACTTCCTGATCGGCATCTTCGGCGGCCGCAACCGGATCGCGGCGACGACGAAGATGATCGTCTACACGCTGGTCGGCTCGCTGCTGATGCTGGTGGGCGCGATCGCGACCGCGATCCTCGCCGCGAACCAGACCGGCGGCGAGCTCAGCTTCGCGATCGCCGACCTGCGCGCGAACCTGCTCTCGGAGGGAAGCCAGGAATGGATCTTCTGCTTCTTCGCCGCCGCCTTCCTGGTCAAGATGCCGGCCTTCCCGATCCACGGCTGGATGCCGGACGCCTACCGGGCGGCGCCGCTGCCGGTGCTGGCGCTGCTCTCGGGCGTGCTCTCCAAGGTCGGCGCCTACGGCTTCCTGCGCGTCGTCTTTCCGCTCTACCCCGACGCGACGGCGACCTTCCAGGAGCTGGTGCTGGTGATCGGCGTCGCCTCGATCCTCTACGGCTCGGTGATGGCGTTCACGCAGACCAACGTGCGCCTGATCGCCGGCTACTCGTCGATCGCCCAGCTCGGCTTCGTCACCATCGGGGTCTTCTCGCTGCGCGCCGACGGCGCCGACGGCGCGGTGCTTCAGATGGTCAACCACGGGCTCGCGGTGGCCGCGGTGTTCCTGATCATCGCGGTGCTCTACGAGCGCGCCGGGACCGAGGACCTGCGTCGGATGGGCGGGCTCGCGCTCCGCGCCCCCGTGCTCGCGGGACTGTTCTTGGTGGTGACGATGGCGACCCTGGCGATGCCCGGGTCGGCCAACTTCATCGGCGAGTTCTACATCCTCAACGGCGTCTTCCAGGCGAAGATCGTCTACGCGCTGGTCGCTGGGATCGGGGTTGCGCTCGCCGCCTTCTACGCGCTGCGCCTCTACCAGCGAACGATGCACAACCGGCTGCCGGAGGGCGCGGAATCGCGCGAGATCACGGTCGGGGACGGCGCCGTGCTGGTGCCGCTCGTCGGCGTGATCGTCGCGCTGGCGTTCTATCCGGGCCTGATCCTCGAGCGGGGTGAAGCGGCGGTTGACGACAAGGTCGGGACGGTGACAGCAGCAGCCGGTGGGAACTGTCGGGAGTTCGCATACAGCGAGACCACCGTGGGCGAACCAGCGGCTGCCGGGATCGTGGTGGTTTGCGACGAATGACCTTCGACGCCCCCGACATCGACTACGCCGGACTCTCGCCCGTCCTCGCCCTGACCGCGGGGGTGGTCGTCGTGCTGATCGCCGGCGCCTTCACCCGACGCCGCGAGCGGCTGATCGTCTCGATCCTCGGCCTCGCCACCCTCGCCACCGCAAGCGGCCTGTGCATCTGGCAGTGGGGCGAGGAGAAGGACCTGGTCGCCGGGGCACTGCGCCTCGACGAGCTCGGCCTCGCCGCGAGCCTGATCGCGATCGCCTCGGGGGCGTTCTGCATCCCGTTGTCATGGCGCGAGCCCTCGGTCGACCGCGCCGCCGGGCCGACCGGGCACGGCGAGTTCCAGGCGCTGCTGATCTGCTCGGTGCTCGGCATGGTGCTGATCGCCCAGGCCCAGAACCTGATCGCCTTCTTCATCGCGCTCGAGCTGCTCTCGGTGCCGCTATACGTCCTCTGCGGCTCGGCGCTGCGGCGGCGCGAGTCGCTCGAGTCGGGGCTCAAGTACCTGATCATCGGCTCGCTCGGCTCGGCGACGCTGCTCTACGGGCTCGCGTTCGTCTACGGCGCCTCGGGCTCGACCGACTTCGCCGGCATCCGCGCCGGGATCGGCGGCTCGACGCTCGACGACCCGCTGCTGTTGATCGGGATCGCGCTCGCCGCCACCGGGCTCGCGTTCAAGCTCTCGGTCGCCCCCTTCCACCAGTGGACGCCCGACGTCTATCAGGGGGCGCCCACCCCGGTGACCGCGTTCATGGCGGTGGCGACGAAGGCGGCTGTCTTCTGCGTGCTGGTGCGGTTCTTCGAGGTCGCGCTCGGCCCCGCGGTCGGCGACTGGCAGCCGGCGCTGGCGGCGCTGGCGGCGGTCTCGATCGTGGTCGGCAACGCCGGCGCGCTCGGGCAGGACTCGCTCAAGCGGCTGCTCGGCTACTCGGGGGTCGCCCAGGCCGGATACATGATGGTCGCGGTGGTGGCCGCGAGCGAGGCCGGGGTCAGCGCCCTGGTCTTCTATCTCGCCGCCTACACGCTGATGAACCTGGCCGCGTTCGCGGTGATCACGATCCGCGAGCGCCAAACCCCGTTCGGCGACGACATCCGCTCGGTCGAGGGGCTGGGCCGGGAGCGGCCCCTGCTCGCCTGGTCGCTGACGATCTCGATGCTCGCGCTCGCCGGGCTTCCGGGCACCGCGGGCTTCGTCGGCAAGCTGTTCGTGATCGAGGCCGCGGTCGACGCCGACTACACCTGGCTCGGGGTCGCGATCGCGGTCGGGACGATGATCTCGCTCGCCTACTACCTCCGGGTGGTCGCGGCGGTCTGGATGCGCCCGGGGGCCGAGCCCGCAGGCGAGGGCCACCTGCCGGCGATGGCGGGCGGCTCGCCGGACGCCGACGCGCCGAGCGGGGCGCGCTGCAAGACGATCATCGCCCTGACTGTGCTCGCCGCCGGGGCGACGATCTTCTTCGGCGTCGCCCCGTCGCCCTTGGTCGACTGGGCGGCGAACGCGGGCGAGGCGATCGGGGGAGTGCTGTGACCGACTCCGGGAGCCTCGAGCGCTACCGCGAGGCGATCGACGCCTGGAACCGCCGCGACCTGGTCTGGATCCTCGACCAGACCTCGCCCGAGTTCGAGTTCCACACCGCCCAGCTCTTCCCCGGGATCGAGCCCGTCTACCGCGGCCGCGAGGGGATGGTCGAGTTCTGGACCACGTTCATCGAGGAGCCCTGGGCGCTGCTGCGGATCGACGTCGACGAGCTGGTCGAGGCGCCCGACGGCCGGGTGCTGGCGCTGCTCACGTTCACCGGCACCGAACGCGAGGGCGGCGCCGAGGTGACCCTCCGCTACGCGCACCTGTGCAGGTTCGACGGCGAGGAGGTGTCCAGGATCGACGCCTTCGCCGACTGGGACGAGGCGCGGCGGGCCGCCGGGCTCGACTAACCGCGATGCTCCAGCACGTTTCGCTTGAGGTTCCCGCCGCTGACGCCGACGCGTCGGTCGCGTTCTGGCGCCTTCTGGGATTCGCGCCGGTCGAGGCGCCAGAGCCGATCGCGAGGTTCGTCACCTGGGTCGAGCGCCGAGGCACCCAGATTCATCTCATCCTCACCGACGAGCCGGCCGTTCCCACGCTCGGCCACGCCGCCGTCGTCGTCGACGACTTCGATGCCACGCTCGCGGCGCTGGGCGAGGCCGGCCACGAGGTCGAGGAGTCGCGACAGCTGTGGGGCGTGCGGCGGGGCTTCGCGATCGCCCCCGGAGGCCATCGGGTGGAGCTGATGGCGTCGCCGCCACCCGCACGGTCCGCCTGATCGGCCCTCGGCGCCCGCCGCGCGCCCTTCTAGGATGGCCGCCGTGCGCTATCCGGTCGAATCGTTCACGGCAGCCGAGCGCGAACTGCTCGAGCCCCACTTCACCAACCTCGATCAGCCTGTGTTCTGCCTGGTCAACCTGCCGGAGACCGTCAAGGGAGCGCTGTTCGCGCGCTACTCGCGCTATGCGGGGACCCTGCGTCGGCTCTTCCTCGAGGAGTTCGCCGGCGAGGTGGCACCCGGGGCGCGGCCGTTCGACGGGGCCGAGGGCGAGCGCGCGGCCGGCCTCTACGAGCGCGTGTTCATCGGCTACGGCGACGACTCGATCGCCCAAGTCGGCGGCGCCCACGTCGCATGCGAGTGGGTCTCGAACGTGCTCACCAAGATCCTCCAGCGCGGTCGGCTCGCCGCCTACCTCGAGCAATCGACGCGCTACATCCCCTACGACCAGCCGATCGACGAGCAGGCCGGGTACCGCTTCTACTCCGACGACGAGCTCGGTACCGAGTACCGGGCCGCTGTCGACGAGCTGTTTGCGATCTACTCGCGCAGCCTCGAAGAGGTCCAGGCCTGGGCCGCCGAGCGTTGGCCGCGCGGCGAGGACGAGCCTGAGCGCGCTTGGCGCAGCTCGATCCGCGCCAAGGCGCTCGACCTGCTCCGCGGGCTGCTGCCCGCCTCGACCCTGAGCCACGTCGGCATCTACGCCTCCGGCCAGGCCTACGAGCAGCTGCTGCTGCGACTCGCCGGTTCGCCGCTGCCCGAGGCGCGCAACTACGGGGAGATGATCCTCGCCGAGCTGCAGAAGGTGATGCCGAGCTTCGTCGCCCGGGTCGACCGCCCCGATCGTGGCGGCGACTGGATCGCCCATCTGCGCGAGCGGCGCGAGGCGACCGATCGAGCCGCCGCTCGGCTCGGACTCGACCGGCGGACCGGCGACCCGGCCCCGTCGGTCGAGCTGATCCGCGTCGACGGCAGCGAGGAGGACCTGCTCTGCTCGTCGCTCTATGAGTCGGCCGGGACGGCGGAGGCCGAGATCCGCGCCCGGATCGCGGCCCTCGACCCGATCGAGCGCGGGGAGCTGATCGGCGTGCTCGCGGGCGAGCGGCGCAACCGCCGCCACCGCCCGGGCCGCGGCTGGGAGGCGATCCGCTACCGGTTCGAGATCGTCTCGGACTACGGCGGCTTTCGCGACCTGCAGCGGCACCGGATGCTGACCTGCCAGTGGCAGCGGCTCGGCCCGGAGCTGGGCGCCGGGATCCCCGACGAGATCCGCCAGGCGGGCGTCGGCGACGAGTACCAGCGCGCCCTCGAGATCTCGCGCGCCGAGTTCGAGCGGCTGGAGGCGGCCGGGCTGGTCGAGGCGGCGCCCTACGCGCTCTGCCTTGGCTACCGCATCCGCTACGTGCTCGACCTCAACGCGCGCGAGGCGATGCACGTCTGCGAGTTGCGCTCGGGACGCGAGGGCCACCCCACCTACCGCGCCGTCGCCCAGGCGATGCACGAGCGGATCGCCACGGTCCACCCGGCGGTCGCCCGGGCGATGCGCCACGTCGACTCCTCGACCGAGCCCCGCCTCGAGCGCATCCTGAGCGAGATCCGCACCCACCGTAAGCGCCTCGGCGCGGCAAGCGCCGGGGACGCCCCGCCAGGCGTGAGCTCGCTGGGCTAGTAGCTTCGGTCGCCTCGGGGACGGGTAAGGGCCGGGCATGAACGAGCGCGAGGGCGCTCAGCGGGAGCCACGGGAGCGGCGTTCGCCGGCCGCGCGCCTGGTCGGATTCGGCACGCGGAGCGCCGGGCGCCTTGCCGAGGCGACCGGAGTGGACGTCGCCGTCGAGGACGCGATCGAGGAGGCGATCGTCCGCGCCCTGCGCAGTCCCGCGGTCGAGCGGGCGCTCGTGCGGGTGATCGAGCGCAACGCGGTCCAGGATGCGATCCAGCGCGCGCTGACCAGCGAGGAGGTGGCCGAGGCGGTCGTCACCGCGCTCGACAGCCAGCTCGCTGGCCGGGTCTGGGAGGAGATCCTCGCCAGCGCAAAGGCCCAGATGCTGGTCGAGCGGATCGCCGAGGCACCAGAGGTCCGGGCCGCGATCGCGGAACAGGGCGCCGGGCTGATCACCGACGTCGGCCGGCGGCTCACCAAGATCACCGAGGCGCTCGACGACTCCGCCGAGCGCCTCGCCCACAGGATCGTGGGCCGAAGCGGCGAGGAGACGGAGACCGACCAGGTGGGCTTGGTCACGCGCACGCTGGCCGCAGGAGTCGACTTGCCGTGCCGGTGGCGATGCTCCCGCTCGCCCTGGGACTGGTGTGGGTCTTGTTCTCGACGACGCGCCGCGGCTGGCACGACTACCTCGCTGGGACGACGGTGGTCTACGACACCCGGACCGAGCTCGCGCCGTGGGCGGTCACGGAGCGCGGTCCGAGCGCGGCGGTCCTCGACCTCGGGGATCGCCGGGAGGGGACCGCTAGTCGACCAGCGCCCCAGCGCTCACGTTGACGGTGGCGGCGGTCATCGGCCCCGCCTTGTCGGAGGCGACGAAAGCGGCGACGTTGCCGATCTCCTCCAATGAGGCGGTGCGCCCGATCAGGGTCTGTCCCTCGATCAGGTCGACGATCTCCTGGCGGCCCTCGAAGCCCTCGGGCAGCGACTCGGCGACTCCGCCCGACTCGAGGGTGACGATGCGGACGCCGTGCGGGCCGAGCTCGACCGAGAGCTGGCGTCGCATGGTCTCGAGCACATCGAAGGCGACCTGGGTTCCCCCGAGGTAGTAGTCGCGGATCGGCGCGCTTCGGTCGCCGGGTCCACCAAAGATGAGGATCGCTCCCGAGCGCCGGGGAATCATGTGCCGCGCCGCCGCCCTCGCGGTGAGGAACGTCGTCCGCGCGGCGGTCTCGATCGGCGCCAGGAAGTCGTCGACCTCCATCTCGGCGAGCGGAGTCCCGTGCGTGTACGGGTGGGCGATCAGGTTGAACGAGATGTCGATGCTCCCGGCCTCGGCCGCCACCGCATCCGCGTGGTGATCGACCGCCTCCTCGTCGAGCGCGTCGACCTCCGCCGTGTCGGCCGCGCCGCCCGCGGAGCGAATCTCCTCGGCGACCGCCTCGAGGGTGGCCGCCGTGCGACCGGCGAGGAACACCCGGGCGCCCTCGCGGGCGAACCCACGGGCGACCGCGCCACCGATCGCGCCGCCCCTCCGTAGACGACAGCGTTCTTTCCGTCGAGCAACACTTGGCACCTCCTCGAATTTCGCAGTCACCTACCAAGACCGGGCGCGGCCCGCGGACTAACCGGAGCGAATCTCGATCCGCGGCTCGATCGTCATCTCCGAACGCAGGCTGTTGGCGATGTAACAGTGCTCGTGGGCGAGATCGACGTAGCGCCGAACCCGCTCCTCCCTCGCCCCGCCCGCGACCACGATCCGCGGCCGCAGCGTGATCCGCGTGATCCGCATGGGCTCGTCGTCGGGGATCATCACCGCCTCGGCCTCGTCGACATAGGAGACGACATCGATCCGCGCCCGCGCGCAGATCGCCAGGAACTCGAGCAGCTGACAGGAGCTCGCCGCGACCAGCAGCAGCTCCTCGGGATCGAGCAGATCCGGGTCGCCGCGAAACGCCGGATCGCTGCTCAGCCGGAGCGTCTGGTGTGCCGGCGGAGCCGAGACGACGTGCTCGCGGCTGTAGCGCTCATAACCCTGCCCGGTCGACCCGCTCCATTCGAGCCGCGAGCTGTATTCGTGAACGTCGCCCACAGGGCCTAGGGGATCTTGCGGGTTACCTCGCAGCCGCGGGCGCGGTCGCGGCCTGGGCCTCCGATGCACACGTCGCGGCCGGGGCCACCGATCAGCACGTCGCGGCCACGGCCGCCGCAGAGCTTGTCGCGTCCGCGGCCCCCGTCGGCGCGGTCGCGCCCGCCACCGAGCTTGAACGAGTCGGCGCCGGCAGTGCCGGCGTAGTTCTGAGCGCCGGGGCCGCCGAGGTTGGTCACCGGCTTGCCTGCGCAGGTGACCGCCTGCCCGCCGGCGTCAGCGTAGAGGTCCTCGGCGACGTTGCCCAGGTAGGGCCCGTAGAGGTGGGTGAAGTCGCCGGCGTAGGAGTAGCTGGTGACCGAGTGGATGCGCCCGCTCGCGATCCACGCGCCGCCGCTCGCGCCCCCGGTCATGTCGCAGTCGATGCGCATCGGGGCCGGTCCCGACCCGGGCGGGTTGTCGTCGGCGGTCCGCGGTGAGGTGCACGAGTAGAGCCGCTCTCCGTCGAACTCGGGGTTGAACAGGGTCGGGAGCATCGGGTAGCCGAAGGCGTTGAAGAGCTGGTCGCGCGACTGGTCGAAGGCGAGGTCGAGCCCGCCGACGACGTCCTCGATCCCCCGCCCCTGGCCGTCGCGCGCGACCTGGGCGGCGCCGAGATCGACCCGGATATTGGTGTTCTGCCTCCAGCCGCGGGTGGTGTAGAGCTCGCGCGCCGCCCAGGTGCCGAACGGCCGCTGTCCATGGCGGTAGCCGGGGACGAAGCTCCAGTTCGTCGCGAAGCCGCCACCGAACTCGGCGTCGTTGACGCAGTGTCCGGCGGTCCAGACGACGGTGTGCGCGGGAGCGTCGACGACGGTCCCCGAGCAGACGTAGTCACCGGGGTCTGAGCCGCCCTCGATGGAGAAGAACACCCGCCCGTGGGCGCGGGTGGGAAACGCGGTGTTGTCGCCGCCCGCGTCGACTGCCCTGGCGCGCGACGCGACGCGGCCGCCACCGGTGGCGCGCCGCAGCCCTGGCCTTGCGGCTGAGGTGAACTCGAGCGCGGCCGGCTCGGCGGCGCGCATCCTCGCGCGGGTCCAGTAGTCGCGCACCTGGGCCGGGGATCGAGCGACCTCGCGAACGGCGACCGCGTCAGCGGTCGCACCGATCGAAGCGAACCCCGACGCAGCGGCGGAGGCGCCACCCGTCGCGGCCGCGACGACCAGCGTCGCCAGCGCGACGCCCGCCCTAGTGCTGCCCCGCCACGAGCGCATCACGGCTGCAAATGTAGGTCACCGTGGAGGGGGGGCGCGCCGCTCGTCGATCACGGCGTCGGCGCGGGCGAGCGCGCGGGGGGTAAGCCGCCGGCCGAGCGCGCCGCGGCTGCCCGCCACCCAGGCGTAGGCC
>JBOGZD010000063.1:0-17407 GCA_050697155.1 Solirubrobacterales bacterium | reverse complement strand
TGCGCTCTGCCTGACTTCATCCCGCCTCCCGTCGTCGTTGATGCCGAAGCTCGGCACCGTCGCGACGGGATCGGACGGGTGGGGATTTATCTGGCCACAGGTGGGGAGTTTCTCGTGGCCGCGGTCATACGCGGAGTCCCTTCGACTGCAGCGAGCTCGCCACTTCAGCTACGACACGGGTGCGGCTCTGGCTCTCGCGGAGGTAATCGTCGCCGCGTCGTGGGAACAGCGCTACCAGGAGGCCCTGGAGCTGCTCAACGAGTTCACGTCGGCCCGGTCTGGGCTCTTCCCAGTCGAGCAGTTCCGCATCCTCCTGGCGGAAGCCAGGATCGCCGAGCGAGTCGGTGACGCTGGGGTGGCAAGCAGAAACGCAGAGCAGGCGCTCGCTCTGCTGGCCAAGAACGAGGCTCGGTTCCCGAGACACCCTGACGTCGGTCTCATCCAAACCGGCGCTGACACCTTCCGAGAGCTGGAACAGCTGGCCGCGTCCTAGCTCAGCTGAGATGAAGGCTGCCCAAGCACCCGCCTCATCGATCTCCGAAATGACCTATTGCGAGTCCATTGCTCGTAGGTAGGCATCCGGATCGTCCCGCAGGCGCGAGCGGATTTCATCCCGCAATTCCGAGGGTGCTTCAACCTGCAGAAGAACCGCGCGCACCGCCCCGGAATGGTCAGCGAGGGCGCGCTCGAGGAGGTCGGCGGCGACGTCACCTTCGGCAACTAGCGTTCCCAGTGCGGCCCGTCGGACCTTGACGTCATCCCACGCCAGCTTCTGGACGTTCCGTGCGTCCTCGTACATCGTGCCGATGATCTTCGAGATGTTGCGGGGCGCGCCGAGGGCCCAAGACCTCGCCGACAGGCGCTCGACCTCTCCGAGCGGCGTAGCGCCGAAATCGACCGCGAACCGCTCGGCTGCCTGCGCGTACAGCTTGCGCGTCGACGCCGCCTTGCGTGGCCATTCCTCGAGCCAGCGCGAGGCAAAGCTCGAGCACGACTCGTTCGTGCGCCGCGCTTCGAGGCGATCGCGGTAACGGCGCTCGGCTTCTTGCGCCGCCCGCTTCGAGTCCCACGGGCCGCCAGGCACCCAGTGCTGCTCGCTTCGAAGCTGGAACTTCGCCACCCAGGCTCGCCCTCGCTTGAACGCACTCATGCCGGATGCTCCTCTTCTCGACCGCCCGGGAATACAAGCAATCGGCCCCGACGGTCCTCGCCGCGCAGGTGAGCCTCGACCTCGCTTAGGCGATAGCGGTTCTGGGAGCCGACGCGCATCGCCGGCAGCCTGAGCCGCTCAATCGTTCGCGTCGAGCACCGCAGACGACGCGCCAGCTCCCGCTTCGTCATCCAGGGCTCCGCTGGCCTCGCCTGTCGTGTCTTGGTCAATCCGGCCACCTACTTGTTAAGTCGCGAACTGCGCCGCCAGTCCAACCGCGAGCTCCGCAACCTCCTGTCCCGTCATCGCCCGCCTCCCCGTGCCTCATGTCCCATCGATCCGGCCATCTACTTGTTAAGGCGCATGAGTCCCCGATCAGTCCAACCCGACTCTCGAACTTCCTCCGCTGTTTACCGCCCGTCAGTCCGCCCGCCCCACCGCTCAACTCCGCTTCCCGGTCCGCATCCGACCCCAGTCACACGCCATTCATGGTGTGGGGGTGGGGTCGGATGCGGACCGCGCCTCGCACGCCCCATGCCCACGCTGACCCCGGCGGACGGCTGGTCCGCAGCGCCGTCCACAGGCGAATCCACGCCTGCGTCCGCTCGTCTCAGCGAACGGCAGCGATTACCGAGACGCCGTCATCGACGTAGGTCGACCGGCGGTCGCGGACCTGCTTTGTTACCAGCTTCGGTGTCCGGTGTGTCGGAGCGATATCGATCGCGAACTCGAGCCCGGTGGCGCGGGAGATCCGGACCAGGGTGTCGACGTCCGGGTTGTGCTCGCCGGACTCGAGCTTCGCCACTCGCGGCTGGCTGACGCCGAGACGCTCAGCGAGCGCACGCTGGGAGAGATCGTTCTGCGAGCGGTAGCGGACGAGCTCGGCCGCCACCTCGCGAGCCAGGGCAAGGCGCTCCCACTCCGCGCGAAAGTCTTCGTCGCGGGTGATCTCCTCGGCTAGAACCTCGCCGTGGGTCTTTAGCTTGCTGATCTGCTTCGTAGCCATATCGAACTTCCTATCGGTCGTCGAGCGATAATACTGGAGTTATCAGACCGACACAAGCCTAGTCGTCGTACTGGGCCGCCCGCTCACCTGCCAGCCGCACCTTGCGGTCGAAGTCGCGCTTCGTTGCGATGGCGAGAATCACGAAGAGATCGCCGAACCGCCCGTACAGCGGCCGGACGGCGGAGCGTCCCTGACGAGGGCGCAGTTCGTAGAGGTCGGCTTCCCCCTTCAGCAATTTCACGTGGGGCGGCGCCAGCTGTGCTCCGAGTCGCCGAAGCTTGTCGACGGCGTTGAACAGGGCCTTGCGCTCATCCTTCCCCTTCACCTGCTCAAGATCCAGTACGGCCTCCGGGTCGTAGACGACCGTGACCGGCGGCGGCTTGGCCTTTCGTGGGGCTGCCATCGCGTCGGAACCTAGAGACAGCCCCGGTCGTCTGAGCCGCCGGCGCGCTGCTACCAGTGGCCGCCCGTGCGACCGCCCTCGCTGCTACCAGCGAGCTACCGATCCGCTCCGGATTCGGTCCAACCGGGCCCGGATCACAAGGCGCGGTGACCGGGTCGAAGTCGCGGATCCGCCAATCCAAGCGACCTGTCGCGCCGCGTCGCGAGCCGTCGGACTCGTTGAACTAGTCGGGGCGACTGGATTTGAACCAGCGACCTTTCGGCCCCCAGCCGAATGCGCTACCAGACTGCGCCACGCCCCGTTGAGAAGCGAGTTTACGCCAAGTTCAGGGAGGCCAAGGGAAGCGGCCGACGGGGCTCGAACCCGCGACGGGAGCTTGGAAGGCTCCAGTGTTACCAGTTACACCACGGCCGCCCGCGAGCGCCGAGTATAGGTCGGCTTGCGTGGTCGATTCGCGCCGTCGGCGCTAACCGACGGCCATGCCGAAGTCGACCGTGAAGATGCCGCCCGAGGCGCGCTTGCTGCCCGGGGTGCCGTTGTCGAAGCCGACGCCGAGGTCGCGGAAGTCCCGGCTGAGGATGTTGGCTCGGTGTCCGGAGCTCTTCATCCAGGCGTCGACGACGTTCTTCGGCGTCCCTCGCTTCTTCTTGCCCCAGGCGACGTTCTCGGCGTACTTCCAGCGGTCGGCGCCGCTGAGGTAGCCGGTGTTGCGAATCCGGGTGTCGAGGCTGCCCTCACCGGGGCACTGGTGGGCGAAGCAGCCGGTGCCGTGCATGCGCTTGTTGTGGCGCTGCGCCGACTTCTGCAGCCGGCGGTCGCGATCGAGCGCCCCCATGCCGGCCTTCGCCCGCTTCTCGTTGATCAGGCAGCGGACCGCCTTGCGCGCCTCCGGGCCACTGAGCTTGCCCGGCTTCGCACCCGCGTTGGCGCAGGAGCTCGCCTCGGCGGTGGGCGCCGACGGTCCGGCGGTGAGGCCGGCCGCGGCGAGGGCGGCGCCGAGCAGGGCCAGGCCGACCCGGCGGCGATCGATGCGGTTTTTGGGGTTCGGGCCCGACGGCGTACGGCAGCAGCGTTCGTCCATCGCTCTTTCTTTCGCTTGCGGGGTTAGCTGACGGGCTCGCGCCGAAAGAGATGGCGCTACGCGGCGGGTGCCTGCGATTCGCCCCGAGGAGGGATCCCCCTGAGTGGGTCCCCCGCTCCCCGCGATATGTGGCGGGGATTCAGCAAAGTTGCGGCAGGCTAGCAAAACGTGAGGCGGAAGTTGCGAGCGTGTGAGGATCCTGTGAGGGAGGCACGCAACTTCGGCGGAGCTACCGGACGCGGAAGCCGAAATCGGTCGTGTACACGCCGCCCACGGGATCCCCCGACGGGGTGCCGACCGAGAAGCCGACGCCGATCTGGCGGAACGTGCCGTAGAGGATGTTGGCGCGGTGGCCGGGGCTCGCCATCCAGGCGGCGACGATCGACCTCGGCGTCCCGCGCTCCCGCGCACCCCAGGCGATGTTCTCGCCGAACATCCAGCGGGTGAGGTTGCCCTTGAGGTAGCCGACCAGGTCGAGGCGGCCGTCGAGCGCGGACTCGCCCGGGCACTCGTGGGCGAAGCAGCCGGTGCCGACCATGCGCTCGTTGTGGCGCTGGGCCGCCCTCTGCAGCTTCTTGTTCCGCTTCAACGGCCGCAGGCCGGCCGCGTCGCGCTCGACGTTGACCAGGCATTGGATCGCCTTGCGTCCCTGCTGTCGGGTCAGCTCGGTGGGACTGGAGCTCCCGTAGGCGTCACAGGCGTTTACGCGGGCGGTCGACGCCGCCGGCGACAGCGCAACGACGACGAGCGCCGCCGCGGCGGCGAGCGGAAGCAGGGCCGCGATCCTCCGAATCCGTGCCACGTCGCTGCTCTCGGCAGGAGTCGGAGGCCCGGTGAGCGGCGGGCCGGCGAGTGGACGTGTGTTAGAGGCTCAGCGCGTGCGCCAGCCGAAGACGGCGGTGAAGGTGGCGAAGCCCTTCTTGCAGCGGTCCTCGGGGCCGCCCTGAGCAGCGCCGATGCCGACGTCGCGGAACTTGGCACCGAGCAGGTTCATGCGGTGAAACCGGATGTCGAGCCAGTTGCGGACCATCGCCGCGGCGCTCTCGGCGCACCCGGTGCTCTCGGCGTAACCCCACTCGCGGGCGCCGTCGAGGTAGCCGACCCGGCGGATCCGCTGCTCGAGCTCGGGCTCTCCGGGGCACTGGTGGGCGAAGCACTCGGTCTCGACGATCACCTTGGTGTGCTTCTGCGCCGCCTTCTGAAGCTTCTTGCTCCGCGAGAGCGAACGGGTGTCGCGCCGCTCGCGCTGGCGGTTGATCCGGCAGATAACCGACTTGCGCAGCTCGCGCACGGTCAGCTCAGCCGCCGGCCGGTCACCGAGGGCGCAACGCGCCTGCTTGGCCGCCGACGCGGCTGGCGCGTCGCCGGGGCGGGCGGCGAGCGCGAGCCAAGCGAGCAGCGCGACGACTACCAGCGACCCAACGGCCGCCGCGGTCCATCGCGTTCCTGCCTTGTTCGTCCTGGTCATGTTTCGTCAGCTAAGGAAGCGCGCCCCTGCCAGCGCGCTCGACTCCCCGAACCCGTGCCGCGGCGCGGAGTTGCGGCGCTTCACCTAACGGGGGAGCCGGGATTCGAACCCGGATTCGCGGTTTTGGAGACCGCGCGAATAGCCGTTATCTCACTCCCCCGACGGTTTGGTCAGTGTAGGGGTGCCAGGGTCAGCGCTTGGGGCCTACGAATCCATCCATGATCGCGACGGACGCCTTGCGGTACACCGCGATCTGGCGCTCGCACGGTCGAGTCCACCTGAGGTAGGCGTATGCCGCTTCGGGCGGACTCGGTAGACGCCCACTGCATCGATCACAGGCGGACCGCCGAAGTCGCCGAGCCCGCGTTCTTTGACCCGGCGGTCCTAGGACGCGCCACTCCCGGATCGTGGCTCGAGGTATTCCAGTCCTGGTCGCGATCTCCGAGTCGTTGAGCCCGCTCGCATGAAGGGCACCAACGAGGGCGATCTCGGTACCGCTCCGCATGATCGAACACATGTGCCCATGCGGATCGGACGCACCGCGCCTAGAATCGAGCTGCCCGCGGGCGTGCTGCAACGGTTGACAGGCCGGGCTTAGGTCCCGGTGCTCGCAAGAGCATGTGGGTTCGAATCCCACCGCCCGCATCCCGGCAGCGCGCGAATCGTCGCGCGTCGCCTTCGGAAATTCTAGACTTGGGGTCGATGGAGGTCGCAACTGCCCGGCCGGGGTATGAGCTCTGGCGGCCGAACAGGGAGAAGGCCGAGTCGAAGACGATGAAGGCCGTCGTGGTCTTCGTCCTCCTCGTCTCCGCCGCACTGATCATCGTGATCACCATCGGGGGCTGGGAGCGGCTGCTGGGCACGAGCGTCGCGGTGATGTCGCTCGCCTGGGCCGGGCTCTACATCCTCTTCGCCTTCCTGGTCGCGCGCTGGCAGCGCGGGGTCCTGCCGGTGGCGGCGGCGCTCGCGATCATCCTCGCGATCTTCGCCGCGATCGCCGCCCCGGCGTGGTTCGACCGCTCCAAGGACGGGCTCGACTCGCCCGCCCTGCCGGAGGACCTGCTCGGGCTGCTGACCCTGATCGTGGTCCCGGTGCAGCTGCTGCTGATCGCGGTCGCGATGGTCGCCTTCAACCAGGAGTGGCACGTCGAGGAGGAGCGGCCGACCGGCGGCCGCCCGCTCGCCGGCGAGGACGACGTCGACGACGACGTCGCGCCCGCCCCCGCCTGAGCACCGCATCCCCGCTAGAAGAGCGCCGTCTGCTCCTCGCGCGGCTCGATCAGCGCCGGGCCGTCCTCGCGCACGTCGTTGACCAGGTCGGAGACCTCACGCGCGACCAGCGCGTCGGCCGGCAGCGGCTTCAGCACGGCGAGCAGGTCGCCGACCTCGGCGTCGGGATCGAGCCACGCCGCCTCGACCGCGGGGTCGAGGATCACCGGCATCCGGTCGTGGATCGGCCGGATCAGCTCGTTCGGCTCGCAGGTGACGAGCGCGCAGCTGTGCAGCGGCTCTCCCCCGCCCTTCGGCCGCAGCGCCGCCCACATGCCGGCGAACGCGAACAGCTCGCGGTCGGGGCGGCTGATCCACACGGGCCGCCTGCCCCGCTCGTCGGCGAGCCACTCGTAGAACCCGTCGGCCGGCAGCAGGCAGCGGCGCTCGCGAAACGACTCCGCGAACGCCGACTGGCGGGCGAGGCCCTCCGCCCGCGCGTTGATCAGCGGACGGCTGCCCTTCTGCTCGGCCCAGCGCCCGGGCACCAGCCCCCACCGCAGCCGACCCAGCTCACGCGCCCCCTCGTCGCGGCGGCGCACCGCGAGCACCGGGTCGGTGGGCGCGATGTTGTAGCGCGGCTCGTCGGCCTCCTTCGGCGCCTCGAGCACGTCGAACCGCGCCCGCAGCCGGGCGGGGTCGGGATTGGTGAGCGAGTAGCGCCCGCACATCAGTGCCGGAGGCGGGACTCGAACCCGCACGCCCTTTCGGGCACGGCCTTTTGAGGGCCGCGTGTCTGCATTCCACCACTCCGGCGCAGTGCGAACGATAGCCTCGCCGGAGGGCGATAATCCCCCGTTCGTGGCAGGCGACGGGCGCATGGAGGTGGTTCGCGAGCTGTGCTCGTTCGAGGGGCGGCTCACCGGGACCGACGCCGAGCGGCAGGCGGCGAACCGGCTCGCCGAGCGGCTCCGCGCGCTCGGCCGCCGGGCCGAGGTCGAGCCCACCTACGTCCACCCTCAGGTTGGGCTCGTCTACGCGGCCCATTGCCTGATCGCGCTCGCCGGCAGCCTCGCCGGGGTCGCGATCCCCGCGCTCGGGTTCGGACTGGTGCTCGTGGCGGCCACCTCGATGTACCTCGACCTCAACGCCCGCCTCTACCTCCTCCGCCTGCTCTTCTTCCGCCGCGCCTCGCAGAACGTCGTCTCGCCCGGCGCCCGCCCCCAGGCCCGCGCCCGGCTGCTGCTCAGCGCCCACTACGACGCCGCCCGCACCGGCGCCGCGTTCGCGCCGCGCCGGATGCGGGTCCTCGCCGCCGCCCAGCGCCGGCTCGGCTTCGTCTTCAGCCCCTCTCGCCTCCTCTTCTGGTCGGTCGCCGCCCTCCTCCCCCTGCTCGGGGCCCGGATGGCGGGGATCGACGCTGCCTGGATATCGGTGCTCCAGCTCCCTCCCACCCTGGTCGTGCTCGTCGCCCTGTTCGCGTTCGTCGACATCGCCCTCTCTCCCGTCGTCCCCGGCGCCAACGACAACGCGTCGGGCGTCGCCACGGCCCTCTCACTCGCCGCCGAGCTCGACCGCGACCCGCCCCGGCACCTCGACGTCTGGGTGCTGCTCACCGGCGGCGAGGAATGCCTGGCGCAGGGCATGCGCGCGTTCCTGCGCGAGCATCGCGGCGACCTCGACCCCTCCTCCACCTACCTCGTCAACCTCGACTCGGTCGGCGCCGGCGAGGTCCGCTTCGAGGTCGGCGAGGGCCCCACGGTCACCTACGCGCTCGACTCGCGCCTGACCCAGCTCTGCGCGGCGATCGCCGAGGCCGACGCCGAAGGAGGCAAGGAGCTCGCCGCCAGGCCGCTGGTCCACGGCTTCCTCACCGACGCGCTCCCCGCCCGCCACGCCCGGATCCCGGCGACGACGATCACCTGCCTCGAGCCCGCCGCCGCCGTGCCGGCGAACTATCACACCCTCGACGACGTCCCCGACGCGCTCGACCCCGCGGCGCTCGAGCGCGCCCACGACTTCGCCCTCGCGCTCATCCGCGCGGTCGACCGCGACCTCGCCCGCACCACGGCCGCCGGCTGATACAAACGCGGCGTGGAGCGAGCAACGGCCGGCGCGGCCGGATCGAAGCGGGGAGAGCTCCTCTGGGAGCCGTCGGCGGGGGCGATCGAGCGGTCGAACATGACCGCGTACATGCGCTGGCTCGAGGCCGAGCGAGGACTGACGCTCGGCGGCGACTACGAGGCGCTCTGGCGCTGGTCGGTCTCGGACCTCGAGGGGTTCTGGTCGTCGATCTGGGACTACTTCGGGGTTCGCGCCTCACAGCCCTACGCGCAGGTCCTCGCCGGCCGCGAGATGCCCGGCGCCGAGTGGTTCGGCGGCGCCCGGCTCAACTACGCCGAGAACATCCTTCGCGACCAGCCCGACGACCGCGTCGCCGTCCTGTCGGCGTCGGAGCTGCGCGACCTGGGCCAGCTCAGCTGGGGTGAGCTGCGCGAGCTGGTCGCCCGCGCCTCGGCAGGGCTGCGCGCGCTCGGCGTCGGGCCGGGCGACCGGGTCGTCGCCTACATGCCGAACGTGCCCGAGACGCTCGTCGCCTTCCTCGCCACCGCCTCGCTCGGCGCCACCTGGTCGAGCTGCTCGCCCGACTTCGGCCCCGGCAGCGTCGTCGACCGCTTTGCGCAGATCGAGCCCAAGGTGCTGCTCTGCGTCGACGGCTACCGCTACAACGGCCGCGCCTTCGACCGCACCGAGGTCGTCGCGAAGCTCCAGGCGCAGATGCCGTCGCTCGCGCACACCGTAGTGCTCCCGTACCTGAGCGCCGACCCCGACCTCGCGCCCCTCTCCGGGCCGGTGATCACCTGGGCCGAGCTGCTCGCCGCCGGCGATGACGCCGAGCTGCGGTTCGAGCAGGTGCCGTTCGACCATCCCCTCTGGGTGCTCTACTCCTCCGGCACCACCGGGCTGCCGAAGGCGATCGTCCACGGCCACGGCGGGATCCTGCTCGAGCACCTGAAGAAGCTCAACCTGCACGTCGACGCGCAGGAGGGGGACCGGATCTTCTGGTTCACCACCACCGGCTGGATGATGTGGAACTTCCTCGTCGGCGCACTGCTCACCGACGCCGCGATCGTGCTGTATGACGGCAGCCCCGGCCACCCCGACATGGGCGTGCTCTGGGACATCGCCGACCAGGCCGGGATCACCTGCTTCGGCACCAGCGCCAGCTACATCGCCGCCTGCATGAATGCGGAGCTCGAGCCCGGCGCCGGCCGCGACCTCGGCCGCCTGCGTGCCCTCGGCTCGACCGGCTCGCCGCTCGCCCCCGAGGGGTTCCAGTGGGTCTACGACCACGTCGGCGAGGACACCTGGCTGTTCTCGACCAGCGGCGGCACCGACGTCTGCACCGCCTTCGTCGGCGGGGTGCCGATCCTTCCCGTCCACCGCGGCGAGCTTCAGGCGCGCTCGCTCGGCGCCAAGGTCGAGGCGTTCGACGAGCAGGGCGACCCGGTCACCGACGAGGTCGGCGAGCTGGTGATCACCGAGCCGATGCCGTCGATGCCGGTGTTCTTCTGGGGCGATGAGAACGGGCGCCGCTACCGCGAGAGCTACTTCGAGACGTACCCGGGGGTGTGGCGCCACGGCGACTGGATCGAGATCACCTCGCGCGGCACCGCGGTCATCTACGGCCGCTCGGACTCGACCATCAACCGCGCCGGCGTGCGGATGGGGACAAGCGAGATCTACCGCGCCGTGCAGGCGGTGCCCGAGGTCACCGACGCGCTGGTCGTCGACGTGCCCCGCCCGGGCACCGAGGGGTGGATGCCGCTGTTCGTCGTCCTGCGCGAGGGCGCCGAGCTCGACGAGGAGCTGACCGAGCGGATCCGGCGCGGCATCCGCGAGCAGTGCTCGCCCCGGCACGTGCCGAACGAGGTCTTCCAGATCGACGAGGTGCCGCGGACCCTCTCGGGCAAGGTGCTCGAGGTGCCGGTGAAGCGGATCCTGATGGGCACCCCGGTCGAGCAGGCGGCGAGCCGCGACTCGCTCGCCAATCCGGACGCGCTCGAGTTCTTCGTCGAGCTGTCATCCAAGCTCGCGCCGCGCACGTAGGGTCCTGGGGATGAGCGGTCGGGCCTGGCTCGTCGTCCTGCTCGTCGCGGGCCTCTGCGTGCGGCTGGCGGCGTCCGCCCTCCGAACGAGGGCCCGCCACCACGGCCGCGGCCGCGTCAGCTCCGAGTAAAGGCGCGCCACCCGCTCGCTCTTCGTCCCGCGCTCGGAGCGAATCGCGTCGTTCTTGAGGTGCACCGCCCGGCCCTCGGCGGCCAGGCGCGGGTCGCCGTAGGTGAGCACCTCGGGGCGCAGGTCGTAGAGCAGCCGGCCGGCGCGGAGCAGCTCCTGGTCGGAGACGTGACGCCACCCGCCGGCCCACTCCGCAGCGCCGGCGAAGTAGTCGCACGCCGCCTCGTAGTCCGCAGCCGCCCCGTGGACGAAGCACGGGCAGGCGCCGTCGCCCTCCAGGTAATCGATCGAGTAGACCGTCAAGCCGGGGTCCGCGCGCGGCTCCCAATGGCCGAGCAGGAGCACGTCGGTGTCGCTCATGAACCCGCCGCCGACGACGGCCATCGCCATCCAGCGGTGGTAGTTCGTGTCCTCGTAGGAGCGGGGGTTGATCGTCGGCAGCCGGTGTATGTCCGCGTCGTATCCCGGCCACCGCGGATGCTCTCTCGCCTCCGCGAGCGTCAGGATCCGAGTCCGCCAGCCGGCGTCCGCCCAAGCCCGCTCCCAGGTCTCGATCAGGCGATCGCTGTCGTAGTAGCCGGTGAGCTCCGGCGAGGGCTCGTGGTAGGTGTGAAGGACGCGCTCCATCCTCGCCCCGCGCCCATCCAGGCTAGCCGCCGAGGCCGAGGCCATCGGCACGCTCTCGCGCCCGGGCGACGACCTCGTCGGCACCCTCCGCGATTCCGCCCCGCATCAGCACCCGACCCGCGACCACCGTCGTGTCGACGACTGCGCCGGCCGAGGCGTAGACGAGCCCGGCCTCGAGCGTGCCCATCGCAAGCTCCGGCGCCCCGAGGCGGACCAGCAGGAAGTCGGCCGGCGCGCCTGCCTCGAGCCCTCGTCCCCCGAGCAGCTCCGAGCGCCGTCCGCTGGCGATCTCGAGCACCTCGCTCGCCGTGACCCCCGCCGGGTCGCGCATCTCGTTCTTCTGGAGCAGGGCGAAGGTCTTCGCGTCGGAGAGCAGGTTGAGCGAGTTGTTCGAGCCGGGCCCGTCGGTGCCGAGCCCAAGCGCGACCCCGGCCTCGCGGGCGCCGGCGTACGGAAAGACCCTGCCGACCGCGAGCTTCAGGTTGGCGACCGGATTCGTGACCACGGTCGCCCCCCGCTCGGCGATCAGCTCGAGCTCTGAGCGCTCGAGCCAGCAGCCGTGCGCGAGCAGGGTGCTCGGGGCCAGCAGCCCGATTCGGTCGAGGTACTCGGCCGGGCGCTCGCCGTGTTCGGCGACGCAGGCCGCGACCTCGTCCTCGGTCTCTGCGAGGTGGATCTGGACCGGGATCCCGAGCTCCGCGGCACGCTCCCCGATCCAGCGCAGCGACCGCTCGCTGACCGAATAGACCGCGTGCGGGGCGAACCCCGGCCGAGCCAGCTCGCCGCCCGCCCCGTCGATCCGCTCGAGGCTGCGAACGGCGTCCGAGCAGGCGCGCTCCGACTTCGCAGGATCGCCGTCATCGATCAGCGGCGCCGCGGTCACCGCGCGAAGGCCGGCGTCCTCGACCGCGCGCGCCGCCGCGTCGGCGTGCCAGTACATGTCCCAGAAGCAGGTGGTACCGGTGCGGATCATCTCCACGCAGGCCAGTCGCGTCCCCCAGTACACGTCGTCTGCGCTCATCCGCTTCTCAACCGGCCAGATGTGGCGCTCCAGCCACTCCATCAGCGGAAGGTCGTCGGCGTAGCCGCGAAATAGGGTCATCGCGGCGTGGGTGTGGGCGTTGACCAGCCCGGGCACCAGCGCCAGGCCCGCGCCGTCGATCACCTCGTCCGCCGCCGCCGGCTCGACCCCTGGTCCGAGCTCTGCGATCGCGCCGTCAACCGCGCGAAGCCCGACCTCGATTCCGTCGAGCGTCGCACCACGGACCGCCAGCGCCATCGATGCAGGGTATGCGCTCAGCCTGTAAGCGCCGGCAGCACGGCGGCCAGGGCGGCATCCAGGGTCGCCGCGTTGCGCGCCCGCCCGGCCTCCAGCTCCTCGAGCGTGAGCTG
Organism: Solirubrobacterales bacterium; assembly: GCA_050697155.1. Lineage (GTDB taxonomy): Bacteria > Actinomycetota > Thermoleophilia > Solirubrobacterales > 70-9 > JBOGZD01. The sequence continues at coordinate 4,832 of JBOGZD010000063.1, read as the reverse complement.
CGTCTCGCCGACCCCGTTGGCGAGGTTGTCGACCACGCAGACCGCGGCGTAGCGCACGCCGAGCTCGCCGGCCGCCACGCACTCCGAGGCGATCGTCATCCCGATCACGTCCGCATGCGTGGCGATCAGCCTGATTTCGGCCGGGGTCTCGAGCCGCGGGCCGTTCGCCTGCCAGTAGACGCCGCCGTCGACCAGCTCCGTCCCGGCGGCGGCGAAGGCGCCAACCACCGTCGCACGCCAGTCCGGATCGAAGCCGGGGACGCGGTGAGCGCCAACGCCGGTCAGCTGGGTCGCGGCGGGCGCGTCAAGCGCGATGAAGTCGTCGGGACAGACGAAGGTCCCCGGCGCAAGCTCCTCCCGGAGCCCTCCCACCGAGCCGATCGCGAGTACCCGGTCGCATCCCGCCTGCCGAAGCTGGCGCACGTTGTGGCCGTGGTCGATCTGGTGCGGCAGCGCGTAGATCTCGGAGCCGTCCATCCCGGTGCCGCCAGGGTGGCGGGCAAGCGCCACGAACTCTCCGTAGTCGAGCGCACGCGCCCGGCTATCCCCGGTGACCGCGTTCTCCTCGGAGTCATGGACCGTCTCGGGCGTCCGTTGCGCGATCGCAAGCGCGGGCCAGTAGCTGCCGACGACCAGCCCGAGCCGGCGCATTTACGCCGGCGTGATCGGGTTGCGCCGCTCGGAGAACTCGCGCCGCTTGCCCTCCGCGAGCGCGAATCGCCGGATCAGCTCGGCGCGGAGGTCGTCGGGCTCGACCATCGCGTCGACCACCAGCTCGGAGGCGAGGTGGAGGATGTCGATGTCGGCGGCGTACTGGGAGCGCTTCTCCTCGACGAACCGTGCCCGCTCTTCCTCGTCCTCGATCGCCTGGATCTGGTTGAAGAAGACCGCGTTGATCGCCGCCTCCGGGCCCATCACCGCGATCGAGGCGGTCGGCAGCGCGATGCAGCAGTCGGGCGCGAACGCGGGCCCCGCCATCGCGTAGAGGCCGGCGCCGTAGGCCTTGCGCAGGATCACCGAGAGCTTCGGCACCGTCGCCTCGGAGACGGCGGAGATCATCTTCGCGCCGTGGCGGATGATCCCCTGGCGTTCGACGTCGGTCCCGATCATGAACCCCGGCACGTCGGCGAGGAACAGCAGCGGCACGTTGAACGCGTTGCAGGTCATGATGAAGCGCGCCGCCTTGTCGGCCGAGTCGACGAACAGCACCCCGCCCTTGACCTTCGGCTGATTGGCGACGATCCCGATCACGCGCCCGTCGAGCCGCGCATAGCCGACGACCACCTCCTTCGCCCAGCGCGCGTGGACCTCGCAGAACGAGTCCGCGTCGACCAGCGCCGCGATCAGCTCGGCGACGTCGAACGAGGTCTTCTCGTCCGCGGGCACGATCTCCGAGACGCGCCGTCCGCTCTCGGGCTCGGCCGGGGGTGCGGCGGGCGGTGCCTCACGCCAGCTTCGCGGCATGTAGGAGAGGTAGCGGCGGGCCAGGTCGATCGCCTCGGCGTCGGTGTCGACCAGGAAGTGCCCGCAGCCCGAGACGCCGGTGTGCATCTTCGCTCCGCCCATCTCCTCGAGCGTGACCTTCTCCCCGATCACCATCTCCGCCATCCGCGGCGACCCGAGGTACATCGAGGCGTTGCCCTCGCGCATGATCACGACGTCGCAGAAGGCCGGGATGTAGGCGCCGCCGGCCGCCGACGGTCCGAACAGCAGGCAGACCTGCGGCACGCGGCCCGAGAGGACGACCTCGTTGTAGAAGATCCTCCCGGCGCCCCGGCGCCCCGGGAACATCTGCACCTGCTCGGTGATCCGGGCACCCGCCGAATCGACCAGGTAGACCATCGGCAGCTCGAGCCGCAGCGCCCGCTCCTGGACGCGGAGGATCTTCTCCACGGTCTTCGGCCCCCAGGAGCCCGCCTTCACCGTCGGGTCGTTTGCCATCAGGGCCACCCGGCGGCCGCCGATAAGAGCCAGGCCGGTGACGACGCCGTCGGCCCCGAGGCCCTCGGCGTCCCAGTTGGCCAGCAGCGCCTCCTCGGCGAAGGACTCCGGGTCGACGAGCCGGGCGACGCGCTCGCGCACCGGCAGCTTGCCCTGCTCGGAGGTCTTCTGGTGATGGCGCTCCGGGCCGCCGCCGAGCGCCGCCTCGACCGCGCGCTCGAAGCTCCCGGTGGTTCCTTCGCGCGTGCTCACCGACGGGGCACTTACTTGGAGCGAGTGGCGGCCGTCCGCTTCGCCTTCGGACGCGGCTTGGGCTTGGGCTCCGGCTTCTCGGGGGCAGCGTCCTCCTCCGCCCCGGCCCCGTCGGCTGTGGGCTCCTGGTCGCCGCCGGCGGTGGGCCGGTGCTGGGTCGCGGTGCCGGCCACCTCGCTGGCAAGCCGCTCGAGCTCGGCCACGACCGTGTCGCGGCGCTGCTCGAGGTCGGAGATCATCGCCTCGGTGTCGGTCTTGCGACGGTGGCCGTCCTCGACGATGCGGGCCGCCTCCGCCCGGGCCGCCTCGGTGATCTTCTGTGCTTCGGCCTCGGCCTCCGCGCGGAACCGGCCCGCGTAGCCCTCGGCGTCGGCGCGCGTCTCCTCGCCGTACGAGTCGGCGTCGATCCGCACCCGCTCGGCGTAGGCGTCGACGTCGCTGCGCATCTTCATCGCGTAGGCGTCGGCCTCCTCGCGGGTCTCCTGCGCGTACTCGTCCGCGGTCGAGCGCATCGACTCGGCCTTCAGGTTCGCGTCCGCGAGCTGCTGGCGGATCTCGCGGTCGGCCTGCGTGCGCATCGCCTCGGCGGCATCGTGGGCCTGGGTCAGGATCGCGGCCGTCTGCTCGCCGATTCGCTCGAGCTCGCTCCTGACGGTGTCCGAGCGCGCCTCGTCGCCGCCCCCGGTCTCGAGCCAGTCGGCGAGCTGGCCGAGATAGCGCTCCACCTCGCGCTTGTCGTAGCCGCGACGCGCCATCGGGAACGTCGCGCGGCGGATTCGATCGACGGAGTCCGGGTCCAACTTTGCCTCTCCTCGTTCCCCCGCGCGAGAGTAGCGGGATCGGAGCCGCGCTCGCTAGCTGGTCGACTCCGAATCCGCGTGTGCGCGGGGGCGCCGCAGGCCAAGCTGGGCGCCGCACGGGGGTGAAGCGGGTAGCAGCGCTCGTGAGTATCCGGTTACGTCAGGTCCTCGCACGAGCGCGCCCGCGACGAGCTCGGGTGCCAAGCGCCGGGGGCCGAGATGGCTCGAGCCGGTGCATATGTACGGTTCAAGCCATCTCGGCGGGGGCGGGAGCCGGCTCCGTGGCGCTTCCCTTGCCGCCCGACCCGCTGCGCACAACGCCGTGGCCGGGGCGCTCGAGCACCGGACCCCGCCAGGCGCCTCCTCGGCGCAGCCTGAGCAAACCGGATACTCACGAGCAGCGCTACCCGCGAGCCCGTGGGTGGCGATCCAGCGCCGGCATGCGGCGTCCACGCGTGCACGGGGATTTGGATTCGGCCAGCCTAGCCGCCGGGGTCGACCGCCACCGGGCTTTCACCCGAGTAGTCGTAGAAGCCCCGCCCGGACTTGCGCCCGTAGTGGCCTGCCTCCACCAGCTTGCGCAGGGACTCCGGCTGGGCGAAGCGCTCCTCCCCGTACGCGTCGTGCATCACGTCGGCGATCGAGGCGAGCGTGTCGAGTCCGACGAAGTCGGCGAGCGTCAGCGGCCCCATCGGGTGGCTGGCGCCCGCCTTCATCCCGGTGTCGATGTCCTCGATCGAGCCGACCCCCTGCTCGTGGGCGCGCATCGCGTCCAGCATGTAGGGGACCAGCAGGCGATTGACGATGAAGCCTCGGTTGTCGCCGGCGGCGACGGTCGTCTTGCCAAGCGTCTCCCCGAGCGCGAACCCGAGCTGGGCCGCCTCCTCGCCGGTGGCCTCCGCGCGCACCACCTCGAGCAGCGGCATCATCTGCGCGGGGTTGAAGAAGTGCAGGCCGAGGAAGCGCTCGGGCCTGCCCGTGGCGGCGGACTGCTCGGCGACCGGCAGCGAGGAGGTGTTGGTGGCGAAGTAGGCCTCGGGCTTCACGATTCCGTCGAGCTCGCGCCACATCTCGAGCTTCGCCTCCAGGTCCTCGGTGATCGCCTCGATCACCAAGTCGCAGTCGGCGAGGTCCGAGTAGTCGAGCGTCGGCGTGATCCGAGCGCGAACCGAGTCCGCGTCGGACTGCTCGAGCTTGCCCTTCTCGACCGCCCGGCCGAGCTGCTTCTCGATCTTCGCGATTCCCCCGTCGAGGCGCTCCTGATCGATCTCCCGGGCGACCACCTCCCAGCCGGCCTGGGCGCAGATCTGCGTGATTCCGTGGCCCATCAGGCCACAGCCGACGACTCCTACCTTCGCGATCTCCACCGGCGGCAGCCTATATAGACTCGGCTCATCGAGCGCCCGACCGAGCCGGAGATCATGACCACCGCCAGCATGGAGCCGTCCCGGCCCCGGTACGAGCGGTGATGAGCCCGGGTGTGATCGCGGTTTCCGGCGAGGCCACGGTGCGGCGGTGCGCGCAGACGATGGCTACTCGCAAGACCCATGCGGTGCTGGTGATCGACGGTCGCACCCGGACGCCTATCGGGTGGGTGCTCCACCGCGACGTGCTCGGGCACCTGCGCGGGGACCCGTTTACCACCCGAGCCGCGGAGGTGGTCTCTGCCGAGGCCGCCTACATCGACCCGGACGAGACGGTGGAGGACGCGGCGGATCGAATGATCGCGGAGGGCCTCACCCACCTGCTCGTCGGCTACGGCCCCGAGGCGGTCCCCGAGGGCGTGCTCTCGAGCTGGGACGTGGTCGCCCACTACGCCGGGCTCGGCAGCGCCTGATC
>JBOGZD010000062.1:0-17497 GCA_050697155.1 Solirubrobacterales bacterium | reverse complement strand
CCACCCAGGCGTAGGCCCGCTCGGCCAGGCCCGGAGCCCCGGCGGCGAGCGCCGCCGGGGCCCTGCCGCCCGGCAGCAGCCGAAGCAGCGGGGCGAGCGCCGCCCCTGCCGAGGTCACCCGGCCGTCGGCGGCCACCAGGTGCCATGACGCCATCCGCCGCTCAACCTCCATCCCGCCGAGCAGCTCATCCGCCTCTGAGTCCTGAAGTGCGACCGGAACGAGCTCCCGCCGCCGATCCCACCGCAGCACCCAGCCCAGCGACCAGCGGCAGAACCCGCAGTCGGCGTCGTAGAGGATCCGGTGGGCCACGCTCCGAGCCGACTACGAGGGCGCCGCGACCGGCCGGGGCGCGAGCCGCTCCTCGACCCACGCGGCGAGCGGCTCGATCGCGAGCCCGAGGTCGTCGAGGAAGAGCTGGTGGCCGGCGCCCTCGATCTCGATGCAGGTCGCCCCCGGCGGGGTCGCGCGCTCGAAGCACTCACGGGTGAAGCGCGGGCTGACCAGCCTGTCCTCGGAGCCGATCACCACCAGCGCCGGCGTGCGCACGGACTCCCACGGGATCGCGGGCTCGAAGCCGACGTAGGAGGCGGCGGCGCGGGCGGTGACGCTGAAGTTGAACAGGCCGTCGACCTCGTCGTCGAAGCAGCGCTTGGTCACCGGGTCGAGGGCGACGTGGTCGTAATCGGCGACCTGGCGGATCGAGATCGGCGCGGTGGGCGCCACCCGGGCAAGCGCGCGCATGAGCCGGGCCTTTACCCGGAAGGCCGGGTCGTGACTGACCTCGGGGTGGGCGATGCAATGGCAGATGGCCGCGTCGACGTCCGGCTCGCGCGTGAGCAGGTACCAGGTCATGATCCCGCCGAGCGAGTCCCCGAGCACGATCACCGGGCCGCCGAACCGCTCCCGCGCGAGCCCGATCGCGAGCTCCAGCAGCCCGAGGTCCGACTCCAGCGTCGCGTCGCCGCGGCGACCCTCGGAGAGCCCGTGGCCCTCGCGGTCGAGGAGCAGAGAGTTCCATCCGCGCCCGGCGAGGGCGGCCGCAAGCCCCAGGTGGCGGCGCGAGTGATCGCCGAGGCCGTGTGGGACGACGAAGCACGGCGCCTCCGGCTCGACCTCGTGCAGCTCGAGGTGGATCAGCCGGTCGCGATGGTCGACCCAGAGGTGCTCGAGCCGCTCGAGCTCCAACCCGAGGTCGAGCGCGGCGAGCGCGTCGTTTCGCCCGCGCGCCTCCAGGACCAGTCCGGTCGGAACCTCGAGCATTCGCTCGGCCACCTCCTTGCGCGGAGGCCCGTCGACGTAGCGCAGCTCGCGGCCGTGCTGGGCGAGGAAAACGAGCGCCGACTCGCGGCTGGCCATCGACGGCTCCCAGCCGAGCTCGGACCGGGCCCGCCCGAGCACCCCGACTCGATCGCCGGAGACCGCCCAGTCGCCCGAGACGGGGGTCAGCCGCAGGGCGTGGGCGCCGTCGAGCGCCAGGCGAGCGGCCCGCTTCGGCACCCGCAGCACCCGACCGCCCGAGAGCTCGGCCAGCCCCTCGAGCGAGACCGAGTCCTCGGTCACGATCAGGTAGCCGCCCGGGGCGTCGGCGAACGTGGCGGCGACGAAGGCGCGGGCGAGGTCGTCCTGGTGGACGAGCTGGCTGCGGCCGCCGTCCGCGGGCACCACCACCAGCCGGCCGCCCATCAGGTGGAGGGCGGGGTTGGAGAAGTCCGGGCCATGGACGAAGCCGGGCCGCAGCCTGGTGATCACCATCGGCTGCTCGGGGTGATCCACCTGCCAGCGATCGAGCATCCGCTCGACCTCCGCCTTGTCGTCGAAGTAGGAATGCCCGCTCGGGGCCGGCGGCGGGGTCTCCTCGGTGACCGGCGGCTGGCCGGGCTCGGGCACGCCGTGGGCCGAGAGGCTCGAGGCGATGACCAGGCGCCGGACCTGGCCTTCGGCCGCAGCGGTGAGCACGTTGCGGGTGCCACCGACGTTGACCGAGTGCGCCTCGTCGGGGTCGCGGCCCGCAAGCAGCACGAAGGCGAGGTGGAGCACCGCGTCGCAGCCGGCGACCAGCTCGCCGAGCCGCGGCGAGCGCACGTCGCAGCGCTCGACGCGCAGCTTGGCGTCCGCCACGCGCGGCGCGGCGAGGTCGATCGCGACCAGCTCGTCGACGCGCTCGTCGGGCAGCAGCGCGCGCAGGATCGCGGTGCCGAAGTCCCCGGCCGCCCCGGTGACGGCGACCTTCATCCGCGCCGCTTGCGCTTGCGCTTGCGCGCCCGCTCGCGGCGAGCGGAATGGTCCTTGGGAGGCTCCTCGGTGATCTCGGACGCCTCCCCCTCCACCACCTCGCCCGACTCCGATAGGGCCTGAGCCGGTTCCTCCTGCGGCTCCTCGCCCGGCCTCGGCCAGGGGATCGCCTCTCCGGTCGCCCAGGCGGGGGGCCGCCCGCCGGGGACCCGGTCGAGGATGATCAGCCCGAGGTAGAGGAACCAGGCGACAATCGTCAGCAGCGCCACGGCGGGGACGATGAAGAGCAGCGCCGCGCCGAGCGCCATCCCGAGCGTGGCGAAGAAGCGGGTCAGCAGGCCGACGCGCATCGCCTGCAAGGGCACGTAGATCAGCGCCACCAGCATCCCGAGGATCGCCGGGAAGAGCAGGTTGGAGGCGACCTCGAACGCGGTCGAGTCATCGATCAGGTCGTCGAGCAGGGTGTAGATGTCGCCGCCCGGCCCGAGCTGTGAGACGAAGTCAGACGCGACCTGGGTCTGGGCGATCCAGGCTCCCACCCCCTGAGCGCCAAGCAGGATCGGACCGATGAAGGCGAAGCCGATCATCGGGGTGGCGACCCGGTCGCTGCGAGCCTGGGCGGCGCGGAAGAGGTAGAGCAGCGGGATGCACAGCAGCGCGAAGGCGAGGCCGCGGAGGATCACCGCGCCGAGCAGCTCGGCGGTGTTGGCGTCGATCACCACGTAGCGCTCGGTGTCGAGGCCCGACGTCGGCACCGGCCCGCCCTGGTCGACGATGACCGAGACCAGGTAGAGGGGCGCGGCGAGGACCGCCGCCCCGCCGGCGAGCGGCGCCCAGCGACGCTCGCGCTCGAGGATCTGCTGCCGGTTCAAGCCGGCGTATCTTAGGCGCGTGCCCTCGCGGCGCCAGTTCGCAGTCACCGCCATCGGCCGCGATCGGCCGGGGATCGTCGCCGCGGTCAGCCACGCGCTGCTCGAGCTCGAGGGCAACATCGAGGACTCCCAGATGTCGATCCTGCGCGGCCACTTCGCCGTGATGCTGATCGTCGCCGTGCCCGAGGCCGGCGCCGGCGAGGTCGCCCGGCGGCTTGGCTCGGTCCGCGACGAGCTCGGGCTCGAGGCGATCACCGTCGAGCCGATCGACGAGCTCGAGGCCGAGGCGCCCCACCCGACCCACGTGCTCACCGTCTACGGGGCCGACCACCCGGGGATCGTCAGCGCGGTCGCCGGGACGCTCGCCGCAGAGGGGGTGAACATCACCGACCTCAACACCCGGCTGGCCGGCAGCGAGGATCGCCCGCTCTACGCGATGATGCTCGAGCTCGCGCTCGGCGACGTCGACCCGGACACGTTGCTCGAGCGGCTGCGCGAGGTCGGCGACCGGGAGTCGGTCGAGGTCAGCCTGCGCGCGCTCGAGGCCGAAGCGCTCTAGTAAGGCCCAGCGATGGCGGCGCGGCAGGTCCTCCTCTACCCCGACCCGATCCTGAAGCAGGTCGCGGCGCCCGCCCAGGGGGCCGAACTGGACCGCTGCCGGCGCGACCTGCTCGACACGATGCGCTCGTTCGAGCACTGCGTAGGCCTCGCGGCGCCGCAGATCGGCGAGTTGATCCGGGTGGTGGCCGTAGACGTATCCGAGCACCCGAAGGCCGAGACCTCGAACGGGCTGCTGCTGCTCGCCAACCCGCACATCATCGAGTCCCACGGCTCCGAGGTCGCCCGCGAGGGCTGCCTCTCGATCCCCGACCTGACCGCCAACGTCCGCAGGGCCACCACGATCGTCGTCGCCCACGCCGGCGGCGAGCTCGAATCGAGCGGCTTCGAGGCGCGCTGCCTGCAGCACGAGCTCGACCACCTCGACGGGGTCCTGTTCCTCGACCGGGTGGAGTCGCTCGTCGACGACGTGTTTCGACGCCGTACCTACGCCGAGGTGCCGTCGCCCGAGCCGCGCGAGGATTGAGCGCCGCGCGAGGGGCCCAGCTCGAACGCCTCGCCGGGGGAGCGGATCGGGATGTAGTCGTCGTCGCCGCCCGCGATCCGCGCCACCCGGTCGCCGACCGCGAGCACGAGGTCGAGCACCGGCGCGGCGAGTCCGATCAGGCTCTCGACCTGCTCGCGGCGAAGCTGCTGTTGCGGGGTCGGCGGCGGCATCCTCGGTCTAGTCGCGCTCGTGGAAGAAGAAGCCGGGGAGCGCCCCCTCGATCACCTCTTGGGTCATGCGCTGGGCGACCTCGAGGTCGCCGGTGCGAACGGCGATGTCGTCGAGGGTGACGATGCCGACCAGGCCGCCCTCCTCGAGCACCGGCAGCCTCCGGACCCGGTGGCGAACCATCAGCGCGGCGGCCTCCTCCAGCTCCATCTCGGGCTCGCCGGTGACCAGCGGCCGGCTGGCATGATCGGCTATCTCCTCGCCGGGTGAGCGCTCCTCGGCGAGCGCCCGGACCGTGAGGTCGCGATCGGTGACCATCGCCGCGGGGCGGCCGGCGGAGTCGCAGATCACCACCGAGCCGACGGAATGGTCGCGCATGAGCTGTGCCACCCGCAACACGTCGGCGTCGGCGGGCGCGGTGATCACGCCCGGAGTCATCACCTCTCGAAGCCGCACGGGCGCAAGATAGCTGCCGGCAGCGCCGCCGGCGGAAGCTCCCGAGGGTCTAGAGTCCGACGCCCTTGGCGGGCGACTCGCACGAGCAGACCGGGCCGATCGCCGTCTACGGCGCGACCGGCTACACCGGTCGGCTGGTGGCCGCCGAGCTGCGCCGGCGCGGGGCGGACCTCGTGCTCGCCGGACGGAGCGCGGCGAAGCTCGAGATCGTCGCCGAGGACATCGGCGGCGCCCCCACCCGCGCCGCAGCGCTCGACGACCCGGGCGCTCTGCGGGACCTGCTCGCCGACTGCGCGGCGGTGATCGCCTGCGCCGGGCCGTTTCGCCTCCACGGCGAGCCCGTGGTCCGCGTGGCGGTCGAGACCGCCACCCACTATCTCGACACCACCGGTGAGCAGCCGTTCATCCGCGAGGTCTTCGAGCGCCACGGCCCGGACGGCGAGCGCGCCGGCACCGCGCTCGTCCCGGCGATGGGCTTCGACTACGTCCCCGGCGACATGATCGCCGCGCTCGCCGCGGAGGGGATGGGCCCCCTCGACGAAGTGGCGCTCGCCTACGCGGTTCGCTTCGGCCCCTCCCGGGGCACGGCGGTGACGGGGATCGGGATGATGAGCAGCGGCGGGGTCGAGTGGCGCGAGGGCCGGCTCGAGCCGGCATCCCGAGGCCTCTCGCGGGGGACCTGGGAGTTCCCCGAGCCGGTCGGGCGCCAGCGGATGATCCGCTATCCCGCGGGCGAGCAGATCATGGTTCCCCGTCACGTGCGGACGCGCTCGGTGCGCACGATGCTGACCGCGGCCACCGTGGCGCCCCACCGCTGGGCCTCGGCCGCCGTGCCGCTGGCCGCGGTCCCGCTCGGGCTCGCGCTCCGGACCCCCGCCCGGCGCCTGGTGGAGGTGGTGGCGCGACGCCTGCCCGAGGGCCCCGGGACCGAGGCGCGGCGCAAGGCGCGGTGGACGATCGCCTGCGAGGCGGTGCGTGGCGAGCAGCGGCGCTCGGCGCTGATCAGCGGCCCCGACGTCTACGGGCTGACCGCGCGGACTACGGTCGAGGGAGCCCTGCGCTGCGCCGCCCCCGGCTATGAGGGCTCCGGCGCGCTGGCGCCGTCGCAGGCGTTCGACGCCGGGGATTTCCTCGACTCGCTGTCGAGCTTCGGCGTCACCTACGAGGTCGATCCGCTGCCGCCGCGGTGAGGCGGCCACGGCGGTGAGCGAGTCGCGTCCGTGTCCGCTCTGCGGGCGGCCCCTCTATGGCTGGATCGCGCTGCCGCAGGCGACCGGCGCGGTGCGGCAGGCGCCACCCGCGGCTGCGAGCCGGGGTGGGGAGCGGGTCCTCGAGCGCTGCGAGAGCTGCGGGGTCGGCCTCGAGCGGGGACACGACCCGGACCTCGTCGCCGAGTGGGAGGCGATCTGCCGTCCCGGCGACGACCGCGGCCGCTCGATCTCGGTCCCGAATCGCGCCAGCCTGCAGGCGTCGCTCGGGGGCGAGGGCTGGGCGGGCCTCGACTCGGTCGCCGGTCGGCTGGTGCACACCCCGGCCAGCCTGGAGCTGCTGGCGGAGCGGAACGGCCACAGCCTGGGTCGGGTCGGCTTCCCGCCGATGGGGCGCGCACAGGGGTGGATGTGGCAGACGCTGCTCAACGGGCTCACCTTCCATCCCAACTTCGCCCGCGAGGCGCGCGCCGGCAACCTGCGTCCATCGACCGGCCGCGGCAGGCTCGCCTTCGCGGCCGATCTGATCGTCACCGTGCTCGCCGCCCCGTTCGTCGCCCTGGTCTCCTTCCCCATGGAGCTGGTCGCGGTGGTGGTCAAACGAGGCGGTCAGCTGACGGCAAGCGCATACGCCGCTGCGGCGCCGGCCACCTCGAAACCTGATTAGGTCGAGCGTTGCCAGACCCGCTTGATGAACGGCAGGGCGAGCGCGCGGGGGGCGTGCTGGCCGGTGATCGCGCCGGCGCGGTTCATCAGCCCCGGGACCACCACGCGGCGGTTCTTCGCCGCCCCGTCGACCGCCTCGCGGGCGACGTCGGCGACGTCGGTCCAGAACATCCCGGGCAGGTTGTCCTCGGCGGCCGCGAGCCCGGCGGCGCCGACGAACTCGGTCTTCACCGGGCCCGGGCAGACCGCGGTCACCGTGACCCCGTCCCTGCTCACCTCGGCGTGGGTCGCCTCGCTGAGGCTGAGCACGAACGCCTTCGTCGCCGCGTAGGTGGCGGTCCCGGGGATCGGCTGGAAGGCGGCGGTGGAGGCGATGTTGATCACCGCGCCGCGCCCGCGGTCGACCATCTCGCGCAGGTAGCGAACCTGGAGGTCGAGCAGCGCCTCGCAGTTGACCCGCACCATCTCGACCAGCCGCTCCCGGTCGGCGCGGGCGACGTCGTCCGCGCTGCCGAAGCCGGCGTTGTTGACGAGTATGTCGACGGTCAGGCCGAGCTCCTCGACCCGGCTGGCGACGCGGTCGCGCTCGGCGGCCTCGCCGAGGTCGGCCGAGATCACCTCGGTCCGCACGCCGCCGGCCCCAGACAGCTCAGCGCCGAGCTCGCGCAGTCGCTGCTCCCGGCGGGCGACGAGGGTGAGCCCGTGTCCCCGCTCGGCGAGCTCTCGTGCGATCGCCTCGCCGATGCCCGACGACGCGCCCGTGACCAGCGCGGTCGAGTCGGCGGCTGGGTCGGGCAGCGCCACGGGTTGAGGCTAACCGCTCTGCGCCTCGGGAACGCGCCGGCCGGACGGCGATTCGCCCTCTCTATCATCGGATGCATGGAAGGTGGCGAGGCGTTCAACCTCTTCGGCGACCCCGACGAGCTGCGCGAGCGGCTCGGCGAGCTCGCCGAGCAGATGCAAGGCGCCCAGCGGGTTGCCTGGGCGGACAACGCGATCAAGCTCGCGGTCGACATGACGGTCGCGGCGATCAACCGACTCGACCTTCAGGGCGGCAGCGACGAGCAGGCGGTCCAGGTCCGCGACGCGATCCGGATCGTCTTCCCCGAGGCGGTCACCCTCGTGCGCGAAGCGCGCGAGGGTCTTTCCTGAGCCGGCACACCCTGCGCGAGATCCGGGCGACGGCGACGCCTAGCGTCGTGTCGTGGCAACCGCCCCTAGGCAGGGCGCCCGCTCGGCGCATTCCGCTCGGCTACCGAAGGAGAGGTATCAGCGCGGCGCCGCGACGGTCGAGCACGCCGGGCTGGCGCTGCTGATCGGCCTGCTCGTCGTCGCCGGGGTCGCCGCGCTCGCCGCCGGACCGCCTGAGGGCGGGCGCGACCTCGGCTTCGCGCTCGCCCGCAAGCTCCGCTGCGCCGCGGTCGGCCCGGGGCCCTGCTGGCGTGACCCGCTCACCGAGGCCTACGGTCGCTCGCTCGCCGGGGCGGTGCGGGCGCTGGCGCCGAGGCCCGAGGCACGCCCGGGGCCAGGTGGCGCCCTGCTCCTGCCGGTCGACTTCCGCCGCTGTCGCATCATCAGCTGCGCGGCGCCCGGGTCGCGCCCGGGCCTCACCGCTTCCAACCGCCGGGTGACGGCCTTCGTCTCGGTCGCCGACCGCCGGGCCGCCGAAGGCTCGGCGGTGATCGGCTACTGGCTCTACCGCCCCACCCTCGGCTGGGAGGAGGTTCGCCGCCCGGTGTCGTCCGCCGAGGTCGCCGCGCACGCCGCCACCCAGCTGCTCGAGACCGCGGTCCCGGCGCTGGTGCCGCTCGAGACCCTCGCCGGCCGCAACCACTACGAGTTCCCGCCCAACGAGGAGCCGCCATGGCGCTGGCAGGTCGAGTCGGTGTTCCCATGAGCGAAGCCGACCGTCCTGCCTGATGGGCGCATAACCCCCCCTTTCCAGGACAGCCCGCGGTTGACCTGGTCCCGGCGGTCCTACCAGTGGGCGTCGTGGTGCTCCATCACCCCTACGCCCTCGGCGAGGGCGAGCCCGCCGGGGAGGGTGCCGGTGAAGGTCCCGAACGGCTGGCGGTAGCTGTAGCGGACGAGCGGGCGGCGCTCCTCGCGGCGGCGCTCGCACTCGGCGGCGAACCGCAGCTCGGCGCCGTCGTCGAAGCGGATCGCCTCGAGGCCCTCGAACTCGACCGGGCCGGGCTCGCTCGGCTCGCCCTCGACCCAGATCGCGCGCTCGGAGCGCCGCGGAGGGTCGTTCACCCCCGCGACCAGGTTCCAGCCCACCGCGCGACCGTCGGCGGTGGTCCCGACCCCGGCCGACCAATTCCAGACGGTGTGGCGCGGGTGGAAACCGGCCGACTCGTCCTCCACCCCGCGGGCGTCCGTCCGCCAGCGGCGCTCGCCGACCCGGATGTCGGCCTCGACCGCGGTGCCGACCCGCTTTCGCGTCCAGACGTACGCCGGGTCGCCGGCGGGACAGACCGATTCCACCCAGCGCCCGCCGCCCGGGAAGCGCAGGAAGGCGCGCACGTCGCCGGCCTCGGGGTGCTTGGCCTCGATCCGCTGGACCGACCCGTCGTCCGAGGCATAGTCCCGCAGCCCCGGCTCGTCGGGGCCCTCGGCCCAGACTTCGCCGCGGGCGCCGGGCAGACGGAGCTTCGTCTGTTCCCAGATCCGCTTGCCGTCGCGGTCCCAGAGCGCCCAGAACGTCTGCCCCACGGGGCCGACCTGGACCCGCGCTGCGCAGGCCAGGAGCTCGTCGGCGAACAGGCCGACGTAGCGCCAGCGCTTGCGCCATGCCCCGCCGCGACGAAGCGGCAGCCTCCCGGGCGGCAGCGGAAGCTCGGGTCGCCCCGGTCCCGGCCCTCGCCAGGGAAGGTCCGCTGGCGGCACTGGCGTCATTCGATCTTTGCGATCACGTCGCCGGTGCTCACCGAGCCGCCCTCGGAGACGTTGAGCTCGGTCACCTTGCCGGCCCGGTGGGCGGTGATCTCGTTCTCCATCTTCATCGCCTCGATCACGCAGACCAGCGCGCCTTCGGCGACCTCGCCCCCCTTCTCGGTCGCGACCTTGAGGACGGTCCCCTGGATCGGTGAGACCAGCGTCTCGGTCGCCCCGCCGCCCGCGGCCGCGCCGGTGCGCTCCCGCCGGGGCGGGCGCCTGGCCGCGACCGCCCCCTTTCCGCCGCCGCCACCGGGCTGGGGGGCGCCGATCACCTTGACGCTGTGCAGCCGGCCATCGACCTCGACCGAATACGTGCGCTCCTGGGCCTCCTCGGCCTGTCCGGGCGCCCGTCCCTCGTCGGAGCCTGACGCGCCCGGACGCGAAGCGGAGGACGCGTCAGGCATTGTTTGTTTCAACCACTTGCGGTCCTCGGTGAGGTCGCGGCAGGTCTCGCCGTTGCGCCACTGCTCGGTGGCGAGCAGCGCCCGGTGGAAGGGGATCAGGGTCTGCAGTGGGGCGATCTCGTACTCGCCCAGCGCCCGCAGCATGCGCGCGGTGGCGCGCTCGCGGTCGGTGTCCCAGGCGATCAGCTTGGCGACCATCGGGTCGTAGAGCGGGGTCACCTCCGATCCGGGCTCAACGCCCGAATCGACTCGTACTCCGGGGCCCGCCGGCTCACGGTAGGTCTCGATCGAGCCCGGCGCGGGCGCGAAGCCCTTGTGCGCCGCCTCGGCGTTGATCCGGCACTCGATCGCGTGGCCGCGCAGGTCGACGTCCTCCTGGCTCAGCGACAGCGGCTCGCCCGCGGCGATCAGCACCTGCTCGCGGACGATGTCGACCCCGGTGACCATCTCGGTGACGCAGTGCTCGACCTGGACGCGGGTGTTCATCTCGAGGAAGAAGTAGTCCTCGCCGACCTGCAGGCCCTCGACCGTGCCGGCCGACCGGTAGCCGACCGCCGCCGCGGCATCGGTCGCGATCTTGCCGATCCGCTCGCGCATCTCGGGATCGACGTGGGGCGCGGGGGCCTCCTCGATCAGCTTCTGGTGGCGGCGCTGGATCGAGCAGTCGCGCTCGCCGAGATGGATCACGTTGCCGTGGGAGTCGGCGAGCACCTGGACCTCGACGTGGCGGGGATCGTCCAGGTAGCGCTCGATGTAGACGGTCGCGTCGGAGAAGAACTTCTCGCCCTCGCGGGCGGCGCCCTCGAACGCGTCGGCGAGCTCGTCCTCGGAGGCCGCCACCCGAAATCCCTTGCCGCCCCCGCCGCCGGTCGCCTTGCAGGCGACCGGATAGCCGATCTTCTTCGCCTCGCGCTTGGCTGCCGCGAGCGTCTCGGTCGGCTCGGTGGTCCCGGGCACTATCGGCACCCCGGCGTCGGCCATCAGCTCGCGGGCTCGGGTCTTCGAGCCCATCGCCTCGATCGCGGTCGCCGGGGGTCCGATGAAGGCCACGCCGGCCTTCTCGCAGGCCTCGGCGAAGGCGGCGTTCTCGGCGAGGAAGCCGTACCCGGGGTGGATCGCCTCGGCTCCGGCCCGTTCTGCGACGGCCAGGATCCGGTCGACCGCGAGATAGCTCTCGGCCGGGACCGGTGGGCCGAGCAGGAACGCCTCGTCGGCCTCGCGCACGTGCGGTGCCTCGCGATCGGCCTCGGAGTAGACGCCCACCGCGACGATGTCCATCTCCTTCAGTGTCCGCATCACCCGGATCGCGATCTCACCCCGGTTCGCGACCAGGACCTTGGCGAACATGGCGCGGGAGTGTATTGACGGCCTGCCGCGCGATGAGGTCGCTCTGGGCGGGACCGAGTACGTCCTCCCCTGAACCTCCAGGTCGTAACCTTGACATGAAACGGTGTTACATCGGGTAGTGGCGCGTGTGGGCCGCCCGGGCGGTCCGAGGCGCTGATCAGAGCACCAAGGAGACCGAGATGCCGACAACCGATACCTCCCCCGCCGGCGGCGCCGAGATCGTCGAGGTCGTGATCGCCACCGGAGGCGCGCTGATCGCCACCGCGGCGCTGCTCGTGCTCGGCTGGGCGCACCGTACCGGCCGCACCGACCTCCTCCGCCGGGTCGCCGAGCTCATCGGCCGCGGCGCCGGACTCGCCCCCTGGGCCGCCCTTCCCGCGATTCTTGCCACCGGTTCGCTGCTCACCGCGCTGCTCGGGATGTACTGGGACATCTCGCTGCACATCGACGACGGGCGCGACGCCGGCCCGCTCGCCAATCCTGCGCACTACCTGATCCTGTTCGGGCTCTTCGGCATCTTCGCGGCCGGCTTCCTGGCGATCGTGCTGCCCGAGGAGCGGCCGAGTCGTGGCGCGGTGCGGATCGCCGGCGACTGGTACGCGCCGCTCGGCGGGATCGCGATGCTCGCGACCGCGGGCTTCGCGTTGCTCGGCTTCCCGCTCGACGACCTCTGGCACCGGATCTTCGGCCAGGACGTGACCCTCTGGGGCCCCACCCACCTGATGCTGATCGGCGGCGCCGGGCTGACCCTGATCGGGACGTCGGCACTGGTGATCGAGGGGCGCGCCGCCGCGCCTGCGCGGTCACAGAGCACCGGCCTGGCCAGGCGCTTCGACGCGCTCGCCGAGCAGGTCTCGCGCGGGCGGCGGGTGTTCGCGATGGGCGGGCTGCTGATCGGGATGTCCGTCTTCCAGGGCGAGTTCGACTTCGGCGTGCCCCAGTTCCAGCTCGTCCTCCACCCGATGCTGATCGCCTTCGCGGCCGGGATCGGGCTGGTCGCCGCGCGGGTGTGGCTCGGCCCGGGAGGCGCGCTCGGCGCCGCCCTGTTCTTCATCGTCGTCCGCGGCGGGGTGGCCCTGATCGTCGGCCCCGGATTCGGCGAGACGACGCCGCACCTGCCGCTGTACCTGGCCGAGGCGCTGTGCGTGGAGGTCGCCGCGCTGGCGATCCCGGCCACACGCCCCTATCTCGTCGGCGCCGTCTCGGGTGCCTTGATCGGGACCGTCGGCTTCGCCGCCGAGTACGGCTGGTCGCATCTGTGGATGCCGGTTCCCTGGCCCGAGACGCTGATCGGCGAGGCGGTCCTGCCGACCCTGGTGGTCGCGATCGCAGCGGGAGCGATCGGCGCCTTCGTCGGGTCGGCGTTCGCGGCGGGCGCGCACCCCGAGCGACGGCGCATGCCGACCGTCGTCCCCGCCGCAGCGGCCGCGGTGGCGATCGCGGTCGCGGTCGGCCTAAACGTCACCGACGATCCAGCCCAGGGGGTGCGCGCCGACGTCACCCTGAGCGAGGTCACGCCGGCGCCGGAGCGCACCGTCGAGGCGACCGTCCGCTTCGACCCGCCGACGGCGACCGAGGACGCCCACTGGGTGACGGCGCTCGCCTGGCAGGGCGGCGAGAAGCTCGCCATCGACCACCTCGACGAGGTCGGGCCCGGCGTCTACCGCACCACCGAGCCGCTCCCGGTGCACGGGACCTACAAGGCGCTGATCCGGGTCCACGACGGCAACTCGCTGGCCGCGGTGCCGGTCTACCTGCCCGAGGACACGGCGATCCCGGCCGAGGCGGTCCCCGCGCCGCCGAGCTTCGGGCGCGCAATGGTCGACGAGACCGAGATCCTCCAGCGCGAGCTCAAGGACGACGTGCCCGGCTACCTCGCCGGCGTCGCCTACGCGATCGTCGGCGCGATCGTGCTCGCCATCCTCGTCCTGCTCGGCTGGGTGCTGGTCCGCCTGGGCCGCGGAGCCCCGCCCGAGGCGCCCGCGCCGGGGGCGCGGCGCCGGATGCGCATCGGCCACCGCGAGGCGCCGGCGTGAGCGTCCTCGTCTTCGCCCACGCCGGTCACTGGCTGGCTCCGGTCGGGTTCGCGCTCGGCCCGCTGCTGGTGATCGCGGCGATCGGCGTGATGATCGTGCGCGAGCGGCGCCGAGGCTGACCGGGCCGGCCGCCTTGATTTGGCGCTTTCCTCTCGCTATGCGAGAACAAAGCGCCATCGATTGCCTACGTCCCCGGCGATCGAGCCGTAACGAGCGTGTAGCCGCCGGCCAGCGCTGATCGCGCGGTGACATCGCGAAAGCCGGCCGACTTAAGCAACGCGACCAGTTCATCGGTCTCATAGAAGTGGACGTGTCCCTTCTCGTAGCGGCGACAGAACGCGTCGACACCGCGCATGACCAGGCGATCAGAGCTGAGGTCGCCGAGCGCGATTCGACCCGATGGCTCGAGTACCCGGCGCATCTCGGCGAGGGCGCGATCCGGATTCGGGTAGTGATGAAACGACGTCGTCGACAGAACCGCGCTGAACGCCCCATCCGCGAAGGGAAGCTGCGCGCTGTCGCCCTCGACGAATTCGACGTTGCCGATGCCGTCTGCCCGTAACCGGGCGCGGGCGATCATCGCCGGCGACAGGTCCAGACCGGTCGCGCGAGCGACGAGCGGCGCCGCCTCAAGCACGGCCGCGCCGGGTCCGCAGCCGACGTCCAGCAAACGATCCGACTCGCCGAGCGCCAGCGCAGCGAGCGCCCGACGCTGCGCACGGCGAATCCAGCGCGAGAACGGGTCGGCCCCATAGAACCGCGCCCAGCGATCGAAGAACTGGCGGGCCGCTTCCTGCGACGGCTCGCGCTCGGTGACGGTCGGTTCGTTCATCTCACCCGCTCGGATGTCGTCACTACGCGGCGCGCAGCTCCGCGGCGCCGGTCCAGATCACCTGGTCGCGGCCGGGGCCGACGCCGACGAGGCGGATCGGGACGCCCGTGTGGTCGGAGATCGCGGCGAGGAAGTCGCGCGCCTCGGCCGGGAGGTCTGCGTTCGTGCGGCAGCCCGAGATGTCGCCGTCGAAGCCGGGCAGCTCCTCGTACTCGGCCGCGGCGCCGTGGAGGATCGACTGGTGGTAAGGGAACTCACGGAGCACCGCGCCCTCCGAGCTGCGGTAGCGGACCGCGATTCGCAGCGGGTCGATCCCCGCGAGCACGTCGAGCTTCGTGATCGCCAGCGCCGAGAGCCGGTTGAGCCGGGTCGCGTAGCGCAGGGCGACCAGGTCGAGCCAGCCGGTGCGCCGGTCGCGCCCCGTGGTGGTGCCGACCTCGCCGCCGCGCTCGCGGATCTGCGCTCCGAGCTCGTCGTCGAGCTCGGTGGGAAACGGGCCCGCGCCGACCCGGGTCGCATAGGCCTTCGCCACTCCCCAGACCTCGTCGATGTCGGCCGGCCCGACCCCGGCGCCGACGCAGGCGGCCCCGGCGACCGGGTTCGAGGAGGTGACGAACGGATAGGTGCCGTGGTCGAGGTCGAGCAGCGTCCCCTGGGCGCCCTCGAAGATCACCGTCCGGCCGGCGTCGAGCGCCTCCCAGCACAGGTGCGAGGTGTCGGCGATGTGCGGCTCGAGGCGATGGCCGTAGCGCAGGTACTCCTCGGTCATCGCGTGCAGGTCGAGCTTCGGGTCGCGCGCGAACGGCCGCAGCGTCTGCTGCTTGGGCTCGAGCGCGGCCATGATCTTCTTGCGCAGGATCTTCGCGTCGAGCAGGTCCTGGACCCGAATCCCCAGCCGCGCAGCCTTGTCGGCGTAGCAGGGGCCGATGCCGCGCTTGGTGGTCCCGATCTCGAGCTTGCCCAGCCGCGCCTCGCCGGCGGTGTCGAGCATCACGTGGTAGGGCATGATCAGGTGGGCGTTGGCGGAGACCCGCAGGCCGGCGACGTCGACGCGGCGGCGGCGAAGCCCCTCGAGCTCCTCGATCAGCACCCGGGGGTCGATCACGACCCCGTTGCCGATCACGCACGCCTTGCCCGGGTAGAGGATCCCCGACGGGATCAGGTGGAACTTGTAGGTCTCGCCGTCGCGGACGATCGTGTGGCCGGCGTTGTTGCCTCCCTGAAAGCGGACCACGACGTCCGCCTGTTCGGCGAGCAGGTCGGTGACCTTGCCCTTGCCCTCATCGCCCCACTGGGCGCCGATGATCACGATTCCAGGCACAACCGCAGGAATTATGCGGTTTGGGGCTAGGCGACGCGGTAGCGAAGGTCGTCGCCGTAGAGCGGCAGCGGGTCGCCGCAGATCTCGACCAGGCGGGAGACCGTGCGGGGGCCGATCTGGGCCTCGAGCTCGGCCTGGTCCAGATTGGTGGTGACGACCATCGAGCGCTGGGAGCCGTAGCGCTCGTCGACGATCGCATAGAGCTGCTCGAGCACCCAGTCGCTGGTCTTCTCGGCGCCGAGGTCGTCGAGGTGAAGCAGGTCGACCGAGGCGAGGCGCTCGAAGAACTGAAGGTAGGAGTCCTCGCCGGCCTCGGCATCAAAGGTGCGCCTGATCCGGGCAAGCAGCCGCGGCAGCGAGTAGATCGCGATCGAACGGCCCCGCTCGACCGCGGCCTTGGAGACCAGCATCGCGAGGCTCGTCTTGCCGGTGCCCACGTCGCCCATCAACCAGAGGCCGCGCCCGTCGTCGAGCTGCGCGTCGAGCGCCTCGATGAACTCGCGCACGGCGCCGACCACGGCGGCCGCCGAAGAGTCGCGGGCCATGTCGGAGATCGGCGGGCGGTCGAAGCCGACGCCGCGATAGCGCGCCGGGATCGCCGACGCGACGCCGCTCGCGCGCCGCCGCGCCATCCGCCCCTCGCGGCATTCGCACGGCCGGGCGACATCCTCGGGGCCGAGCACCCAGCCGGACCCGTCGCAGACCCCGAGCGGGCAGGCGGGGCGGTCTCCCGGCGCCGCGCTCGCCAGGCGCGGGACTCGCGCCCGCTCGGCGCTCACCCTTCCTCCGCGAGGTCGACCAGCGGCGGGCCCTCGCCCGCCCGCTGCTCGACCGGCCGCTCGCCCCCGCGAGCCTTGTCGACGAACCGCGGGTAGCTCTCGAGGAAGACGACGTCGACCTTGCCGATCGGCCCGTTTCGGTGCTTGGCGACGATCAGCTCGGCCTCGCTCGGATCCGCCTCGTCGTTGTAGATCGCGTCGCGGTAGATGAATGTGACGACGTCCGAATCTTGCTCCAAATTTCCGCTTTCACGAAGGTCCGACAGCAGCGGGCGCTTGTCCGGGCGCTGCTCGGGGCCGCGGGACAGCTGCGAGAGCCCAATCACAGGCACGTCGAGCTCGCGGGCCAGGATCTTGAGACCACGCGAGAACTGGCCGACCTGCTCCACCCGACTGGCGCGCGGATCCTCTGCTCGCATCAGCTGGAGGTAATCGACGATCACGAGCCCGAGCTTGCCGCCCACACTGGCGGCGAGGCGGCGAGTCTTTGCGCGTAGCTCGAGCATGCTCAGGTCCGACGACTCGTCGACCCACAAGGGCGCCGATTCGAGCTCGTTCGAGGCCTTGAGGACCTTTGGCCAGTCGCGGTCCGAGACCTTGCCCTTGCGCAGCTTGTCGTTGGGGATGCGCGCCCGGCAGGCAATGAATCGGTGCGCGATCTCCGCCTCGGACATCTCGAGCGAGAAGAAGGCCACCGGGAGCCCGGCCTTCGTGGCGACGTTCTCGGCGATGTTCGACACCAGGGCGGACTTGCCGACCGACGGGCGCGCCGCGATGATGATCAGGTTCCCAGGCTGGAAGCCGCCGAGGACCTGGTCGAGGTCGCGGAAGCCCGATGGGGTCCCGGTGAGCTCGCGATCGCCCTTCGCCAGCGCCTCGAGCCGGTCGACCTCGAACTCGAGGATCTCGGCGAGCTTCGAGAAGTCCTTGGTGCGCTCGTCGTGGGCGACCTGGAACAGCAGCGCCTCGGCGCGCTCGACCAGGTCGCGAGGCTCGCCCTCGCGCTCGTGGACGGACGTCTGGATCCGGTGGCTGACCGCGAGCAGGCGCCGCAGCAGCGAGTTCTTCTTGACGATCTCGGCGTAGTGGCGGGCGTTGCCGGGGACGGGGACTGTCGAGGCGAGGTGGGA
>JBOGZD010000061.1:0-18136 GCA_050697155.1 Solirubrobacterales bacterium | reverse complement strand
TCAGCGGGGCGATCGCGGTCGTCGCCGGCCTAACCCTCCTCTCGGGGCTTTGGGTTGCGCTCGACCTGCGAGAGCCAGTGGCCGTGGGCCACGGTGTTCGGGGAGCCGTGGACGCCGAGGCGGCCGTCGATGCCCGTTAGGACCCGCCGACCGCGGTGTCGGCCTCCTCCGCGAGGCTCTTGTTCTCGGGCACGAACTTGCTCGCGGTGAACGTCGCTCCCTGGGGGTCGGTGATGACGGTCATCCTCACCCATGGGGCGTCGAACGGGGGAACCACCACCTTGCCGCCGAGCTCCGTGGCTCGCTTGGCGGTCGCGTAGGCGTCGGCCACCGCGAAGGTCACGCCCCAGTGGGGGGAACGTCCGGCTGGTCTTCGGCGATCGGAACGAGCGACGCGACGACGTCCTCGAAGCCCTCCGGAGCGCCGCCCTCGGCCATGCGCGCGCGGAGGCCCGGATCGCTGCGCTCGAGGAAGTCGCCGTAGCCCGGCAGCGTCCAAGCCGTGAAGCCGCCGTCCAGAGTCAGCGTTTCCCAGCCGAACACCGAGCCGTAGAAGGACTTCGCGCCCTCCGGGTCGCGGGTGTTGAGATTGTTGAAGTTCAGGGTCCCGGGTTCGTTGACGATCCGGGCGCCCTTGTGCTCCTTTGCCTGCTCGGCGCGGAAAACGGCGCCCGCGGGATCGGCGAACACCGCCATCCGGCCCGCCCCGGTGACGTCGAATGGGTCCGTGACGACGCTTCCGCCCGCATCGAGCACCTTCGAGGCGGTCTCGTCGGCGCTCTCGACCCAGACGTATGTGTTCCAGACCGCCGTCGGCGGCGCGCCCTCGGGTGGCGATCCGATGGCGGCGACGTCGCCTCCGTAAAGCCGGGCGGTGAAGTACTTGCCCGGCGATCCCGGCGGCATCACGTCCTCGCACTCCCACCCGAACAGCCCACGGTAGAAGTCGACCGCCGACTCGGGGTCGGGCTGGCTGGTGTCGACCCAGCAGGGGACCCCTGGCATGTATCCGTCTCGCTCGATCATTCGGTGCTCCCTTCTCGTTTGCCGGTGCCGCGGGCACCCTAGGGGATATTTAGGTCAGGATCTGTCCTCAATGTCGGGGACGATGAAACCGGTATGAGCGAGACCGCGAGCCGGCTCCTGGAGCTCCTGTCGCTGCTCCAAGCACGCCGGGACTGGCCGGGCGCCGAGCTGGCGGAGCGGCTCGAGGTGTCCGGGCGGACGATCCGGCGCGATGTCGAGCGCCTGCGCGCCCTCGGCTATCCGGTCGAGT
Organism: Solirubrobacterales bacterium; assembly: GCA_050697155.1. Lineage (GTDB taxonomy): Bacteria > Actinomycetota > Thermoleophilia > Solirubrobacterales > 70-9 > JBOGZD01. The sequence goes on along the minus strand of JBOGZD010000061.1, from coordinate 16,860 downwards.
CGCTGAGCGGGCCGGCCGGCGGCTACCGGCTGCGCGCCGGGACCGCGATGCCACCGCTGCTGCTCGACGAGGACGAGGCGATCGCGATCGCGGTTGGGTTGCGCACCGCCGCTCGGGCATCTGTGACCGGCATCGAAGAAGCCTCCATCCGCGCTCTCGTCAAGCTCGAGCAGGTCCTGCCGGCGCACCTGCGCCGCCGCGTTCAGGCTCTGGGGTCGGCGACGATCGCGCCCCCCATCACCGGCCCGACCGTCGACCCCCAGCACCTGACCGTGATCGCGGCGGCATGCCGCGAGTCCGAGTGCCTTCGTTTCGCCTATCGAAGCCGCGACGGCAGCGACACGCGCCGGGAGGTCGAACCGCACTCACTTGTCAACCTGGGGCGCCGCTGGTACCTCGTCGCGTGGGATCGCCGCCGCGACGACTGGCGGACATTCCGCGTCGACCGCCTCGACCGGCCCGCGGCGACTGGAACGACGTTCGCGGCGCGCAAGTTGCCGGCGAAGGACGCCTCCGCCTACGTCGAGCGAAGCATCTCGGACGCCCCGAGCCGCTTCGAGGCGCGCGTCACCGTGCACGAATCCGCGGCTGAGATGGCGAGCCGCCTGCCGCCCTACTGGGGAACGTTCGAGCCGATCGACGCCCATAGCTGCGAGTACCGCGCCGGCGACGATGACCTCGGATGGCTCGCGATGCGGATCGCGATGCTCGGGGTCGACGCCGAGGTGCACGAGCCGCCCGAGCTGATCGAGCATCTACGGGCGCTGGCCCAACGCCTGCGTCGTGCCGCTAGCGCTTCGGGCTAAGCCCGGCGGCTTCGAGTGCCTGGGCTCTGTCACGGAACGTCTGCCGGGTCTGGATCTTTCCATCCGCAATTTGCAAGACCGTCCAGAAGCGAGCCCGGGTCTCCGCGCCGCTTTCCTTGCCGCGTGCCGTGAGCTCGAACCCGACAACGAGACGGCCGTCACAGCGGGCAGGGGTGATCTCCAGGGCCTCCATGTGGAGGGTCTCCCAAGGCTCCCAAACCTCGTTCAGCCACTCTCGCACCTCCGCGGCTCCGCGATAGGTGCGACCGCCCTCTGTCCAGAACAGGTTGTCCTCCCATTCAACGTCAGGGCTAAGAGCGGCGACGAAGGCGCCTGGGTCCCTCGGTTGGTGGCATCGACGACCCGTCGCACGATCTCGACGATCTCGTCAGACATCGCCTGCCCAGTATCTCGCGTGTCTTGGTCCCAGCCGCGAGAGCTCGATCGCGTGCTTGAGCGAGAGCGCTTTGAGCTGTGATCGCCTGCTCGCGCCAGGCGGAGGATCCCTCCCGCCGCCGGCGTCGTTCAGTGCGGTGGGTCGGGGGCGTACTCGATGCCCTCACGGACTTCACGCGCGCGTTCCGGGCTGGCGAGGCGGCCGACGACGTGCAGCGCCATGTCGATGCCGGCGGAAAGACCCGCCGCGGTGATGACGTCGCCGTCGTCGACGAAGCGCGCTCCGGGGCGCAGTTCGATCGTCCCGTCGATCGATTTCATGTGATCGAGGCTGTTGCGGTTGCTGGTCGCCGGGCGGCCACGCAGGAGCCCGGCGGCCGCGAGGACGGTGGAACCCGTGCAGACGCTGGTCATCAGCGTCACCCGGCTCTTCTGCTCCCGTAACCAACCGAGGTGCGCTTCGTCCTCGAGCATCGCAATGGTCCCATCGCCACCGGGGTGGACCAGGACGTCGAGCGCCGGCACGCTCGCAATGCTGTGATGGGGATGGACGACGAGCGTCTTCTCACAGGTCACCGGCGTTCCGTCCGCAGAGAAGGTCGTCACCTCCCACCCGTCGTCCGGATAGTGATGGGTCCACCAGGCGAAGACCTCCCATGGCCCGACCGCGTCGATCTCCTCCATCACATCGAACAGGAAGATCCCGATACGGCGGGGCTCCCCTGCGGGTTGGTCAGCGCTCGTCGCGACGTCGTTGCGTTCCATCGGTCTCTGACTCCTTCCCACCCCGCTGCAACTCGGACAGCGGCGAGGCTGTCCGAAGCCGCGCGCCGGTCGGTCGCCGTTCCGTCAGAACAACCGACGTCGCTCCGACGGGTGCCCTCAGCCGATTGGTCTCCTCGGGGTTTCGTCGGTCAATCTGAGGCGCGGCCGCCGCGGCACAGGACCGGACGACCCCGAGACTGGCGCCGGCGCGCTCGCGAAGGGCGAGGGGCTGGCGGCCAACGCGCTGCGCCTACCACTACCGGCTCTCGAGTACTTCCGTGGCGTCGAGGTCACGCGACCCCTGCCAGCCTCTCAGCGGCTGGGGCGTCGGCGGCTCGCTTGCTGTGCGGGAGGCCAGTGACGGCCTCGACGAAGGCCTCTCGCTCCAGCGCCAGCAGCGCGGGCCAGCAGCGGGAACATGGCCGCCTGTGCGGGCTTGTAGGAGGGCGGCCTGGGGGGCGGGCGCCATCTGGGGCGGAGCGGTTGCGCTCGGCCTCCTCAGCCGCAACCGCCTCATGCTCGGGCTCACCGCAGGATCGATCGCCCTCGGCGGGGCGATCGGCCTCACGGGGATCGTCTCCGCCGCCGCTCTCGCGGCAGCCACGCTGGCGGGGGCGGGCGGGGCCACGCGACCGCAGCGTACGCGCCCTACAACCCAGCCGCCGGCCCGGAAGTAGTTAGGAAGCCACCGCGACTCAAGGTGCAGCGTGGCCATCACGTCGAGCGCATGCCAGGGCGCGACGCCGGCCGGCGTCATCTCGGCAGATGTAAGCGCCGGGAAGCAGCTACACGGGCGGTGGAAACGCCCGCCGACCCCCGCCGAAGAACCACATCAGCGCCGCGATCCCCGCGAGTCCGCCGATCCCGGCCAGCGCAGGGCCGGGACCGGGGGGTTCGATCTCCTCCGCGGTCCGTCTTGCCGGACCGGCGGAACTGTCGCCCCCGACTCCGGTGGGCGGCGCGACATCGACGAGGCGCGCGAAGACGACGATCCGTTGCGCCGCGCTGTAGAGCGGGTGGCAGGCGGTGAGGACGAGGCGATCGTGGTCCACGTCGCGGACGACCCCAACCTGCGAGGGATCGACGATGCGCTGATTCTCGAACCGGTAGGTGAACGTGGCATACGGCATCTCCAGCGTCACCTCATCGCCGCGGCCGAGCTCGTCGATGTGCCGAAACGGGGCCAGGTAGGTGGTGCGATGGCCGGCGACGGCGACGGTTCCCGGGTGGCCGGGGAACGCGGTCTCGGGGTAGTGGCCGGGGCCCTTCCGCAGGCTCTCGGTATCGGTGCCCTCCACGACCACGATGTTGAGGTCGATCGCGGCGATCGTCAGCCGGCCGATCGCCTCACCCCGCTCGGCCTCGCGGGCGAGGCGATCGGCAGAGCGGCCGATCTCGCGGCGATCGAGGGGAGCATCCGAGGCCGGGCGGAACTCGCGCTCCAGGCGCTCGAGCTCCCGGCTGGCCTCGCGTTGTCCAAGCCAGCCCCGGAGGGTCGAGACCGGCTCTCCCCAAGCCAGCGTGATCCCGACGTCGAGCAGCACGACCAGCCCGGCGGTGACGAGCGCCGTAGAGGCGATCCGGGCGATCCGGCTCATGAGCCGGCGGCCGGTCGGCCCGCGAGGGTGCCGGCTTCCACTGCCGTTCGGGTGCGGCGCAAGATGAGCCAGACGGCGAGGACGGCGAGCGCGAGCAGCGCGAGGCTGGTCCACTGGGCGCCGTTGAGGCCGAGGGCGACCTGGTCGCTGTCCGAGCGATAGAAGAACATCGCGAAGCGCCCGGCGCTGTAGAGCGCGATCACCGCCCAGAACAGCAGCCCGGGGCGCCGGAAGCGGTGGCGAAGCGGCCAGATCACGGCCAGCATCGCCAGCCCGAGGGCCATCTCGTAGAGGCCGCCGGGGTGGTAGGCGACGTCCGGGCTCGGCGTCAGGGCGTCGGGGTGGGTGTAGCGAAGCGCCCAGGGAAGGTCCGACGCGGGCCCGAAGTGCTCGCCGTTGATCAGGTCGCCGACCCGCCCGACCAGCAACCCGAGCGGAAACCCGGCGGCGAGCGCGTCCAGGTAGCGGATGCCGAGCCCTCGCCAACGCAGGTAGGCGACCGCCGCCAGTGGCCCGAGGATCACCGCGCCGTAGATGGAGAAGCCGAATGTCCCGAGCCACTGGCTCGGTCGCAGGAGCTCCCCGTGCTCGGCAAGGTAGAAGAGCCGTGCGCCGAGGATCCCGGCGACGGCGACGATCGCGATCAGGTCGACGACCCGCTCGCGCTCCAGCCCTCGCTCGCGCGCGTAGACGGTGGCCATCCAGCCGCCGGCGACGACGCCGACCGCGATCATCAGCCCGTGCCAGGTGACCGTCAGCGGGCCGAGGGTGATCTCGGGATCGATGGTGATGGTGATGGTGGCCACGGGTGAGCGAGTCGCGCGCGAGCGGAGGGCGCTATCTACTATTGACCATAGGACGACGACGCGCGATTCACGCGCGGCCTGCGATCCGGCTGAGATCCTCTGGCCGCGCGACGGGTCGAAGGAGGCACGATGGGCATCGCTGAGGTCTTGGTCACGGGCGGGGGCGCGCTCTCGATCGCGCTCTTGGCCTGGTTCTTCTTCGGGCCCAGGCGGGCCGGCGAGGCCGAGCTCCGTGACGAGATCCAGGAGGTCGAGATCCGGGTCAAGGGCGGCTACGCCCCGGATGTGATCCGGGTTCGCGAGGGCGTGCCCCTGCGACTCGTCTTCGACCGCCAGGAATCCGGCGAGTGCACCGAGCGGGTCGTCTTCCCCGACTTCCGGATCGGCAAGCGCCTGCCGGCCTTCCAACGAACCGCGGTCGAGCTGGCTCCCGAGCGCTCGGGTCGCTTCGCCTTCGCCTGCGGGATGAACATGGTCCACGGCGAGCTCCTGGTGGAGCCGGCATCAGGCGACGGGGGGTCGTCGGCCCCGGCCGGTGGCGCTCCCCTTGGCAAAGCCGACGCCGAGGCGCACACCCATGAGGTCGCCCGAGCCGTGGGCGTCGGTCCGAGGCTCGAGGTCGGACAGCTGAGCAGGGTCGAGCTCGGCCTCCGCGCCGACGGAGTGACCTGCCCGACCTGCGTGCGCAACATCGAGACGGCCGTCGATCGCCTTCCCGGCGTCGCCGGGGTCGACGTCAACTACAGCGCCGAGCGAGTCACGGTCACCTACGACCCCGACCGCACCGACACAGAGTCGATCAAGGCCACCGTGTCCGAGGCCGGCTATCGGGTCGAGGAGCGCCGCGACCCCGGCTCGGCGGAGACCGAGGACACGGAAGCCGCCGCCCGCCGGGCGGAGATCGCCGACCTCAGTCGCCGGGTGTTGATCTCGGCCCTGCTCACGATCCCGGTTCTGGTCCCGGTGATGGCCGCCGATGTCTTCGGGATCGAGGATCTGCCCGGCTTCCTCTCCGATCACTGGTTCCAGCTCGCCCTGATCGCGCCGGTGATGCTCTACGCCGGCTGGCCGATCCACAGGACCGGCTGGCTTACGCTGCGAAACCGCACCGCGGACATGAACACGCTGATCACCGTCGGGACCAGCGCCGCCTTCCTCTACAGCCTCGTCGTCACCGTCGCCCCGGGCCTTCTGCCGGCGGACCTGCGCGCGGTCTACTTCGAGGTCGTCGGGGTGATCCTCACCCTGATCCTGCTCGGAAGGCTGTTCGAGGCCCGCGCCCGTGCCGGGACCGGAGAGGCGATCCGCAAGCTCCTCGGCCTGCGGGCGAAGACGGCCCGGGTGCTCCGTGACGGCACCGAGGAGGAGGTCCCGGTCGAGCAGGTCGCGCCCGGCGATATCGTCGCCCTGCGCCCCGGGGAGAAGGTGCCGGTCGACGGCGAGATCACAGACGGCCGCTCCACCATCGACGAGTCGATGGTCACCGGGGAGTCGCTTCCGGTTGCGAAGGACGTCGGCGATGAGGTGATCGGGGCGACGCTCAACCAGACCGGTGCCTTCCGCTTCCGCGCCACGAGGGTCGGCCGCGAGACGATGCTCGCCCAGATCATCGGGCTGGTCGAGGAGGCGCAGAGCTCGAAGGCCCCGATCCAGCGGCTCGCCGATCTCGTCGCCAGCTACTTCGTGCCGGCGGTGATCTTCGTCGGGATCGCCACCTTCGTCGTCTGGTTCAACTTCGGCCCGGAGCCGGCCTTGACCTTCGCGCTGGTGAGCGCGGTCGCGGTGCTGATCATCGCCTGCCCGTGCGCGCTCGGCCTCGCCACCCCGCTGTCGATTATGGTCGGCACCGGCAAGGGCGCCGAGAGCGGGACGCTGATCCGCTCCGCCGAGGCCCTGGAGACGGCCCAGCGCCTCGACGCGCTCGTCCTCGACAAGACGGGGACGATCACCCGCGGCGAGCCGTCCCTGACCGACGTCGTGCCCGCCGGTGACCTCGGCGAGCGGGAGCTGCTGCGGCTCGCCGCCTCGGCCGAGCGCTCCTCCGAGCATCCGCTCGCCGCGGCGATCGTCCGCGGCGCCGAGGAGCGCGGGGTCGAGCTGGCCGAGCCATCGGGGTTCGACTCGGCGACCGGCAAGGGCATCCGGGCACGGGTCGAGGGCAGGGAGGTCCTGATCGGCAGGCGACGGCTGCTCGATGAGGCGGGGATCTCCGCCGAACCCCTCGCTGCGACGGCCGCCGAGCTCGAGGCCGCGGGCAAGACGGCGATCCTGGTCGCGGCAGACGGCCGGGCGGCCGGGGTGATCGCCGTGGCAGACACCATCAAGGAGGACTCGGCCGAAGCGATCGGGACCCTGCGGGCGCTCGGGCTCGAGGTGGCGATGATCAGCGGCGACAACCGCCGCACGGCGGAGGCGATCGCGCGCCAGGTCGGGATCGAGCGAGTCATGGCCGAGGTCCTGCCCGAGGACAAGGCGGTCGAGATCCGGCGCCTGCAGGAGGAGGGCAGGGTGGTGGCGATGGTCGGCGACGGGATCAACGACGCCCCGGCGCTGGCCCAGGCCGACGTCGGGATCGCGATCGGCACCGGAACCGACGTCGCGATCGAAGCGTCGGACATCACCCTGGTCTCGGGCGAGCTTCGCGGCGCGGTGACGGCGCTCACTCTCAGCCGCGCGACGATGCGCAACATCCGCCAGAACCTGTTCTTCGCCTTCGCCTACAACACCGCCGGGATCCCGATCGCGGCCGGGATCCTCTATCCGTTCCTCGACCTGCAGCTCAGCCCGGTGATGGCCGCCGCCGCAATGGCGATGAGCTCTCTGTCGGTGGTCCTCAATGCCAACCGGCTGCGCGGCTGGGATCCGCCGGAGTCGACGGGGCAGTTGCGGCCGGGATAAGCCGGACTCGGTGATCCGCCGCGGTCAAGGGGAGGAGCGAACCTCCCACGAGGCGCCGCCGTCCGTTGACCGGAGCACGGTGCCGTCGGCGAGGGCGGCGTAGAGCTCCCGCGCCCCAACCGCGGCCAACGCCGCCGGCTGCCCGCCGATGTCGCCGACGGGCCCCCACCGCCCGCCGCCGTCCTCGCTCACCTGGACCTCGCCGCTGGCGTTGACCAGGTAGAGGCGACGGGGCTCCGGCCAGGCCAGGAGCCCGACGTCGCCGGGCAGCCGGCGCCAGCGGCGCCCGTCATCCTCGCCGAGGGCGAGGCCCGCCTCGGTCGAGGCGAGGATGCGCTCGGGATCGTCGGGATCGACCGCCAGGTCGATCACCGGTGCGGGTGGACGACGCCCGGTCCAGCTCCCGCCGCCGTCGTCGCTCAGCATCAGCTCGCCGGCGAGGCTGTTGTAGGCGTAGACGCGGTCGTGGGCGAAGCGCAGAACGTGAAAGTCGGCCTCGCCGGCGAGCGAGACCTCCCTCCAGCTCCGTCCGCCGTCGGTCGATTCGATCAGGCCGAGGTTGGGCGGGCGGTCCTCGCCCGGAGCGGGGTGGCCGGAGGCCAGGAAGTGGTCGGGGCCGACGACGGTGAAGCCCATCGTGTCCTGGAACTGCTCGTCGACCCGCTCGGCGCTGCTCGCGCCATCGGGCGAGCTGAAGAGGCCGGTGTGGGTGGCGATGAACAGGGCGCCGTCCGCGGGGTTGACCCCGAGCCCGTGGACATGGACCAGGCCCTCGCCGCCGGCGCCCGTGGCGCCGTCCCCGTTCTCCTCACCGCAGGCGGCCAGCCACAGCGAGGCGATCGCCGCGACGGCCAGCGGGCGCAGGTACCCGAGCTTGACGCGGAGGCTCGTCAGAGGCCCCGATACTACACTGCATAGGAGGTTGCCCCGCCCGGACTCAGCCGACGTGAGCACGGACGCGGGAGCCGGGGCGGGGCGGGGCGGGGAAGCATGCTGACCCGCCTCCTCTCGCTGGTCGCGGTGGCGGCGGTCCTCTCGCTCCTCGCCTACGGGCTCCTGAGCGAGGGCGCCGACACGACCATCGACGCGGACCTCGCCAAGGGGGAGGCGCCGCTCGCTCCCGAGTTCGAGCTCGAGGTCCTGACACGGGGCAAGCTGCCCAGAGGCCTCGGCCGCGAGCTCGAGCCGGCGCTCGCCGACGACCGCCTCTCGCTGGCCGAGCTCCGCGGGACGCCGTTCGTGCTCAACTTCTGGGCCTCGTGGTGCATTCCCTGCCGCGAGGAGGCGCCGATCCTCGCCACCGGCTGGCGCGAGCACGGTCCGCGCGGCGTGCTCTACCTCGGCCTCAACATGCAGGACGTGACCGACGACGCTCTCGACTTCATCGAGGAGTTCGATATCCGCTACCCGAACGTCCGCGAGCCCGACAAGGCGACGGCGCAGGCGTACGGCGCGACGGGCATTCCCGAGACCTACTTCGTCAGCAGACGCGGACGCGTCGTCGGCCACGTGATCGGCGTCGTCACCGAGGAGCAACTCGACGCCGGGGCGCGCGCGGCGAAGACGGGGAAGGTGGTCGGCTCCCTGACCGGAGGCGCGCAGCGCCCGCAGCGCTAGCGACGACTGCCCGCACACCCACCGACAAGGCGACCGTTGTGTGATGGATGTACTACTACACACCATCGGAGATGGGTAGTCTCACAAGGACGATCGAGTCAAGGAGGCGTCCGATGGAGAACCTGTTGTGGCTGATCCCCGTCCTCGCCTGCCCGTTGATGATGGTGGCGATGATGCTGATGATGGGCAAGGGGATGGGCATGATGGGCGGCGACAAGGACGCCGCGCGCCCCAAGGAGGAACCCGACTCACGTCCGGTCGCCGAGCTCCGGGCGGAGAAGGAACGGCTCGAGTCGGAGATCGGGCGGCGGGAGGGCGCGGAGCGAGGCGCGGGCGAGGGCGTCCGAGCGCCACGCGCCACGCCTGATCGTCGGCTCCGGACCTAGGATCTGAGGCAGATGGCGCGCCGGAAGAAGAGCGCCGCGCCGCCCGCGCTACACGAGCTCGAGGCGGAGGTGATGGACGAGGTCTGGCGCCACGACGAGGTCACGGTGCGCGAGGTCCTCGAAGCGCTCAACCGCGGGCCCAAGCAGCGCGCCTACACGACGATCATGACGATCATGGCCCGCCTCGACCGCAAGGGGCTTCTGACCCGCAGGCGGGTCGGCAAGGGCGACGTCTATCGGCCGCTTCTCAGCCGCGAGGAGTACCTCGAGGCACGCGCGCGGTCCGAGGTCGAGGGGCTCGTCGCCGACTACGGCGACGTCGCCCTGGCGCACTTCGCCCGCCAGCTCGAAAGCCTCGACGTCGATCGCCGGCGCGAGCTTCGCCGGCTCGCCGAGGAGTCCTGATGCGCGACCGGCACGCGAGCCGGCTCTACCGGGTCCATCTCGCGCTGGCGGGCATCGGGCTCGCTCTCGTTCTCGGCGCAGGTGTGCTCGCGCTCGCCGGACTCGACCTGCGCATGCCATCGGCCGCGGCGATCGCCACGGCCTGCGACCGCTGGATCGCGGCCGGCGGTCCGGCCGCTCTCCTCACCCTCGGCGCCACTGGGCTCGCAACCGTGTCGCTCGCGCTCGGGCTGCGGTCCGCCGTGCGGCAGGTGCGGGCGAGCCGCCGGTACCTGGCGGCGCTTCCGGTCGCGGCAGAGGGGGTGCGGATTGCAGACGAGCCCTGCCGGGTCATCGACTCCGCGGCCCCGACGGCGTTCTGCGCCGGCTACCTGAGGCCGCGGATGTACCTCAGCCGCGGAGCCCTCGAGCGACTCGACCCCGACGAGCTGCGTGCCGTGGTGGCTCACGAGCGCCACCATGCCCGGCGCCGCGATCCCCTGCGGCTGCTCGTGGCGCGAGCGCTTGCGGCGGCCCTCTTCTTCATCCCCCTGCTGCGGCGGATCAGCGAGCGCTATGAGGCGATCGGGGAGCTGGCGGCCGACGAGGCGGCGGTCCGGGACCTCGAGCGGCGCGGCCCGCTCGCCTCCGCGCTGCTCAAGTTCGGCGAGGCGGGGCCAAGGTCGGCGCCGGTGGTGGCGATCGCGCCCGAGCGGGTCGACCACCTGATCGGCGATCCCGAGGCGGGGCAATGGCGGCTGCCGGGCTCGCTGGCCGGTCGCAGCGCCCTCGCGCTGGCGGCGCTTGCCCTGCTGCTCATCCTCTCCTGGCAGGTCGAGCCGGCGCCCCAGCTGCCGATCCTGCTCGCCGCCGCTTGCATGGCGGCGATGGTCGGCGGGCCGATCGCGCTTGCGGTCGGCGCCCTCGTCCTCTCCCGTCGCGCACTCCTGGCACGACGGGGGTAGGCCGGAGTCGAACGATGGGCCCCAGGACCGATGCTGCAGCCGAGACGGAGCGCGTCCGCCGGATCCAGGACAAGACGGCGCCTCGCTATGACCGCCGGATCGGCTTCTTCGGCGGCTCCTGTTCGGCGACGGCCGCGAATGGGTCTGCTCGCAGGCGCAGGGCGATGTGCTCGAGATCGCCGCCGGCACGGCGCGCAACCTCCCTCACTACCCGCGCGCGGTCCGCGTCACCGGGATCGAGCTCAGCCCCGAGATGCTGGCGATCGCGAGGCAGCGCGCGCAAGACCTGGGCCACGGTGCCGACCTGCGCCAAGGCGACGCCCAGGCCCTCGACTTCGCCGACGAGAGCTTCGACACGGTCGTCTGCACGCTAGGCCTGTGCACGATCCCCGACGATCGCCAGGCCGTGCGGGAGGTCTACCGCGTCCTGCGCCCGGGCGGGCGCTTCCTCTTGCTCGAGCACGTCCGCAGCCCGTCGTTGCCCGTGCGGGTCGGTCAGCGGCTGCTCGATCCGCTCGCGGTGCGCGTTGAGGCCGACCACCTGGTTCGCGAGCCGCTCGACCACCTGGGGGCGGAGGGCTTTGAGCTCGAGCGCGTCGAGCGCGCGAAGTGGGGGATCGTCGAGCGGGTTGCCGCCCGCAAGCCCGCGGGTAATGATGAGAGGGCCGGACCGGGTGGCTAGGAGGTTCTGAGATGGAGGTGCTGCTGACCGTACTCGCCGTCCTCGGCTGCATCGTGATGATGGGCGCGGCGATGGTCGTGCTGCCGAGAGTCGGCAACCGGCTGCAGCGAAGCCCACGGGCCCGGCGCGCGATGGCGCGGCTTCGCCGTCAAAGCGCGATCTACCGCGTGCTCTCCTGGGTCGAGGACGAGCGCCCCGACGTGAGGAGGGCGACCGCGCCCGACGGCACGGTGACGATCCTGTTCACCGACATCGAGGGCTCGACCGCGATCAACGAGCGCCTCGGCGACCGGCGTTGGATCGAGGTGCTGCGCGCCCACAACTCGATCGTCCGCGACTGCGTCCGCGAGCACCGCGGCTACGAGGTCAAGGCCCAGGGCGACGGATTCATGATCGCCTACCCCAGCGCCCGGCGCGCGCTCGAGTGCGCGGTTGAGATGCAGCGCAAGCTCGCGAGTGGAGACGGCGCGCTCGGCGAGCCGCTCCGGGTCCGGATCGGCCTTCACACCGGCGAGGCGATCCGCGAGGGCGACGACTTCTACGGGCGGAGCGTCACCCTCGCCGCGAGGCTGGGAGACGAGGCCGCGGGCGGCGAGATCCTCGCCTCCTCGATCGTTCGAGATCTCGTCGGGAGCGCCGGGGAGATCCCCTTCGAGGACGCCGGAGCGCTTCAGCTCAAGGGAATCCGAGGTCGCCAGCGCGCCTACCGGGTTCGCTGGGAGGAGCCGGAGGACGCGAGGCCGACGCTTCGCGCGGTCGGCTAGCTCGCTCGCGGTCGTGGGCGCGCGAGCAACACCGTATCTGCGAGGCCTGTGGATCGGTGCGCTGCTCTTCATTGCCGGGATCGTGCTCGATCAGCGCTGGCACGCGACGCACGACGAGTTCGAGGGTACCTCGCAGCAGTTCGAGGCCCACTGGCTGCTCTGGATCGGCTTCCTGGTCGTGCTGGCGGCGACCGTGCTGGCCTTCGTCAGGCTGAACCCCGAGCAACGCCACCCTGCGCTTGCCCTCCTTCTCGGAGCATCGGCCGTATACCTGCCGGTCACGGTCTGGCACTTCATCGCCCACGCCAACGAGGTCGACCCGAACGTTGCCCATGTCCTGCTCGGGCTCGGCGACGCCGCGATCATCGCCGGGGCGACCTGGACGCTTGTCACTTGGCTCAGGGATCGCTCGCCTCCGGAGGCGCGATGATCGAGCGAGCACTGGCCCGGGCTCAGCCCCAGCCGAGCCGCTCGATCCGCATGCGCTCGATCTGAACCGGCGGGCTCAAACCCAACGCGTCGATATGAGCGTGCAGCCCCTGACCGAAGGCTCTGTGCGCCGCGGCGTTCTCCCAGACGTTGACGATCGCGATCCCCTCGTCCGTCCTGCAGGCCGCATAGAAGACCGGCCGCTCGTATTCGTCCTCCTGCGCCTCGATCCACATCTGGCGTGCCCGCTCGAAGCGCTCGAGCAGATCGCCGGGATCGCCGCTGAACCGGATTGTCACCGCGATCGGATCAGCCATCCGATTTTGCGTCCTCGGCTCGAAGCCACACCAGGCCGTGGGAGAGAGGCGCAGGGGCAGCGATCATCCTCCGTGGAGCTCGTCGAAGCACCGGTTTCCCTCGGGGGAATGGATCACCGCCGAGACGTCGGTGACCGACTCGAGGTCGATCCCCTGGTCGGCGAGGCAGTCCAAGAACTCGGGCGGGAACGCGCTCAGGCTCGGCGGGGCGGCGCTCCCGCTCGGAGACTCCGTCGGCGCGGGTACCGTCGTGGTCTCCTCGTCATCGCCGCCGCCGCATGCAGCGAGCGTGAGGGCGATGGTGACCAGCGCCAGGACGAGGATGACGAGCATTCGGGCGCGCATCACTGCGCCACCTCTTCGGCCGGCTGGCCGCCGGAGTCGTTGACCAATCGCCCGTCGGCGAGTCTCAGCACGCGGTCGGCGCGTTCGGCGATCCACTCGTCGTGGGTGACCAGCACCAGCGTGATCTGGAGCTCCGAGTGCAAACGCGCCAGCAGCTCCATGACCATCTCGCCGTTGGTGGTGTCGAGGTTGCCGGTCGGCTCGTCGGCGAGCACGACGCGCGGCGAGCGCGCCAGGGCGCGGGCGATCGCCACCCGCTGCTGCTCGCCGCCCGAGAGCTGGGTCGGGAGGTGACGGGCGCGCGCGGCGAGGTCAACCGCCTCGAGGTGCTTCCCGGCCGTTTCCCGCCGCTCCACCCGCGACATCTCCATGGGCGCCAGGGCGGCCTCGACGTTCTCGGCGGCGTTCAGGGTCGGGATCAGGTTGAACTGCTGGAAGATGAAACCGATCCCGCGCAGCCTCAACTCGGCCAGCGCGGAGTCCCCGAGCTGCTCCAGCGGCTGGCCCTCGAAGCGGATCGACCCGCCGCTCGGTCGATCGAGAGCCCCCAGGAGCTGAAGCAGGGTCGTCTTCCCCGAGCCCGAGGGTCCGAAGACCGCGACGAACTCGCCGCGCTTGATCGTGAGGTCGAGGGCGTCCAGAGCCACGACCCGCGCCGAGCCCTCACTGAAGGACCGGCTCGCCGCCTCCAGCTCGTAGCTGGGGGTGATCTCGCTTACTTCGCTCATCGTCTCCTCTCTTGCTCGCAGGTCATCGCGCCTCACTCGGTGCTCCGAAGCGCCTCCGCGGGGCGTAGCCGCGCCGCTCGCCATCCACCGGCGGCGCCCGCAAGCAGGCCGCCGACGATCGCGAGGACGATCGCAAGAGCCAAGAGGGCCGGGTCCACGGGGGCCCCGAGGACGACGTCGGTGGTGCCCGAGGCGATGTTGCCCTGGCCGAACGGCCCGAGGCCGCCGCCTGACTGCTCCACGGAAGCCTCGAGGGTGGGGCCGATCGCGTCGATGACCGCCGCCCCGGCGATCCCAATCGCGGCTCCGAGGAGCCCGCCGAACGCTCCCTGCACGAGGGACTCGCCGGTTACCTGCCGGACGACGAGACGCTGGCGCCAGCCGAGGGCCTTCAGGGTGCCGAGCTCGCGGGTTCGCTTCTGGACGCTGGACAGTGTGAGCAGCGTGGCGATCAGGAACGCCGCCAGCAGGGCGACGATCGCGAGCGCCGTGCCGAGCTTCGAGGAGAGGCTCTCGGCGTCGGTGAGGGAACCGCCGACGCGGTCGGCAAGGTCCGCGGCCGTGACGACGTCGGCGCCATCGATCCGCGCCTCGATCCGCTCGGAGAGGCCCGCCACCGCCTCGGAGGAGGTGGCGCGAACCTGGATGCGATTGACCCGTCCCGCGCGGTCCGCGAGCCTCTGGAGCCGCCCGAGCTCGAGGTAGACGTCGGACGCATCGCCGCCGAGCGGGGCCGCGGCGAGACCCACAACCTTGAATGCAGCGCCGGAGACCGACACCTCGTCGCCGACCTCGATGCCGTCCTGGCGAGCCAGGGCGAGATCGACCACCGCCTCGCTGCGCGCCCCCGCGGGGCGGTCGGCGAAGTAGCTACCCGTGGTGACCTGGTCGGGCGTCATCGTGGCCAGGTTGGGCTTTCGCACGTCGACACCGGAGACCGTCCGGTCGGAGAACTCGATGCCGGCACCGGGTCCATGCGGGTCGACCACCTTGCCCGCCGGGACCTCGCCCTCGACGAGGAGGGCCCTCAGGGTGAGGCTCCCGGAGGCGTCCCCGGCGCCGTCGAGCTCGCGGATCTCCGCCACCTCGGCGGCCGGCACGCTGAGGTTGGTCGTGAGGAGGGTCTCCTCCGAGAAGCGCTCGCCCGGCTCGCCGAGCTCGGAGTAGTTGAAGGCGGCGTCGTGGCCCCGGTTCTCGCGCTCGAGCTGGCGCTGCTCACGCGGCGAGAGCTGATTGAAGGGATCGCCGGATGCGCCCGCCGACCCCTCGGCATCCGGCACCGCGATCGGTCGGCTGACCGAGAGGTCGGTGCCGACGCCGGTGAGCGGCTCGAGCACCTTGTCCTGGGCATCGTCGAGGCCCGCGGACAGGGCGCCGACGATGACCACCAGGCCGACCCCGACCGCGAGGCCGAGCGCGGTGAGCGCCGTTCGCCCCGGTCGGCGGCGAAGCTCAGCGAACAGGTACTGGAGGTAGAACATCTGCTTGGGTTCCTCCTTCTGCCTGTGTCGGCGGCGGTCTGGCGGGGTGAAGCACGGCCTAGGCCACGTCGCGGCGAGTCGTCGCCAGCCATCCGGCGGCGGCCGCGGCCGCGGCGTAGACGGCGAGCAGGAGCAGGCTGATCGCCGGGGCGAGCAGCGCGTCCGGGTCCTGGCCGCTGACGGCCATCCCCAGCGTCCCCGGCGCGAACTTGCTGACCTCGGCGAGGTTCCCCCCGAAGAGCCCCTCGACGAAAAGGATCCACGCGGAGATGCCGATCAGCGTCGGCACCTGGTCGCGTACGAGGGCACCCACTCCCACGCCGATCGCGGCCCACAACGCCGATGCCGCCGTGCCTCCCGCGACGAGCAGCGCGTAGTCACCGGCGTCGAGCTGGAGGTCGATCCCGCGCGCGCCAAGCATCGCGACGCCCACACCCGCCGCGAGTGCTGACGCGGCGAGGCCGAAACCGCCACCGACCAGCGCGCCGACCCCGACCTTCGCCGCAACGACGCGAGTTCGCCCGGGGCTCACGAGGAAGGTCGGGCGAATCGTGCCGTGGCGGATCTCCCCCGTGACCGACATCGCCCCGAGCAGAGCGGCGAACAGGGCGCCCAGGAACTCACCTCGCCCGAAGACCATCAACTGGTTGTCGCTAACCGCGAGGTCCCCCGCGGGGAGGCCGACTCCGTGGAGTACCACGGCGAGCAGGACGAGGCCGAGCATCGCCGCGAAGAGGCCACCCGTGGTCGGGATCGAGCGCTGCTTGAGCAGCTCCGCGCGCAGCTCGGCCCTCACGGCGCGCCTCCGGCGGTCAGTTCGAGGTAGGTGCTCTCGAGGCTCTCGCCGCGGCCCTCGAGCTCATCGAGCCGCGCGATCGCCGCCAGCCGACCCCGGTCGATGATCACGACGTGGTCGACGGTCTGGGCGATCTCGGCGAGCACATGACTCGAGACGAAGACCGTGCCGCCCTCCGCCGCGAAGCGCCGCAGGAACGTTCGCAGCCAGTGGACGCCCGCGGGATCGAGGCCGTTCGCCGGCTCGTCGAGGACGAGCAGCTCTGGGTCCCCGAGCAGCGTGGCAGCCAGGCCGAGCCGCTGGCGCATGCCCAGGGAGTAGGTCCTCACCCGCCGACTTGCGACGGGGCGCAACTCGACGAGCTCGAGCGCCTCCTCGATACGGCTCGCGGAGAGCTCCGCCGCCAGAGCGAGGGCGCGCAGATGGTCGCGCCCGGAGCGGCCGGGATGGAAGTCGTTCGACTCAAGCACCGCTCCGATCTGGCGCGCGGGATGGTCGAGCTCGCGGTAGCGGCGGCCGAATACCCGCGCCTCGCCGGCTGTCGGCTCGGCGAGCCCAAGCACCAGCCGCAGCGTGGTCGTCTTGCCGGCGCCGTTCGGGCCCAGGAACCCGGTGACGGTGCCACGCTCGAGCGAGAACGTCAGGTCCTTGACCGCCACCAGGTCACCGAACCGCTTGGTGAGCGAGCTGACCTGAA
>JBOGZD010000060.1:0-18296 GCA_050697155.1 Solirubrobacterales bacterium | reverse complement strand
GCGGCGATCGCGTTCTGGACCTGGTTCGAGGCCTTGCGGGTGGCGAGCCCCTTGGGGTCGGCCTCGAAGGAGGGGATGTCGCGGTCCCAGCCGTCGGGCAGCTCGCGCCGCTGAAGCGCGCCGATCTGCCGCTCGAGCGTGCCGTGCTCGCGCCGGTAGCCGTCGAGCAGGCTCTCCCACTCCTCGCGCAGCGCCCGGCCCCGAGCCCCGATCCCCTCCTCGAAGTGCTCGCGCACGCCCTCGGGGACGAGGAACTCGGCGTCCTCGGGCCAGCCGTAGAAGCGCTTCGTCTCGCGGACCCCGTCCTCGCCGAGCGGCTCCCCGTGCACGGCGGCGGTGTCCTGCTTCGGGGAGCCGTAGCCGATGTGGCTGTCGAGCACGATCAGGGTCGGGCGGTCGCGGTTGCGGCGGAAGCGCTCGAATGCGCCCTCGATCAGGGCGAGGTTGTTTGCGTCGCCCACCCGCATCACGTGCCAGCCGTAGCCCATGAACCGCGCCGCGACGTCGTCCTCATAGGTGATCTCGGTGCGCCCGTCGATCGAGATGTGGTTGTTGTCGTAGACCCAGCAGAGGTTGTCGAGCCGCTGGTGGCCGGCGATCGAGGCCGCCTCGTGCGAGACGCCCTCCATCAGGTCGCCGTCGCTGCAGAACACGTAGACGTCGTAGTCGAAGAGCTCGAAGCCCGGGCGGTTGAAGTGCGCCGCCTGCCACTTGCCGGCGATCGCCATCCCGACCGAGGTTGCGACCCCCTGGCCGAGCGGACCGGTGGTCGACTCGACGCCCGACGTCCAGCGGTACTCGGGATGGCCGGCGGCCTTCGAGTCGAGCTGGCGAAACGCCTTGATGTCGTCGAGCGTCACCGACTGGCGCCCGAGGACCTCGTAGTCGGGGTCGACCGCCCTCACCCCGCTCAGGTGGAGCAACGAGTAGAGCAGCATCGACGCGTGGCCGACCGAGAGCACGAACCGGTCGCGGTTCGGCCAGATCGGCTCCTCGGGGTCGAACCGCAGGAACCGCTGCCAGAGCGTGTACGCCGCGGGCGCGAGCGCCATCGGGGTGCCCGGATGGCCCGAGTTCGCCCGCTCGATGGCGTCGATGCTCAGCGTCCGGATCGTGTTGACGCTCAGCCGCTCGATGTCGGTTGCGGTCGCGGCCGTTTGCATCTGCTCGCCGATCGTAGTCATCGCGTGCATCGCGCTTACTCTCCGGCGTTGTGGACCCGCGCGCGAACGCCGAGGACGAGAAGCGGCTCGCCGCGCAGCGCGCGGCCGAGCTGGTCGCCTCCGGCATGGCGGTCGGGCTCGGCACCGGGAGCACCGTGGGCCACCTGCTTCCCGCGCTGGCCGAGCGCGAACTGGACATCCGCTGTGTCGCCACCTCGCCGCGAACCGCCGACGCCGCCCGCGAGCTCGGCCTGCTGGTGGAACCGTCCGACAGCCTCGACCGGCTCGACATCGCGATCGACGGCGCCGACCAGGTCGCGCCCGACGGCTGGCTGGTCAAGGGCGGCGGCGGCGCACACGCACGGGAGAAGATCGTCGCCGCCGCGGCCGAGCGCTTCATCGTCATCGTCGATTCCTCGAAGCCGGTGGGGAAGATCACTCCGCCGATTCCGCTCGAGCTCTCTGCCTTCGGTCTCGCGTCGACCCTCCGCGAGCTCGGCGCAGCGAGGCTCCGCGAGGGGCCGGCGAGCCCTGACGGCGGCGTGCTTGCCGATTACCTCGGCGAGATCGGCGATCCACAGCGCCTCGCGAGCCGGCTCGCGGACCTGCCGGGCGTGATCGAGCACGGACTGTTCCCGCCGAGCCTCGTGAGCGAGGTGTTGATCGGGCGGGGTCACGAGGTGATCAGGGTCGCGCCGATCTCGCCATAGATCAACGACCGAATCTGGCAGCTCCGCTACCGTGGCCCGGTGGAGCTGGCAACGGCGGGTCCCCGCGACGCTTCGACGGCGGCGCTCCCGCCGCTGGCCCCGCACGTCATCGTCCTCTTCGGAGCCACGGGCGACCTCGCCCGGCGCAAGCTCCTGCCCGGCCTCTACCACCTGTCACAGGCTGGGCTGATGCCCGAGTTCAGGCTCGTCGGCACGGCGCGCACGGAGCTCGATGCCGACGGCTTTCGCAGGCTCGCGAGCGAGGCCGTCGAGGAGTTCGCGCGCTGCCCGGTCAGTCAAGAGGAGCTGGAGCGGTTCACCTCGCGCCTGAGATACATAAGCCAGAGCGCCGGGGGCACCGGGCTGGGGGCCACGGTCGCGGGGGCCGAGGGCGACCTCGGGGACGCCCCCCGGCGCCTCTACCACTTGAGCGTCCCGCCCGCTGCCGCCAGCGAGGTGGTGCGGCTGCTCGGGGAGGCCGGGCTGGCCGAGCGCGCCCGGGTGATCATGGAGAAGCCGTTCGGCACCGACCTGGCGAGTGCCCGCGAGCTCAACGCGATCGTCCATGAAGTCTTCGACGAGACGCAGATCTTCCGCATCGACCACTTCCTCGGCAAGGAGGCGGCGCAGAACATCCTCGCGCTGCGGTTCGCAAACGGGCTGTTCGAGCCGATCTGGAACCGGAACCACATCGACCACGTCCAGATCGACGTGCCGGAGACGCTAGGGGTCAGCGATCGAGCGGAGTTCTATGACGGGACCGGGGCCTTCCGCGACATGGTGGTCACCCACCTGTTCCAGGTGCTCGCCTTCGTCGCGATGGAGCCTCCGACGGCACTCGCGCCGGTGGCGATCGCCGAGGAGAAGAGCAAGGTGTTCCGCTCGCTGCGGCCGATCGACACAGACCGGGTCGTGCGCGGTCAATACGAGGGCTATCGCTCCGAGCCGGGAGTTGCCCCCGAATCGCAGACGGAGACCTTCGTCGCGGTCGAATGCCAGATCGACAACTGGCGCTGGTCGGGGGTCCCGTTCTACCTGCGCACCGGCAAGCGGATGGCCGAGGGGGCGCGGATCATCTCGATTGCCTTCCGCGAGCCGCCGCAGAGCATGTTCCCCACCGGCTCGGGGGTCGGCGACTACGGGCCGGATCACCTCACATTCGACCTTGACGAGTCCTCGCGCCTCTCGCTTTCCTTCTACGGCAAGCGACCGGGACCGGCGATGCTGCTCGAGAAGCTCAGCATGCAGTTCTCGCTGGTCGAGATCGATCAGGGCGGCGACACCCTGGAGGCCTATGAGCGCCTGATCCGCGACGCGATGAACGGCGACCACACGCTCTTCACCACCGCCGTCGGGATCGAGCGCCTGTGGGAGGTCTCGGCACCGCTGCTCGATGCCCCCCCGCGGGTACTGCCCTATGCCCGAGGTTCGTGGGGGCCCGGACCGATCCGTGATCTGATCGCGCCACACCGCTGGCGGCTGCCGTTCGAGCGCCGCTGGCGCGAGCCCAAGTCGGCGGCCACCAGTCGGGCGACCGCCTAGGTGAAAGCTATGTCGCTTCGATCGAGGGGGCGGCGAGGCGATCGCAGATCACGACCGTCGAGGCGCCCACCACCCGTCCCGCCGGAATCGACTCATCCCCGGCGAGCAGCTTCGCCAGCGCGTCGCGTTTGTCGCTGCCCGTGACCAGCCAGAGGACCCGCCGCGCTGTCTCGAGCGCCGGGTAGGTGAGCGTCATCCGGCGCCGGCCCTGGTACTCGCCGGCCGTCGGCGCGACGCGGCGGTCGCGGACCTCGAGCACCGGGTCGCCGGGGACGAGCGATGCCGTATGGCCATCGGGCCCGAGCCCGAGATGGACGAGGTCGAGGCTCGCCGGAAGCTCCGCCGCGTAGCGGGCCGCGGCGGCGTCGAGGTCGGGGTCGAGCACCGGCATCGGATGGAGGCGTTCGACCGCTGCGGCGGGAAGTTCGGCCTCGAGCTGGGACAGGTTGCGTTCCGGGTCGCCGTCGGGCGCCACCCGCTCGTCGACCTGGAAGATCGAGACCGCGTCGCCGGCGAGCGCGTCGGGATCGAGCAAGGCCAGCATTCGCCGCGGCGTGTGACCTCCGCTGAGCGCCAGCGAGAACGAGCCCTTACTCGCGATCGCCGTCCCGGCGGCGGCGATCAGCTCGGCGGCCCGGCGAGCCGCCGATTCGGCGTCGGCGAGGACCTCGACCTCGGGCGCGGCCCGATCCGGGCTCAGCCCGGCCTCTCCTCGTGGCCGCCGAACTGCTTGCGCATCGCCGAGAGCACCTTGCCGGCGAAGTCGTCGAGCCCGCGCGAGGCGAAGCGCGAGTAGAGCGCCGAGCTCAGGACGGGGGCCGGGACGCCCTCCTCGATCGCCGCGATCGAGGTCCAGCGACCCTCGCCGGAGTCGGAGACCCGCCCCTCGAACTCCTCCAGGGTCGGCGACTCGTGCAGCGCGGCGGCGATCAGATCGAGCAGCCAGGACCCAACCACGCTGCCGCGGCGCCAGAGCTCGGCGACCTCGGCGACGTCGATCTCGTAGCGGTAGTGCTCGGGGTGCTCGAGCGGTGCGGTCTCGGCGTCCGCCTCCCGCCGGCGCGCGCCGGCGTCGGCGTTGTGGAGGATGTTGAGCCCTTCGGCGTAGGCGGCCATGAGCCCGTACTCGATTCCGTTGTGGACCATCTTCACGAAGTGACCGGCGCCGCTGGGGCCGCAGTGCAGGTAGCCATGCTCCGCCGGCGACGGGTCGCCGCGGCTTCCCGGCGTGCGTGCCGCGGCCTCGAAACCGGGCGCGAGCGAGGCGAAGATCGGCTCAAGCCTCGCCACCGCATCGTCCGGACCGCCGATCATCAGGCAGTAGCCGCGCTCGAGGCCGAAGACGCCGCCGCTGGTGCCGCAGTCGATGTAGTGGATTCCGCGCTCGCCGAGCTCCGCCGCGCGGCGAATGTCGTCACGGTAGTTGGAGTTCCCGCCGTCGATGATCACGTCATTGGGCTCGAGCCGGCCGCCGAGCTCGGCCACGGTGGACTCCGTGACCTCTCCGGCCGGCACCATCACCCATACGGCCCGCGGAGGATCCAGCTTGGCCACGAGGTCGTCGAGCGAGTCCGCTCCGGTCGCTCCGTCGCGCGCCAAGCCGGCCACGGCGTCTGCGTGGATGTCGAACACGACACAGGCGTGACCGTCGCGCATCAGGCGGCGCACGATGTTGGCGCCCATCCGCCCGAGTCCGATCACCCCGATCTGCACGAGCCGATACTAGGTCTCCCGGCCGTTCGCAGCGAGATGCGCCTGCGGCGCTGAGCGGCCTCAGCCCGAGGCCGCCGCCAGGTCCTGGCACTCCGCCGTGTCCTCGGCGGCGCGGTTCAGCTCCTGGTTCTCCCCAAGCTCGGTGAGCACGGTTGCGGCCTCCTCAAGCGACTGCTGGGTCGTGTCCCCGATCTCGGTCGCGGCCTGGTCGAATGCCTGCGGCGAATCGGTGGGCAGCGCCTCGGCGTCAACGCCGGCCTGCTCGAAGATCGCGACGGCGTCATCGAACGCCGAGACGAGCGCATCCGCGATCTCCTGCCCACCCTCGACGTCGGGTGCCCCGGCGTCGGCGAGGGCGTCGCGGGCCGAGGTCGTCTCGGCCAGCGAGTCGCCGATGAAGCTCGTCATGAAGTCCTTGCCCTCTTGCGGGCTCGCCCCGGGGGGAAGTTGGGTGGCCCCCTCGGCGCCCGTCTGAATCGCCTCGATCCAGCCGTCGAGCGTGCTGCAGACGGCGGCCGTGTACGTCTGCGGATCGGTGGTCTCGCTCCCCTCGTCATCATCGCCGCCACATCCGACGACGAACGAGGCCAGCAGGGCGAGGGCCGCGGGGCCGATCGAGCTTCTCACGGCTCGACCCTGATCGGGATCCCGTTCAGGAACGCCATCCCGGCGAGCCGCTCGAGGTCGGCGGGGTCGGAGGAGGCGAGCAGGTTTACGTTCGCGCCGCCCGCCTCGTTCGCGACGGTCCAGCCGCCGCCTCGGTGGCCCCAGCCGTGCGGGACGGCGACCGTGCCCGGCTTGACCTCGTCGGTGACCGCGGCCTCGATCTCGATCGAGCCGTGGGCGGAGCTGATCCGGCAGGGCTTGCCGTCGGCGAGCCCGAAGCGCTCGGCATCCTCGGGGTGAACGCGGGCGGCGTGGGTGCGCCCTCCGCGCATCAGCAGCGGGGCGTTGTGCATCCACGAGTTGTGCGAGCGCAGCTCGCGCAGCCCGATCATCCGCAGCGGGAACTCCGGATCGTGGCCGTTGGCAGCGGCGAGCCGCTCGGCCTCGACGAGGATCTCGGGCGGGTCGAGGCGCACCCGGCCGTCGCGGTGGCGGATCTTCTTCCGGAGCACGCCGGTGGCCAGGTGCTCGGCGAGGACGAGGCCGTGGGGGTTCTCGCGAAGCTTCTTCGGGCTCAGGCCGCCGCGGCGGAGCCCGAACAGGTCGCCCTTGGGGCCGAGCCGGATCCCGAGCTCGACCAGCCGGCGCGGGGACAGTTTTACGCCGAGGCGGCCCAGCACCCTCAGCGCCCAGACGCTCGAGGGGACGACGCCGATCCGCCCGGCGATGTCCTCGATGATCTCCCACTCCTGGCGCGCCTCGCCGCGCGGCTCGACCACCGCCTCGGTCGCCTGGATGAACGGGGTCGTGAACAGGTCGAGGAACGGCAGCGGGAAGTCCTCGCGCTCGAGGAAGGTGGTCGCCGGAAGGACGAAGTCGGCGTGCCTGGCCGTGTCGGAGACGTAGAGGTCGATGGCCACGCAGAGGTCGAGCTCGCCCATCGCCCGCTCGAGCTCGTCGCCGTTCGGCACCGAGAGCAGCGGGTTGCCGGCCGAGACGAACAGCGCCCGGATCTGGCCCTTGCCGGGGGTGGTGATCTCCTTCGCCATCAGCGACGCGGGGAGCGCCCCGATCACCTCGGGGAAGTCCCCGATCCGCGAGCGGCCGTTGTCGTACCCGACGCCGAGGCGCTCGAGCAGCTCGGCGAAGGAGATCGCCGAGTCGCCGAACATCGCCCCGCCCTCGCGGTCGAGGTTGCCCGTCACGGCGTTGAGCGCATCGAGCAGGAAGGCGACCAGGGTGCCGTTGCGCCCCAGGCAGGAGCCGGTGCGGCCGTAGACGGCGGCGCGCTCGGCGGCGGCGAGGTCGCGGGCGAGCGCGCGCACCTCGGCCGCCGCGACCCCGGTCCTGGCCTCGGTCCGCTCGGGCGGGTGCGGGGAGCAGAGGTCGCGCAGCGCCTCGACGCCGCTGGCCTGCCGTTCGATCGCGTCGCCGTCCTCCAGCCCGTCGGCGAAGATCACCTGCAGCAGCGAGAGCAGCAGCCAGGCGTCGCTGTCGGGGTGGACCGCGACGTGCTCGAAGGCCCGCGCGGTCTCCGAGCGACGCGGGTCGACCACCACCACCCGGCCGCCGCGCTCGGTGATCGCGTGCAGCTCGTCCTTGACCCGCGGCGCGCTCATCACGCTGCCGTGCGAGACGAGCGGGTTGGCGCCTACCATGAGCAGGAAGTCGGTGCGCGCGAGGTCGGGGATCGGCAGCAGGAAGGCAGACCCATAGAGGAAGGCGCTCGCGGCGAAGCGGTTGGAGACGTCCTGGGAGCTCGCCGTGTACCAGTGGGGGGAGCCGACGCCGTCGAGGAAGGCCTTCACCCAGAGCGGATGCGAGTAGGAGAACGCCGACGGGTTGCCCATGTACCAGCCGATCGCCTCCCCGCCGTGCTCGCCGCGGATCCGCCCCAGCCGCTCGCCGACCTCATCCAGGGCCTCGGGCCAGGTGACGCGCTCGAACGAGCCGTCCTCGCGACGGCGCAGCGGGTGCAGGACCCGGTCGGGGTCGTTCTGGACCTCGGTCATCGCGATCCCCTTCGGGCAGGCGAAGCCGCGGGAGAGCGGGTGGTCGGCGTCGGGACGCATCCTGGTCACCGTCCCGTCCTCGACCGTGGCGACCATCCCGCACAGCGGCTCGCAGATCCGGCAGTAGGTGACCTTCTCCTCTGCCAAGCGGACCATCCTATCCCTGCCCGTTCGTCCTCGGCGACGATACGCTCAAGCCCGACCCCTGGCCGTTGGCCCCATCACCCCGAGCCTCTCCTCGGCGCGCCGCACCGCCTCGGGGTCCTGCGCCCTCCACATCTCCTTGAGTCCGAGCGAGAACGCCGCCAGCATCGTCCCGTAGAGCTCCTCACCGAGATCGGGGTCGATCTGCTGGCTGATCAGGAAGCCCTGGGTCATGATCGAGGTCATCCGGGTTATCTCGGCCAACGGGATCGCCGCCTCGATCCCGATCCGCTCCATCCACCGCCGGTAGACCTCCTCGAGCTGCGCGTCCATCGCCCGGCAACGGGTGAGCAGCTCCTGGCGAAAGTCATCGTTGCGGCCGGCGTAGGCGACGAACTCCAGGTACAGCCGCTCCCACTCGGGATCGGAGCGCATGAAGCGGATCAGGTCCTCGCCGGCGTGCCGCGCGGCCTCGTCGGGCGTCTCGTCGGTCTCCAAGGCTGCCTCGATCCGCTCGATCTCCTCGCCGAACTTCTCGTCGAGCATCGCGAGGAAGAGCTCCTCCTTGCTCTTGAAGTTGGAGTAGAAGGCGCCCTTGGTGTAGCCGGCGTCATGGGCGATGTCGTCGACGGACGCCTGCTCGAGCCCGTGGCGGCAGAAGAGCCTGCCCGCCGATCGCATCAGCTTCGCGCGCGTGCGCTGCTGCTTCTCCTTGCGGGTGATCGGGCTCACGCCGCCTCCTGGGCGGTGAGGTCGGATCGCCGCAGCATGCCCAGTCGGCGAGCAATCGCGCACGCCGGCACCGACCGCGGCGATGCGACGTGGGCCGCGATCGGCTCGGTGACGTTGCGCAGCCAGTGCAGCCGCCGCTCGCCGAGCTCGACCTTGGGCAGCCGTGCCGCGGCGCCGCACGCCTGCTCGCTGACCAGCGCCTCGCCGCCGGCGGCGGCCGAGCAGAGCCTCGCCGCCACGTTCACCGTCCGCCCGTACCACTCGCCCTGCCTCTGTACCGCCGGCCCGGTGTGGACGCCGACACGCACCGGTGGGAACGCCGGGAGGGCCTCGAGCTCCTCGACCAGGCGCACCGCCAGGGCGATGCCGTTGGCGGCGTCGTCGCAACGCAGCGCCACCCCATCGCCGAGCGTCTTCAGCTCTTCCCCGCCGTACCGGGGGAGGAGGCCGCGGACCCGCTCGTAGAGGCCGAGCGCGACGTCGGCGGCCCGGTCGTCGCCCTCGGCGTCGGTCAGCGCGGTGAAGCCGACGAGGTCCGCGAACAGGAAGGTGTGCTCGGCCACGGGACGCCTTTCAGATTCGGATACCAGCCGGTATGTATCTCAAATTCCGGTCGGTATGTCAAGGCGAATCCTGCCGTCGCCACCCTAGCGCCGGCGGTGCGGGTCGTCAGACCACCTCGACCCGATCGCCGACCGCGATCTCGCCCGGGATCACGACGCTGCAATAGACGCCCATGATCCCGCCGAGCTCGAGTCGGGTGCGGCGCAGGACCTCGGGGTCGACCTCCGTCGTGTCCGGGTCGATCGTCGTCACCACACAGCGCTCGCAGGGCTCCGCGACGTGCAACCGGACGCGGCCGATGCTCAGTCGGCGGCCCACCCAGTCGAGCTCCGCTGCCCCGTCTGTGTCCTCGATCACCAAGTTGGGTCGAAACCGCCGGCGGTCGGCGCCGAGCTGCGCCAGGCCGCCGTCGGTGACCACCAGCAGCGGGGCGCCGTCGTGGTCGTGTCCATCGTCGGCGGCGACCACCCGGGCCGCGTCGCCCGCGACCGAGCGGATCGCCTGCGAGGCCTCGGTGCTCCCCCAGCGATGACCGGCGATCAACGGCTCGCCCTGGTCGTCGATTGCCGCGGGCAGCGCGACCATCGCCCGCTTGCGGCGTGCGGTCACCGTGCCGCGGGCGTCTACGACGCGAAGCCCGCGGTCGCCCGGGATCCCGGTGACGTCGACCCGCACGCGGTCGAGCTGCTCGCCGCGCAGCGACTTGACCGGGTAGCGCCAGAGCTCGGCGACCCTCATCCCCCGCCCCCGGCGGCGTCGCCCTCGGCGTCGCCGGGCGTCGCTTCGTCGCCAATCCGCTTCGCCGCAGCCTGGAGCTCGTCCAGCGAGACACCGGCGCGGCCGCCGACCCAGCAGGCGACCGGCGCCGCGATCCGCTCCGAGGAATGGGCGGCGACCGCGGCCAGGTCGAGGATCGCCTTGACCTCGTCATCGTTCGGCGGCTCGGCGCCGATCTCAGCGGCGAACGCGTCGATCCATTCGCGTGCGTTCATGCTCACCTTCCACGAGGGACGGGAGAAGCGTACGAGGCCTCCCACGCGGCCCGGGCACCGAGGACGGCGAGACCGGCGGCGAAGCCGATGGCGAGGTTGCCGCTGGCCAGGGTCACGACGCCGACCCCGGCGGCGAGCACCCGATCGGAGCGGCGCTCGAGGCGGGAGGCGAGCAGTCCGTGCTGGATCGCGACGAACAGCAGCATCCCGGCGAGCGCGCCCGGGGCGAGGAGGTGGAGCAGGGCCGGAAGCGAGCCGCCGAGGGCGAGCCCGAGCACGCAGAAGACGAGCCCGGCGGAGAGGGTCGCCGCCGCGGTCCGGGCGCCGAGCTTGTAGTGGGCCGTGACGCCACCGGCCCCGTGGCAGAGCGGCAGGCCTCCGGCGAGCCCGGCGGCGAGGTTCCAGCCGCCAATCGAGGCGGCGAGCCGGTTGGGCGTCACCCGGCTGGCGCGGGCGCCGAAGTAGGTGCGTTCCGCGTCGGCGGTGGCGACCACCGAGTTGCCGAAGGTGAGCGGCAGCTGGGCGATGACCAGTGCCGTCAGCGCGGTCGCAAAGGCGCCGGCGTCGGGCATCGAAACCGCCGGCGCCTGGGGGCCGAGCTCGATTCCGGAGGGCAACCCCCCGACCGCCAAGCCCACCGCGACGCCGGCGCCGAGGACGATCAGCGCCCCCGGGAACCGGTGGGTGCGCCTCGCTGCGAGCAGCAGCGCGCACGCGGTGACGGCGATCGCGAAGCTGGCCGCGCCCGAGATCGCCGGCAGCCCCTCCCAGTTGCCCCGGGCGGCGAGCTCGATCGCGGCCTTCGCCAGCAGCAGAGCGACGCTGGCCTGGATGCCGCGGACGAGGACCAGAGGAAAGCGGTCGGCGAGCCAGGCTGCGAGCCCCGTGAGCGCCAGCGCCCCCATCGCAAGCGCCATCAGAATCGCTCCCGCGGCGATGGTCTCCGGCCCGAGACCGAGCGCGATCGCGGCGGCCGCGAACGCCTTCAGCGGCTGCACCGGCACCGGGACGCGGAAGTAGAGCGCTGTCCCGGCGTAGGCGAGCCCCACGATCACGAACGCGGCGGTGGCGTTGATCCCGTTCAGGGTGATCATCGCCACCGCGAGCGGGATCAGCAGCCCGGCGTCGCCGAGTCCGCCCGCGATCTCGTGGCGGTCTATCCGCGGTCGCCGGGCTCTCGCCGCCGGCTCGCTCAACCGTGATGCCCACGCATCACGATCACCGAGGTCGCCTTGACGAGGGCCGTTGCCTCGTCGCCGACCTCCAGGCCCATGTCCTCGATCGCACTGCGGGTGATCGCGGCGGTCACACGATGCTCACCGGACTCGATCTCGACCAACGCCATTACTCCGTCGACGTCGATCGACCGAACCGTGCCGCGGAAGCGGTTTCGCGCCGAGAGGCCCGGCCTCTCCCCGTCCACGCCGTCAGCCCCCGATCGCGCTCATCGTTCGCGGCGGCGGCCGGAAGCCCGGCTCGTTTACGTGATGCTTGAGCTCCTTGCGCCAGACCGCGTCGCGGATGACACGCTCGACCTCGGCGTCGGTTGCGCCGGTGCGCAACGGCTCACGGAGGTCGGTCTCGTGAATCGAGAACAGGCAGGTGCGCAGCTTGCCGTCGGCGGTCAGGCGGATCCGGTTGCAGTCGCCGCAGAAGGGCTCGGAGACCGGGTTGATGAAGCCGATCTCGCCGGCGCCGTCGGCGAAGCGATAGACGCGCGCCGTCGCGTGCGGCTCGCGCGGCAGCTCCTCGAGCGGGTGGCGCTGCTCGATCAGCCCGCGCAGCTCGCCCCCCGTGAGCACCGCGTCGGGCTCCCAGGCCCGGTCGCCGTCGAGCGGCATGAACTCGATGAACCGCACCTGATAGTCGGTTGAGCGGGCGAGCGCGCAGAAGCGGTCGACCTCGTCCTCGGTGAAGTCGCGCATCGCGACCGCGTTCACCTTGATCGGTCGGACCCGATCGAACGCGGCGATCGCCTCGAGCCCGCGCAGCACCTGGGGGAGCGCGTCGCGGCGGGTGATCTCGTGGAAGCGATCGCGGGCGAGCGAGTCGATCGAGACGTTCACCCGGTCGATCCCGGCTTCGACCAGCGCCCGCGCGTCGCGCTCGAGCAGATACCCGTTGGTGGTCACCGCGAGGTCGCGGATGCCGTCGATCGCCGCCAGCATCGACACCAGCACCGGGAATTCGCGCCTGGCGAGCGGCTCGCCGCCGGTGAGGCGCACGTCGGTGACCCCGAGCGCGGCGAGCACCCGCACCAGCCGCTCGATCTCCTCGAAGCTGAGGATGTCGCCCCGGTCGAGCCACGGCATCCCCTCGGCCGGCATGCAGTAGCGGCAGCGGAAGTTGCAGCGGTCGGTGACCGAGACTCGCAGGTCGGTGATCGGCCGGCGATGGGCGTCGAAGAGCGGCTCCGGCTTCGCGCTCACGTGGTGAGGATACGGGGACTCGTCCTGCGGCCGATCGTCAACTAGCATCGCCGGGTCGATGCCGGTCAGGCAGGTCGCCCCGGAGAGCAAGCGTGAGCGGAGGCGATTCGTCGCGCTCGAGCAGGAGCTCTTCGGGAGCGAGCCGCTGTTCGTCCCGGAGATCGAGTCGGACGTGGACAAGCGGCTCGCCGGGCGCTCCCCCTTCTACGAGGAGATCGAGCACACCCTGTTCCTCGCCGGCGACGGGCGCGACCTGGCGCGCTGCGCCGCGTTCCTGAACCGCCGCTGGCAGCGCGACAAGGGTGAGGACGCCGGCTTCATCGGCTACTTCGCGGCGGCCCCGGAGGCGGCGACGGGGGAGGTCGGGGAGATGCTTGCGGCGGCAGAGGGCTGGCTCGCCGAGCGGGGAGCGAGGAGGGTCATCGCGCCCTTCAACGGCGCCACCTTCCACGGCATGTCGACTCAGACGGACGCCTTCGACGAGGAGCCGGTGTTCCCGTTCCCCTGGCAGCCGCCCCACTATCCGGCCCTTCTCGAGGCCGCGGGGTATCGGCCCACCTATCCGTTCTGGATCTTCGAGATCGACCTGGGGTCCGAGCGCTACCGGGCGACGTCACGCCGGGCGCTCGCCGACGCTCGCTGCGAGGTCCGCCCGCTCGACAAGAAGCGCTGGGACGCCGAGGTGGAGGCGCTGCGTTCGATCTTCAACGAGACCTTCCGCGACGAGTGGGAGTTTCACGCGATGACCAGCGCGGAGTTCCGCGAGTTCTTCGATCAGCTCAAGCCGGTGCTGGATCGGCGGCAGTTCCTGTTCGCCGAGGTCGACGGCGAGGTGGCGGGGTTCTGCTTCGGCCTTCCCGACTGGACACCGATGTTTCGCTCGTTCGGAGGCCGGATGGGGCCGCTTCAGATCGTCCGCTTCATGCTGCGCGCAAGGCGCTTCGATCGCGCCGGGCTGATCTCGATCGGGGTGCGCGACTCCCAGCGCGGCAAGCACATCGGCCACACGCTGGCGGCGACGCTGTACCGCCGCTACGAGGAGCTCGGGCTGGCGCGCGCGTTCTACTACCCGGTGAACGACGCCAACCTCGCCTCGCGTCGCTTCGCGGAGTCGTTCGGCGGCCGCGGGCGGATCCTCTACACCGCCTACGACAAGCCCCTGGGCTGACGGGCGGCCCCTGGGGAGCCGACCGCGCCGCTCGCCGGGGCGGCGATAGCCTCACGGGCCCATGGAGCAGCGGCCACGAGTCGGGGGCATCGGGCTCGACGAGCGCACTCTGCGGATCGCGGTCATCGCGCTCGGTGCCTTCCACCTGCTCGAGGGCGGATGGCAGCTGCTCGCCCCGGGCTCGTTCTTCGACGAGATCGGCCGCTACGGGGTCGAGAACACGCATTACGTCGGCGACGTCGGCGCGTTCACGGCCGGCTATGGGTTGGCATTGGTGCTCGCCGCCGGGCGTCCGTCGTGGTGGGCGCCGCTGCTCGCCGTCGGCGCGCTCTGGTACGGGCTCCACGCCCTCAACCACCTGTTCGACATCGGCGAGGCGCGAAGCGACGCCCGCGGCGCCGTCGACACGATCCTGCTCGCGATCGGTGCCGGCCTGCTCGCCTGGCTGGCGGTCACGGCCGAGCGTCTGCGGTCGGCGGGTCCGAGCTGATGCGAGTTTTCGTGGCGGGGGCGAGCGGGGCGATCGGGCGCCCACTGGTTCGCCGGCTGGTCACCGCGGGCCACCAGGTGACGGGGATGACGAGCAGAGAGTCCAACGCGGCGGCGATCGATGCGGCCGGGGCCACGGCGGTGGTCTGCGACGCCCTCGATCCGGACTCCACCGCGGCCGCGGTCGACGCTTCGAGCGCCGAAGTCGTGATCAGTCAGCTCACCAGGCTGCCGGACGACTACGACCCGAGGACGATCGACTACGAGCCGACCAACCGCGCCCGTGCCGAAGGCGGCCACAACCTGATCGAGGGCGCGCGGGCGGCGGGCGCATCCCGCTTCGTGACTCAGAGCATCGCCTTCCTCTACGCGCCCGAGGGCGATCGCGTCAAGGCCGAGGACGCCGCACCATGGATGGATGCGCCGAAGCCCTTTGCGAGCGGCCTCGACCCCACGCTCCGCCACGAGCGCGAGGTACTCGACGCGCCCGGTCTCGATGGACTGGTGCTCCGGTACGGCTTCTTCTATGGCCCGGGTACGCATTACGCGTCCGACGGCAGCGTCGCCGAGCAGGTGCGCCGGCGGCGCTTTCCGATCGTCGGCAGCGGGACCGGCGTGTTCTCGTTCGTGCACGTCGAGGACGCCGCGGCGGCGACGCTCGCCGCGGTCGAGCGGGGCGAGCCGGGCGTCTACAACGTCGTCGACGACGAGCCGGCCGAGCTGCGGGAGTGGCTGCCGCTGTACGCGAAAGCGGTCGGCGCGAGACGGCCGTGGCGCGTGCCCGGCTTGCTGGCCCGCCTGGTCGCCGGAGGGTGGGCGGTCGCGATCTCGACCCAGCTGCGCGGCGCCTCGAACGCGAAGGCGAAGCGTGTGCTTGGGTGGGAGCCGCGGCATGCGACCTGGCGCCGGGGCTTCGCCGACGCTCTCGGCTGACCTGCGGCGGTAAAAACACTGCATACCCCCTAGGGGTGTGCTACAACACGACCGATGGAAGCGCACGCGCACGCGCACGGCCACGAGCCGATGCCCACCGAGGGCCGGGGGCTCACGGTCGTCGCCCTGAGCGCCACGCTGCACTGCCTCACCGGCTGCGCGATCGGCGAGATCACCGGGATGGTGGTCGGCACCGCCCTCGGGTTCTCCGACTGGGGGACGATCGCGCTCGCCGTCGCCCTGGCGTTCCTGTTCGGCTACACGCTCACCAGCATCCCGTTGCTGCGCGCCGGCCTCGCGCTCGGGGCGGTGATCCCGATCGCGCTCGCCTCCGACACGATCTCGATCGCGATCATGGAGGTGGTCGACAACGGGATCATGCTCGCGATCCCGGGAGCGATGGAGGCCGGGCTGGCGAACGTGCTCTTCTGGGGCAGCCTCTCGGTGGCGCTGGTGATCGCGGGCGCCCTCGCCCTCCCCGCCAACCGCTGGCTCATCGCCCGCGGGAAGGGGCACGTCGCCGTCCACGAGACCGGCATCCACGGTGGGCCGGACCCGCGCGTCATCGGCGTGATCGCCGCCGTGGCAGCGGTGTTCGGCAGCGCGGTGCTGCTCGCCGAGGCATTCGGGGGCGACGACGCAGGCCATGGGGAGATGGGCGGACTCCAAGCCGGGGCCACAGACCATTCACAGGAGGAAGGAACGATGGGCGAACATGAGCAGAACGCGGCAGCCCCGGACGCGATTCGCGGGCTGTCGGCCACCGACGGGGGGCTGACCCTGGAGCTCGCCTCGGCGGACATCGATCCGGTCCGCCCGCAGCAACTCGGCTTCAGGATCGTCGACGAGGACGGCGAGTCGGTGCGCGAGTTCGAGCTCCAGCACGAGCGACGCATGCACCTGATCGTGGCGCGACGGGACCTGACCGGGTTCCAGCATCTGCACCCCCGGATGGACGAGGCGGGCCGGTGGACGACGCCGATCGAGGTCCCCGAGGGCGGTGAGTACCGCGTGTTCGCCGACTTCAACCACGCAGGCGAGGACCTGACCCTGGCCACCGACCTCCGGGTGGCCGGTGAAGCTTCGGAGGAGCCGCTGCCGCCCGAGGCCGCAAGCGCGTCAACGGACGACC
Organism: Solirubrobacterales bacterium; assembly: GCA_050697155.1. Lineage (GTDB taxonomy): Bacteria > Actinomycetota > Thermoleophilia > Solirubrobacterales > 70-9 > JBOGZD01. Next base: position 1,967 of record JBOGZD010000060.1, on the reverse strand, counting down.
TGTACGAGGTCCGTCTCGAAGGCACACGATCGGTCGCAGGCACGGAGGCGGAGATCGGGTTCACGGTGCTGCGGGATGGGGCGCCCGTGGAGGTCCAGCCCTACCTAGGCGCCGATGGGCACCTGGTCGCCCTGCGCGAAGGCGACCTCGCGTTCCTGCACGTTCACCCCGTGGACGGCGGACACGGCGGCCGCCCTGGCGGCGGCCCCGACACGATCGCGTTCATGACCGAGTTCCCGAGCGAGGGTCGGTACCGGCTCTTCCTCCAGTTCCGCCACGACGGCGACGTGCACACGGCCGCCTTCACGCGGGAGGTCTCGCGATGAGCGCGGCCGAGACGCGCGGGTACACCGCCGACAAGGACGCCCTGCGCACTCGGCTGCGCCGGCTCGAGGGCCAGGTGCGCGGGATCGAGAAGATGGTGGAGGAGGATCGCTACTGCATCGACGTCGTCACCCAGATCACGGCCGTTCAGGCCGCGCTCGACAAGGTCGCCCTCGAGCTGCTCGAAGACCACGCCAAGCACTGCGTCATCGGCGGGCGGGGAGGTGACAAGGGCGAGCAGACCGAGGAGCTGATGGGCGCCGTTCGCCGGCTCCTCAAGCATGGATGAGGATCGGGTTGGCTAGGCTGGAACTCAAGTCGCGAAAGGAGATCAGATGGCATTCGAGGTACCCGACCTTCCCTACGGCTACGACGCGCTCGAGCCCCACGTCGACGAGGCGACCATGCGCGTCCACCACGACAAGCACCATCAGGCCTACGTCGACAAGGCCAACGCCGCGCTCGAGGGCACCGAGTGGGCCGACAAGGACGTCGACGAGGTGCTCCAGGACCTCGACTCGCTCCCGGCTGACAAGCGGGGGCCGGTGCGCAACAACGCCGGCGGCCACTCCAACCACACCTTCTTCTGGCAGATCATGAGCCCCGACGGCGGCGGTGAGCCGTCGGGCGACCTCGCAAGCGCGATCGACGAGAAGTTCGGCTCGTTCGACTCGTTCAAGGAGGAGCTCAAGAACGCGGGGGTGAACCAGTTCGGCTCCGGCTGGGCCTGGCTCGTCCACGACGGCTCCGGGCTCGCGGTGACCAGCACGGCGAACCAGGACTCGCCCGTCTCCGACGGCCAGACGCCCCTGCTCGGCGTCGACGTCTGGGAGCACGCCTACTACCTCAAGTACCAGAACAAGCGCCCCGACTACATCGACGCCTGGTGGAACGTCGTCAACTGGGACGAGGTCGCCCGCCGCTACGCCGAGGCGAGCGGCTAGCCATCACGAGGCGCCGGGCCGTCCGCCTCGGGCGGCCGTTCGCGCGAGCGCGGCGGCGATCCGCGCGACCAACGCCTCGGCCTCGCGCGTGATCTGGCGCCAGGTCACGCGCAGCACCGTGTAGCCCCGCAGGATCAGGTCCTGGTCGCGGCGGCTGTCCCGTTCGCGCTGGGGCGGGAGGCGTGGAAGGCGTGCCCGTCGACCTCGACCACCAACAGCTGCTCGGGCCAGAGGAAATCGACCTTGTAGCCGTGCAGCCAGACGTTGACGCGGGGCAGGGGCAGCTCAGCCTTTCGAATCAACGACAGCAGGCGCCGTTCCGCCACCGAGTGGGTGAAGGCGGGCTTGCCGGCTTCGAGGAGCGCCCGCAAGGCCGGCACGCCAGGCCGCCCTGGATGGCGGGCGAGCAGGCCCGCGACCTCGCTGCTGGTGGTGAGCTTCCGGGCGTAGGCCTCGGCGACCAATTGCTCGAGGTCTGCGGCGGGACGGGTGGCTGCGAGGTCGATGATCGTGCGGGCCGGGGAGGTGAGCGGAACGCCGTCGAGGGTTCCGACCTCGTCAGCGTGGATCCCGCCGATTCGGTGGATGCGGATGCCGGGACGAGGCCTCGGGTTTCGGCCGAGGACTGTGACGTGGACGGGGCCGGGTTGGGCGAGTAGGGGAGGGTCTCGCATTTTGCCCGCATAGCGGACAAAACCC
>JBOGZD010000059.1:0-18721 GCA_050697155.1 Solirubrobacterales bacterium | reverse complement strand
GGCGTGGCGGGCGCCGCGCCACCCGCCGCCGGCGCGGGCGACCGCGGGCAGGGCCGCGTGCCGGCCGACACCGTGTCCCGGCCCGAGCTCGCGAACGGGTGCTTCGCGCTGGCGTCGCGGGCGACCGACCGATTCGTTGCCGTCGCGTCGCCGGACGGCTACCGCGCCGACGCCACCTCCGCAGGCGACGCCGAGCGGTTCGCGCTCAAACCGACCGGGCCGGGCACCTACCTGGTCCACGACCGCGATGGGCGCCTGCTCGCGGTCGGCGCCGGCGGGACCGTCGTGAGCGCCGACGATCCTGGGCCCGAGAGCGAGTGGGCGATCGCGCGCCGATCGAGACGCGCGCACGGGTTCCGGTCGAGCGCCGACGGACGCGAGCTCGCGGTCGACCCCGCGACCGGCCAGCTCGGCCTCGCCGGCCCCGCCGACACGGCGCGCGAGCGCCGGTTCGCGCTCGCCCAGGTGCGCGGCTGCGTCCGCTTTCCCGAGGCCGAGGTGGGTGCGTCCCGGATCGGCCCACGGGCCGGCCGGCGCGGTCCTCCACAGGCGCGCACCCGCCGAAACGCCCCCGGGTTCGGGTTCGCGGACCTTCACGTCCACGTCACCGCGAACTACAGGGCCGGCGGACGCGTAATCCACGGCGAGAGCTTCGACAGGTTCGGGATCGCGCGCGCCCTGGGCGGCGACGAGCTCAACCACGGGCCCGACGGCTCGCTCGACGTCACCGGCAACCTGCTGCGGACCGGGAGCCCGGTTGGGACCCACGACACCGATGGCTGGCCGAGCTTCGACGGCTGGCCGGTCCACGACACCTATACGCACCAGCAGACCTACTACGTCTGGCTCGAACGGGCGTGGCGGGCGGGTCTGCGGCTCGCGGTGGCGCAGACGATCGAGGATGAGTCGCTCTGCCGGATCGAGCCGTTGCGCTCGCACTCCTGCGATGAGACCGAGAGCGTCGAGCTCCAGATCGCACGCCTGCGGGCGCTCCAGGACTACGTCGACGCCCAGAGCGGCGGACCGGGCCGCGGCTGGTTCCGGCTCGTCCACCGGCCGCGACAGGCGCGGCGGGCGATCGCACGGGACAAGCTCGCGGTCGTCATCGGGGTCGAGTCGTCGAACCCGCTCGGCTGCAGCCAGTTCCTCGGCGTTCCGCGCTGCACCCGGGCGGACATCGACCAGCGCCTCGACCACCTCCATCGCCTTGGCGTACGCACCCTGTTCATCGCCCACTGGCCCGACAACGCGCTCGCCGGCGCCGCCCTCCAGTCAGGCTCAACGGGCACGTTCATCGCCGCGCTTCAGGTCGCGCAGACGGGGCAGCCGTTCGCGAGCGAGCCGTGCATGGGCGGGGACGAGGCGTCCGGGTTGTGCAACTCGAAGGGCCTCAGCGAGCTCGGCGCCTACCTGCTCGAGCAGATGATCGAGCGTGGCATGCTGATCGAGGCCGACCACCTCAGCCAGAAGGCAAAGGAGCGGGCGCTCTCGATCGCCGAGGCAAGCCGCTACCCACGGGTCTCGAGCCACACTCACACCGGGAGCGAGTGGACGCCGCTGCAGCTCCGCCGCCTCCGCGCGCTCGGCGGGCTCGCCTCGGCAACCCCGGAGGCGGCGCCCGGGCTCGCGGCGAAGCTGATCGAGCTCAGCCGCTACGGCGGGCGGCGCCGGGCCCCGGTCGGGCTCGGTACCGACACGGGCGGGTTCAACGCTCTCCCCGGGACGCGCCCAGACGCCGACGCGGATCCCCTCACCTATCCGTTCCGCTCCTACGACGGGCGCTTCCGCTTCGGACGCCAGCGAACGGGCGAGCGCGCCTTCGACCTGAATCGCGACGGGGTCGCCCACTACGGGCTGTTCGCCGACCTGCTGGCCGATGTCGCCCGCCAGCCGCGTGGACGGCGCGCTCGGCTCGCTCTTTCGATCCGCCGCGGCGTACGTACGGATGTGGGAGCGGGCTGCGCGGCATCGCTGACAGACTTTGCGGGTGCCGAGCGAGGCGCCATCGGGGCTCTACCGCGGCGTTCCCGCCGATCAGCGGCGGGCTGAGCGGCGCGAGCGGCTGCTCGACGCCGGGCTCGAGATCCTCGGGACCGCCGGCTGGCAGGCGACTACGGTGCGGGCGATCTGCGAGCAGGCAAGGCTCAACCCGCGCTACTTCTACGAGAGCTTCTCCGGGCTCGACGAGCTGCTGGTCGCCGTCTTCGACCGGATCCGCAACGAGGCGATCGCCGCGGTGCTCGAGGCGGTCGAGCAGCGACCCGAGGACCCCGAGGCGACCGCGCGGGCGACGATCGGCGCGTTCGTCGAGCTGATGACCGCCGACCCGCGAAAGGGCCGGGTCGCGTTCGTCGAGGCGATGGGCAGCGAGGCGCTGATGCGCCGGCGGCTCGACACCCTGCAGGAGGCGGCGGAGATCGTCGTCGCCTACGGACGTGGGCTCGAGCGCGCCGACGAGGTCGACGAGCAGACGATCCAGCTCACGGCCCAGGTGCTGGTCGGCGGCCTGGTCGAGGCGCTGATCGCCTGGTTCGAGGGCCGGCTGGAGGTCTCGCGCGAGCGACTGGTCGAGCACTGCGCGGCGCTGTTCGTCGCCGCGACCACGGTGTCGAGCGAGTGAGCCGAGAGGAGGGTGCGGCGCGGGTCGGGTTCCTTGCCGGCGGCCCACAGGGCCTTGACCTACAGAGGCTCTGCGCTCTTTCGTGGCCCGGCGCGCCCGCGCCGCTCCTAAACCTCTCACCACATGCCCTACCCTCGCCGTGCGCGGGCGTAAACGCGCTCTGACGACATTCGAATGGCCGTACAGCCAGGCCGTCTGCCCCGCCCGGCAATAGCCTGCGGGCGCTTTGAGCGAGCGACAGCGCGCAACCGCGATCCCACTCGTTCTCGGGGGGATCGCCTCGGTCCAGATCGGCGCCGCGGTGGCGACGACGCTGTTCGACGAGCTGGGGCCGGCGGGCACGGTGCTGGTGCGGGTGGGTTTCTCGGCGCTGGTCCTGGTGGCGCTGTGGCGACCGGCGCTGGAGGGGCTCCGCGACGAGCGGGCGCGGGACGTGATCCTGTTCGGCGTCTCGCTGGCGGCGATGAACTTCAGCTTCTACGCGGCCCTCGATCGGATCCCGCTCGGGATCGCGGTGACGCTCGAGTTCGTCGGGCCGCTGGGGGTGGCGATCGCCGCCTCGCGCAGCCGCCTCGACCTGATCTGGGTCGCTCTCGCGGCGGCCGGGATCCTGCTCCTCTCCCCCCTTCCCGGGGACTCGCTGGACGAGCTCGGCGCGCTGCTCGCGCTCGTCGCCGGCGGATTCTGGGCCGCGTACATCGTGCTCTCGGCTCGGATCGGCCGCTCGTTCGCCGGCGGGCGTGGACTGGCGCTGGCGATGTGCGTCGCCACCCTGGTCCTGCTCCCGGTAGGCATTCCGGTCGGCGGGGACGAGCTGCTCGACCTCGGGGTGCTCGGGGTTGGCGCCGCGGTGGCCATGCTGAGCTCGACGATCCCGTACTCGCTCGAGCTCGAGGCGCTTCGGCGCCTGCCGCAGGGGACCTTCGGCGTGCTGATGAGCCTGGAGCCGGCGGTCGCAGCGACGGTCGGCTTCATCGGCCTCGATCAGGGGCTGGCGGCGAGCGAGGTGATCGCGATCGGGCTGGTGGTCGCCGCGAGCGCCGGCGCACTGCGCGCGGCACCGGCGGCCGCGGAGGCGTGATACGCGCCTTCTCCGCCGGCGAGTGAGCGCTCAAGGGGCACATGGACCCCCTCAGCGCTCAACCGCGCAAGATTGGCGCGCTACCCGAGGTCGAGGAACTCGAGCGCGGACGAGTAGCTCAGCCCCGGCTGCGGGCCGCCCTCGAGCGCGTAGACACGTCCGGCCTTCGACGCGCCGCCGACCCCGTGGCGCGGGGTGACCATGTCGGGCAGCGGTGTCCAGCCGCCGTTCGCGGGCTCGAACAGCTCGACCTGCTCGATCGTCGTTCCGCCGTCGAGCTCCTCGCCGCCGAAGACGACCAGGCGGTCGCCGACGGCAACGGTGGCGTGGCCGCTGCGGGCAGTGGCGAGCGGCGGCATCGAGCGCCAGCGGTCGCGCTCGGGGTCGTAGCGCTCGACGGTCGTCTGGCCGCCGTGGACGGCGCCGGGGCGCCCGCCGGTGACCACCATGTCGCCGTCGAGGACGGCGGCGCCGACGTGGTTGCGACCGGTCGGCATCTTCGCCCCCTTCGTCCAGCGGTCCCGCTTGGGCTTGTAGACCTCCAGCCGCCGTACCTTGTCGTTGGTCGCCGTGTAGCCGCCGGCCGCGTAGAGCTTGTTGCCGATCGCGACGAAGCCGATCGCGGCGCGGGCCGTCGGCGCGTCGGCGAGCCGCTTCCAGCGGTCGTTCCTCGGGCTGTAGCGGTAGAGGCGATTGGACTTCGCATCGCCCCCTCCCGGGTTACCCCCGACCAGGTACAGCCTGCCCTTGCGCGCCGTCACCCCGGGGTGGTTGACGGCGATCGGCAGCGCGCGTACCTCGCGCCAGGCGTCGGCGGAGATGTCGTAGCGGGCCATGCGGCCGGTGGTGCCGCCGCTCGAGATGAAGCCGCCGACGACGTAGATGCGGTCGCCGATCCGCGCCGCGCCGACCTCGGTTCGCTCGAGCGGGCTCGGCGCCAGCGCGCCCCAGCCCGCCGCGCCGCGCTCGGCCGGCGCACCGTCGCCGCCGTCGCCACGGGTCGCGGCGAAGACCGCCCCGGCGGCTCCGGCGAGCAGGACGAGGGCGGCGATCGTCGCCCGGCCCATCAGCGCCGCCACCCGCGCACGGCGGCTCACGACCCCCTCCGCCGCCGTCGCTCCCAGCCGGCGCACTCGCGCACCGGCAGCCGCGGGTAGCGCGGGTAGGCGGGATCGGTTCGCGAGCGCTCGCAGAGCGAGAACTCCGAGCCGCGCGTGTTGCTCACCAGCCGCTGGTGTGCGCAGCTGTCGCAGAGTCCCGCCGCAGGTCGGCTCACAGGAGCAGTATGCCGCCGCCACCGCCCGCTATTGGCGCCTTTGTGAGTATCCGGTTTGCTCAGGCTGCGCCGAGGAGGCGCCTGGCGGGGTCCGGTGCTCGAGCGCCCCGGCCACCGCGTTGTGCGCAGCGGGTCGGGCGGCAAGGGAAGCGCCACGGAGCCGGCTCCCGCCCCCCGCCGAGATGGCTTGAACCGTACATATGCACCGGCTCGAGCCATCTCGGCCGCCGGCGCTTGCCACCCGAGCTCGTCGCGGGCGCGCTCGTGCGAGGACCTGACGTAACCGGATACTCACGTGGCGCCTTACTCGCGCGGAGCGCGAACAAACGCCAATCCCTGCCCATACTTCACTTTGTATAGTCAGGCGGATGCCCACCTTCAGGCGGCTACTCGGGTTCCTGCGTCCGTATCGCCGCCAGGTGCGCTGGTCGCTCGGGTTCGCCTGGGCGGCGATGGTGATGGCGGTGCTGATCCCGCTGCTGATCGGCGACGCGATCGACGCGATCGAGCGCGGCGACCGGCCCGACATGCTGCCGCTGGCGCTGGCGATCGTCGGCGCCGGGATCCTGCGGCTGGGGCTGACCGTGGTCCGGCGGCTGATCGCGGGCAAGGTGTCGCTCGCGGTCGAGTTCGACCTGCGCCAACGGGTGTACGAGCACCTGCAGGCGCTCGAGCTCGGGTTCTTCGACTCCCAGCAGACCGGGCAGCTGATGTCGCGGGCGACGGTCGACCTGCAGTCGATCCGCTTCTTCCTCGGCTACGGGCTGATCTTCCTGACCCAGAACGCGCTCACGATCCTGCTCGCGAGCGCGGTGATGTTCGCGATCAAGCCGTGGCTGGCCGCCCTGGCGCTGCTGCCGGTGCCGTTCGTGGTGCTCGCCGCGGCGCGCTTCAACCGGCTCTCGCGCCCGGCGCTCCAAGAGGTCCAGCAGCGGATCGCCGAGCTCACCGCGGAGGCCGAGGAGAGCGTCTCGGGGATCCGGGTGGTGAAGGCGTTCGCGCGCGAGGAGCACATGCTGGGGCGCTTCCGCCACGCGGTCGGGCGAGTGTTCGACCAGAACGTCTACTCCACCCGGCTGCGCGCGTTCTACTCGCCGATGCTGGGGTTCATCCCCAGCCTCGGGTTGGCGGTGGTGCTGTTCGTCGGCGGGCGCCAGGTGATCTCGGGCGGGCTCTCGATCGGCGAGTTCGTCGCCTTCTACACCTACCTGGTGCTGCTCACCGGGCCGATGCGGATGCTCGGAATGGCGCTCGGGATGGCCCAGCGGGCGGTCGCCTCCGGCAACCGGCTGTTCGAGATCCTCGACCGTGAGCCGCGGGTGGCGAGCCCGCCGCGGGCGCCGGCGCTGCCCGACGGCCCGGGCCGGGTCGAGTTTCGCGACGTCACCCTGCGATACGACGGTTCCGAGCCCTCGCTGACCGGGATCGACCTCGAGGTGCCGGCAGGGCGAACCGTGGCGCTGGTCGGCCCGACCGGGTCGGGGAAGACCAGCCTGGTGGCGCTGATCGCGCGCCTCTATGACCCCAGCGAGGGCGCGGTGCTGGTCGACGGCGCGGACATCCGCTCCGTCGACGCGCACTCGCTGCGCCGCTCGGTCGCCTTCGTCGCCGACGACAGCTTCCTGTTCTCGGCCAGCGTCGCCGACAACATCGGCTACGCGCGCCCGGACGCGACGCGGGAGGAGATCGAGACCGCCGCGCGGCGCGCGCAGGCACACGATTTCATCGCCCGGCTTCCCGAGGGCTATGAGACGGTGATCGGCGAGCGCGGGCTGACGCTCTCGGGAGGGCAGCGCCAGCGGGTGGCGATCGCGCGGGCGCTGGTCGCCGACCCGCGGATCCTGATCCTCGACGACGCCACCTCGTCGGTCGACGCGCGCACCGAGGAGGCGATCAAGCGCGGGCTGCGCGAGGCAATGGAGGGCCGGACGACGTTCGTGGTCGCCCACCGGCTGTCGACGATCTCGCTCGCCGACGAGATCGTGGTCATGGAGGCGGGGCGGATCGTCGACCGCGGCCGCCACGAGGATCTGCTCGAGCGCTGCCCGCTGTATGCGGAGATCGCCGAGTTCGGGTGCGAGGACGTGCTCTTCCTGCAGAAGGACGCCGAGGAGCGCGAGGAGCTGGCGCGGCTGTGAGGCGGAGTCCGACAGGACGAAGCCGAGCCCGGCCGCTGTTGAGGCCGCTGCTGTGAGTCGCCAGTCGCCAGTCGCCAGTCGCCAGTCGCGCGGGCCCAACCACGGCGATGATCCGGTCACCGAGCGGGATCCGGAAGGCCAGGGGTCGGAGGTCGCGGCCGAGACCGAGGACCAGGCGAACCAGCCGGGGCGGCTGGCGGGGACGCTGCTGCTGGCGCGCGACCTCTGGCGGCTGATCCGGGGCGAGGACCAGCGGGGGCGCAAGGTGCGCTGGATGCTCGGCCTGCTGCGGCCCTACCGGGTGCAGGTGACGCTGATGCTGGTCGCGCTGCTGCTCGCCACCGCCGCGGCGCTGGCGCCGCCGTATCTGGCCGGGAGGGCGATCGACGACGGGATCAGGGCCGACGACGCCGGGGCCCTGACGGTGATCGTGGTCGTCTTCCTCGCCTCGGTGACGCTGCTCTGGGCTGCGTCCTACGCGCAGACCTACCTCGTCGGCTGGATCGGCCAGCGGGCGCTCCAGGACCTGCGCGAGCGCATCTACTCCCACCTGCAGACGATGTCGATCGGCTTCTTCACCCGGCGCAAGCCGGGGGTGCTGATCTCACGGCTGACCAACGACGTGCAGGCGCTCGACAGCCTGGTCACCGACGGCGTCGTCACCCTGTTCTCGAGCACGTTGACGCTGGTCGGGGTGGTGGTGATCCTGCTCGCCCTGAACGCGGAGTTGGCGCTGGTCACCTTCCTCACCTTCCCGTTGCTGGCGATCGGCAGCGTCATCTTCCGGATCGCGTCGACGGGCGCGTACCGGCTGACCCGGGAGAAGATCGCCAACATCACCGCCTACCTGCAGGAAACGCTCTCGGGGGTGCGGGTGGTGCGCACGTTCGGGCGCGAGGACCGCCACGTCGAGCGGATGACGGAGCTCAACGAGGAGAACCGGGAGGCGAACCTGCGCACCGTCTACCTCAACGCCTCCTACTTCCCGGCGGTCGAGCTGCTGTCGGCGATCGGAACCGCGGTGATCGTGCTCTACGGCGGGTACCTGGCGATCGACAACCAGATCGAGACCGGCGTCGTGGTCGCGTTCATCGGCTACCTGGCGCTGTTCTTCGACCCGATCCAGCAGATCTCACAGCTCTACACCACCTACCAGCAGGGGATGGCGGCGCTGGACAAGATCTTCGACCTGCTCGACACCCGCCCGGACATGACCGACAAGCCCGAGGCGCTCGACCCCGGGACGCTGCGGGGGGAGATCGAGCTCGACGATGTCTGGTTTTCGTACGGCATCGACGGCACAGCCGTCGATGCCGTAGAGGATGTCGCTGACTGGGCGCTGGCGGGAATCGACCTGCACATACCAGCGGGACAAACCGTGGCACTCGTCGGCGAGACCGGGGCGGGCAAGTCCACGTTCGCAAAGCTCGTGGCGCGGTTCTACGACCCGCAGCGCGGGCGGGTGCTGGTCGACGGGTATGACCTGCGCGACCTGCGCGCCGAGGCGCTTCGCAGCCAGCTCGGGATCGTGCCGCAGGAGGGGTTCCTGTTCTCGGGCACGATCCGCGAGAACATCGCGTTCGGGCGTCCCGACGCCGGCGAGGAGGAGATCGTCGCCGCGGCGCGCGCGGTGGGCGCCGACGCGTTCGTGGGGCGGCTCGCGGACGGGTTCGACACCGAGGTCGGTGAGCGGGGAGTGGCGCTCTCCGCAGGCCAGCGCCAGCTGGTCGCGTTCGCGCGGGCGTTGCTCGCCGAGCCGCGGATCCTCATCCTCGACGAGGCGACCTCGAACGTCGACGTGCGCACCGAGCGGGTGATCGAGGAGGGCCTGGCGCGGCTGCTCGCGGGGCGGACGGCGATCGTGATCGCCCACCGGCTGTCGACGATCAGGCGGGCGGGGCGGATCGTGGTGCTCGAGCACGGGCGGATAGTCGAGTCGGGTGCCCACGACGAGCTGATCGGCGCCGGCGGACGCTACGCGCGGCTGTACGGCACCTGGGCCGAAGCGGCCGCCTAGGGCGAGACGCCGCCGGATCCGGAGTCGCCGCCGGTCTCGGCGGGCGGAGCGTCAGGTGTCGCGCCGCCCTCGGGGGTGACGGTCGGCGCGGGCTCGGTCGGCGCCGGCGCGACCGGTTCCGTCGGCGCGACCTCGGTGGGGGCCGGCTCGGTGGCGGCGCCCGTGTCGGTCTCGTCGGTGTCGCCCCCGGCGGACGGGTCGCCGCAGATCTCGAAGCCGAAGTCCTCGGCGGCCCCCTCGGCGTCCGCCTGAGCGGTGGCGACCTCCTCCTCGATCCCGGCCAGCGCGGTCTCGTCGCCGCGCTCGGCGGCGACCTCCTTGTCGCCAAGCGCTCGAACCTGCTCCTCGAGCGCACCGAGGAAGATGGCGAGGGTCTCGGTGTCCTCCTCGGGCGGCGGCAGGGTCTGCAGGTCGTTGAGCTCCGCGGTGGCCGCCTCGGCCTCCTGGCGGGCGGCGCGGGCTGCGTTGGCGGTGGAGATCGCCTCCAGGGCGGCGTCGGTTTCGGCGCAGATGGCGTCCGCCTGCTCGATGAGGCCGTCCTTCGGCAGCGAGGCGAGCCCCGGGCCGGTGGCGCCGCCAATCTGTGTCACCGGGACGGGATCCTCGTCGTCGCCGCCGCACTGGCCGATCGCGACCGCGATCAGCACGACCACGGCCGCAAGCCCCCCGAGCGCGACCAGCCGTCTGCGCTGATAGACGTCCATCTTCTCGAGGCGAAGGTAACAAAGGGGCGAGGGGCACCCACCCGGACCTTTACGCCTGAGAGCAGCGATTCAGCGGCGACTCGGCAGGCGCACGCCGGCCGCTCAAGGCGGGACCGTGAGGCCAGAGTCATAGGCCCGCTGGATCTCGACCCAGTCGTAGCGTCGCGAGGCCTTCTCGTCAACCGGAATCCCCAGACGGCGGGCGTGATAGGCGACCGTCGGCTTGGTGATCCCAAGCTCGCGCGCAATCTCGGCATAGCTCAGACCGTGCTCGCGGAGCTCCCCGATTAGCTCGCGCTTTTCAGAGGGTTGCCGCCCATTTGATCCAATCGCCTCGCGGGGCTGCATTGCGAACGCATGTTCTCACTCGATTCGGATGGAGATAGCGCTCCCGACGAAACCCACACCGGACCGCGTGGCCGCGCGCAGCCCATATCCACGCTAGTCGAGTGAGAACGCATGTTCGCATGGGAGCCGGACGGAATCACAAGTACGGCGTCGCCGTCAACTCCGCCGTCGGGGTCTCAACTCGAACTCCGGGGCATGGACTCGAACCATGAATTCCAGGGCCAGAACCTGGCGAGTTGCCAATTACTCCACCCCGGATTGGGGAAGATCCAACGATAGCGACGAAGTCGTGACGGCTCAGGTCGTTCCGAGGGACTCGAGATCGCTATCCGGGTCCGCCAGCGCCTCCCTGTCGGCTCCAACGTCTGCCCGGGACTCGATCAGGGAGCGGGCCGCGATCAGGTCGTCGGAGCGGCCGACGGTCAGGGCGGCGGCGACCTTGCCGTCCTTCAGGTACCAGGCCGTGAACTCGGCCTCGTCGCGGTCGCCGCGGAAGAGGACCTCGTCCCATTCCGTTGCGGGGCCCACGTACTCCATGCCCGTCCAGTCGGCGAGGTCGCTGAAGAAGTAGGGAACCTCGCGGTAGGGCTCCTCCTCGCCGAGCATGCCCCGCGCCGCGTGGCGGCCCTGCTGCAGCGCCACGTCCCAGTGCTCCACCCGCAGGCGGCGCCCGTGCACGACACTGTCGTACGAGCACACGTCGCCGGCGGCGAAGACCCCCGGTGCCGACGTTTCCAGCTTCGCGTCGCAGACGATCCCGTCGTCGACCTCGAGCCCGGCGCGCTTGGCGAGCATCACGTCCGGGTGCACGCCGGTGCCGACGACGACCATGTCGCCCTCGACCACCCGACCGCTCTTCGTCGCCACCCCCTGCACGCGACCCTCGCCCCGGAAGCCCTCGATCTCCTCCCCGCCGAGCACCTCCACCCCGTGCGACTCGAGCTGGTCCTGAAAGAAGCGCCCCACCTCGTCGCCGAACGTCTGCGAGAGCGCCACCTCCTCGAGCATCACCATCGTGCAGCCCTTCCCCCTCGCGGTCAGCGACGCCGCCGCCTCGCAGGCGATGTAGCTGCCTCCCACCAGCACCACGTGCTCCGACGACTCCGCCTCCTCGCGGATCCCCTCGGAGTTGCCGAACACGCGCACGTAGTGGATCCCGTCCAGCTCGCCGCCATCGACCTGCAGGATGTTGACCATCGCCCCCGTGGCGACGAGCGCCTTGTCGAACTCCACCTCGTCCCCGCCCTGAAACTTCGCGCGCCGCTCGTCCACGTCGAGCGACATCACGCTCGTCCGTGTCAGCAGCTCCACCCCGTTCTCCTCGTACCACTCCGGCGGGTTGACATAAGCGTCCGTGCGCTCCGACTCCCCCCGCAGGTACTCCTTGGTCAGCGGTGGGCGCTCATACGGCGGCTCCGGCTCCCGCCCGACCAGCACGATCGACCCCTCCGCCCCACGCCGGCGCAGCTCCGAGGCACAGTACGCCGAGGCCATCCCGCCCCCGACGAGCAGGAAGTCCGCTTTCCTCACGGGGCCGACGATCCGTCGGGCCCGAAGTACGCGGTCAGGTCCTCCTCGACGGTCGGGTCCAGCACGGCGAGGATCTCGTCCCCCGCCTCCAGCACCGTATCGGCGTTGGGGACGAACCCCGACCCCTCGCGCAGCACCGAGATCAGCAGGCTCCCCTCCGGCATCTGCAGGTCGCCGACCCGCTGGCCGGCCGCCTTCGAGTCCTCCGGCAGCAGCATCTCGATGATCTCCAGCCGCTCCTCGGGCAGGTCGAGCAGGTGGACGAGCCCGTACTCGGGCACCTCGTGCTCGATCAGGCGCAGGATCAGGTCCGTAGCCGAGACCAGCGGCCTGATCCCGAGCAGGTCGAAGTGCTGGCGGTTGCGCGGGTTGTTGACCCGGGCGATGATCCGGTCGACGAGGTACTTCTCCTTCGCCACCTGGCAGATCAGCATGTTGTCCTCGTCGTCGCCGGTGACCGCGATCACCATGTCGGCGCGCGAGATCCCCGCCCGCTCGAGCACCCACAGCTCCGACGCGTCGCCGTACTGGATGTTGTGCTCGAGCTCCTGCTCGACGGTCAGGTACCGCTCCCGGTTCTCCTCGATCAGGGTCACCTCGTGGCCCTTCTCGAGCAGCTCCCGCGCCAGGTTCCACCCCACCTTGCCGGCGCCGACGATGATGATGTACATCCGCTCGGCCATCGCTACCGGTTAGCCGACGTCAGCGTCCTCGTGATCGACGGCGCCGGGCCGCGCGCCGCCGTTCCGGGACTTCGAGGCGACCAGCCGCACCTCGCTGGCCAGCATGTCGATCGCAACCCGGGTCGGGCAGATCGTGTGCACGCCCTGGCGCTCGTACCACTCCGCCCGGTACGGGTCGAGGATCCGCGCGATCACCGTCGGCACGTTGTAGCGGCGCTTCGCGATCTGGGAGATGACGATGTTGGTGTTGTCGCCGTCGGTCGAGGCGACGAACACGTCGGCGCGGTCGATCCCCGCGGCCTCGAGCGCCTCGACCTCGAGCGCGGTGCCGACCGTGAACTGCCCCCCGGAGTCCTCCCACGTCTGCTCGAGAGAGATCTCGAGCCGGGCGTGCGACTCGGGGTCCTCGTCGAGACAGGAGACCTCGTGACCGTCACCCAGCATCTCCCTGGCGAGCGACGACCCCACCCGCCCGGCCCCGGCAATGAGCACGAACATGGGCGCCAGTCTAGTGCGCGTCTAGCCCCCGTTCGGACCCGGCTCCGGGGGCGCCGAGCCGTCCCCATCCCCCGGCGGAGCGGTGAGCAGCACCCGGCACGGAGCCCGCCGCAGCACGTACTCGGTCACCGGCCCGACCTCCGCCGGGCGCGACCCTCCCAACCCGCCGAGTATCGCCCCGCCCTTGATCCGGGTCGGCGGCTCGGCCCCCATGACGATCACCTCGACGTCGCGCTCCCGCGCCGCCTCCACGATCCCGGCGCCGATCGACCGCGCCCGCACCACCGACGGGTGCACCTCGACCGTCTCGTACTCCTCCCCCACCTCCTGTGCCCGCTCGAGCGCCGCGTTGGCAACCTCCATCCGGCGCGCGGGCGGCGGCGCCCCGAGCGGCACCGTGAGCGGAACGTCGAGCACATAGATCACCTCCAGCTTGGGCTGCTCCTCGCCCGGTCGCTCGGCCGCGTCGGCAAGCCGCCCCGCGGTGGAGACGATCTCGTCGTCGAGCTCGGTGCCGAACACCGGCACCAGGATGTCGCCGTACTCGAGCTCCGGCACGTCCTTGATCAGCGCCTCCGCCGGAACCTCGACCCGCCCGGTGAGCGTCGTCCCCTCGACCCCCTTGCGGTAGATGACGTAGGCGACCAGCCCCAAGGCCATCCACCCGGCGCCGACCCAGCGCGCCTCCTCGTGCAGGAGCACGACGCTCACCCAGGCCAGCGCCGTGAGCACCGCGGCGAGGATCGCCGGCAGCGGCAGCTCGTGTCCGCCGACCCGGACCCCGAACGGGATCCGGAACGGTCGCTCGCGATCCGGATCGGTCATCCGCAGCCTGACCACCGAGACGTGCGCGATCGTGAACGCGATCGTCGCCCCGAACGCGAACAGGCCGCCGAGGAAGGCGAGGTCGGCCGGCAGCGCCAGCGCCAGCGCCAGCACGGCCGCGGACAGGATCGCCACGTGCGGGGTCCCGTAGCGGCGGTTGAGCTTGCCCAGCCAGCTCGGGATCTGCCGGTTGGTGGCGAGCACGTAGACGTGGCGCGAGAGCCCCAGCATCGCCGTGCCCGCCGCCCACAGCAGCGCGGCAGGCGCGACCGCCACCACGGCGATCTGGAATCCGTCGGCCAGCCAGGCGGGCTCGAACGCCTGCACCACCCCGAGCACCGGATTCTCGATGAACTCTTCGCCGAGCGGCGTCCGCGGCCCGTCCGGCGTCGCCACCACCGGCAGCGCCATCAGCGCTATCACCGCAACACCGAAATAGACCAGCGGTACCAGCACCGCCCCCGCGGTGACCAGGGAGCGCAGGTCGCGCGGGCTGAACTCGAGGTCGGGCGCGAGGTTGGCCGCCGCCTCGATCCCCGCGAACGCAGCGGTCGCGATCACCCCCGCGTAGACGATGTCCTCGAACGTCGGCGAGGTGAACAGGTCGATCTCGTCCGTGATCGCGCCGACGTCGAAGGTTGTCGCCACCCCCACCACGATCACCGCGACCAGCAGCAGCACCCCGGCGACCGCGACCACGGTCAGCGCCCGCTGGCGCCGCACCCCGGTGAACCCCGCGATCCCCGAGCCGGCGACGACGAGGATCGCCACCCCCGCCGCCACCGCCTCGCCTCCGCCGTGGCCGAATCCCGACCAGATCGGCGTCAGGTAGTGCGGCACCGAGATCGCCGCGAGGGCGATCACGATCACGTAGTCGATCAGGATCGCCCATCCAGCGATGAAGCTGACCAGCTCGTTGAACGCGCGCCGCGCGAAGCTCGCCGAGCCGCCGCGCTCGCCCAGCATCGTCTCGCCCTCCAGGTAGGTGAGCGTGTTGAGCAGGAACACCGCGCCGACGCCGAGGAAGATCAGCGGCGTCATCCCGAGCCCCCGCTCGGCCACCAGCCCGAGCGCGAAGTAGAGCGAGAACCCGACGGCCGAGTAGCCGACCGCGAACAGCGGCGGCACCCCCAGCAGCCGCCGGCCCAGCGGTGGGCGCCCGTCGGTGTCCGGCGCGCCGCTCAATCCTTGGCGCGCAGCGCCAGGTAGAGCCGTCCCACGCCGAGGCCGACGAACAGCAGCCCGATCCAGAGGCCGAACGAGCCGGGCCCCCCGCCGTTGGCGAGCGTGACGACGACGATCGCGAGCCCGAAGCCGACGATCACCATCGCAAACAGCCGGGTCACCCCCCGGTACACCTCGTCGGGCGCGGGTCTCGGCACGCTCGGGAGTCTAGGTCGACGTTCCGGTCGTCACGGGTGCATGAGGATGCGCATCGCCGGCGTCGCCCGGCTCGGCGGCGACCAGCACCCGGCAGGGTCGCTTGGCGAGCACGTACTGGAGCGTCTTGCCGTAGAGCGGCATCCCGTCGCGGTAGCGAAGCTGCATTACGATCGCCGCCGCCCTGATCGCCTTGGCGTCGTCGACGATCATCTGGCCCGCCTGCCCGGGCCGCACGTGCTCGACGTGGCCGCTCACCCGCTGGCCCAGGATCAGCTTCGCCCGCTCGATCTTCGACTGAGCCTCGCTCTCGTCTGCCGGAAGCTGGGCGTCGAGCGGCAGGTGGGTCGGCACCGTGACCAGCGAGAGCACGTGGATGGCGCGCCGGCGCCGGGCGGCGAGCGCCTTCGCGGTCCGCACCGCCTCCTCGGAGTACGGCTGCTCGTCGAAGGCGATCAGCACGCTTCGGTACTCCACCTCCTCGACCCCGAGCGGGGTCAGCGACTCGACCTTGACCGTCTGGCGGAGCGGCAGCCCCTGGTGCCGGCGATACAGCACGTAGAGACAGATGCCGATCGCCATCCATGTCATCCCGGCGGCAAGGGTCCCCAGGTCGAGCGCGATCACGACGATCCAGGCGGAGAGGGTCCCGATCCCGCCGACGACCGCGGTCACCGGCAGGCTGGCGCCGCGGAAGCGGAAGTTCCCGGGCGGTCTCCAAGGGCGCTCGCGATCGGCTTGCACCTGTCGCAGACGCGCCACCGCAACGTGGGCGATCGTGAACGAGAGCATCGCCCCGAACGAGTACATCGTGGCCAGGAAGTCAACCTGGCCGGGGAGGATGGCCAGCACCGCGACCCCCGAGAACACGAGGATCGCGACATACGGGGTCTTGAATCGCGGATGGACCTGGCGGATTCGCTCCGGGAGCTGGCGGTACTGACCCATCGAGAACGTGAGCCGCGAGACGCCGATCAGCGCGGCGTTGGTGGCGATCACCAGGATCACCGCCGCAAGCACGCCGACGTAGAGGCGCAGCGCCTCCGTGAGCCCGGCCGAGAGGCCCATGTTCTCGACGATCCCCAGCACCGGGTCCTCGGCGTAGGTGGTACCGAGCTCGGTCGCGTAGGTGCCCGCCGCATCCTGCGTCACCGGCATGGCCGAGAGCGCGATGATCGGCAGGAACGCGTAGATGAACAGCACCGCGACGACGGTCGCGTTGTAGCCGCGGACGACGGTGCGGCTCGCGTCGCGCGCCTCCTCGGCCATGTTCGAGATCGTCTCGATCCCGGTGTAGGCGATCATCCCGACCGCGACCCCCAGGGCGAAGTTGCCCCACGTTGGCGCGATCCCCAGCGCCACGTTGTCGACCAGGATCTGTGGGTCGAGCACCAGCACCACCCCGATGACGACCAGCACCAGCTGCGTCAGCAGGTCCCCGATCGCGAGCACCAGGTTGAGGGTCGAGGACTCCTCGGTCCCCTTGACGTTGATCGCCGCGAGCAGGGCGACCAGGACGACGCCGCCGATGATGTCCCCCGGCCCCTCGCCCAGCGGCTCCCAGAACACGGCCAGGTAGTGGGGCACGAAGAAGGCCGAGATGGCGACCGTGATGATGTAGTTGAGCATCTGTCCCCAGGCGGCGACGAAGCTGACCAGCTCGTTGAAGCCGTGACGGGCGAAGTTCGCCGAGCCGCCGGCCTCGGGGTGCATCACGGTGCCCTCCATGTAGGTCGCCGCGGTGCAGACGAAGATCACCCCGGCGACCAGGAATGCGAGCGGCGTCAGGCCGAGGGCGAAGGCCGCGGTGACGCCGAGCGCGTAGTAGGGGGTCGAGCCGACGTTTCCGTAGGCGGCCGAGAACAGCGACGGCGTCCCGTGGACCCGCCGCAGCGCCTCCTCTCGAGGGTGTCGCTCGGCCATCACGCGCGAATATAGGGCGGGCTGCGGGCGTGCCCGGGGTCAGCGGGGGCGCGCGACGTGGCCGCGCTCCACAGCCTCCGGCGACGGGCAGCCGAGGAGGGTCAGCGCCAGCTCGATCTCCTCGCGCAGCAGCTCGAGCACCCGCAGCGCCCCCGCCTCCCCGTCGACCGCGAGGCCCCAGATCGGCGCCCGGCCGGCGAGCACCGCCCGCGCGCCCAGCGCCAGGGCGGTGACCACGTCCGTCCCGCGCCGCACGCCGCCGTCCATCAGCACCTCGCAGCGCTCCTCGACGGCCTCGATCACCTCGGGGAGGAGATCGAGCGTCGCTCCGACACCGTCGAGCTGGCGTCCCCCGTGATTGGAGACCACCACCCCCGCGGCCCCGTGCTCGACGGCCAGCGCGGCGTCCTCGGCGGCCTGGATGCCCTTGATCAGCACCGGGAGGTCGCACTCGGCAGCGAGCGAGGCGAAGTCGTCCCAGTCGAGCGAGGCGTCGACGAGGGCGAACACCTCCTGGACCGTGAGTGCGCGCTCGGAGCCGGTGGCGGCCGCGAGCGCGGGCGAGTGGATGCCCTCCGGCACCTCGAAGCGGTGGCGAAAGTCGCGCTCTCGTCGCCCGGCACGGGGCGCGTCGACGGTGAGCGCGATCGCGTCGAAGCCCGACTCGACCGCCTCGTCGATCAGCGCGCGGGTCACGCCCCGGTCGCGGAAGCAGTAGAGCTGAAACCAGCGAGGACCGGGGGGCGCGCCGGCCGCGACCTCGCTCGGCCTTGCGGTGGCGATCGTCGACAGGCACATGATCGTCCGGGCCGCCGCCGCGGCCCGCGCCATCGCCACCTCGCCGTCGGGATCGAGCAGCCGCTGGAAGGCGACCGGGGCGACCAGCAGCGGCATCGAGATCGGGGTCCCGAGCACGGTGGTCGCCGTGGTCACCTCGCTGACGTCGACCAGCACCCGCGGGCGCAGCCGCCAGCCCGCGAACGCGTCCGTGTTGTCACGCATCGTCCGCTCGTCCCCTGCCCCGCCGGCGAAGTAGCCGTGGACCCCCGGGTCCAGCCGCTCGGCCGCCAGCCGCTCGTAGTCGGCGACGTTGATCGGCTTCGGCTCGGACACGGCGCGACTATATGCGGGCCGCCCTCGGTGGCTACGCTGCGAAGGCGATGAGCGAGCTGATCCACACCTGCTACCGCGTCCTCGACCTCGACCGCTCCAAGGACTTCTACGAGAAGCTCGGCTTCGAGGAGATCCGCCGAGTCCCGATCCGCGACGAGGCCACCAACCTGTTCATGGGCCTGCCCGGCGACGGCGCCCGGCTAGAGCTCACCTACAACCACGGCCGCAACGAGCCGTATGAGGTCGGCACGGGCTACGGCCACATCGCGGTCAGCGTCGACGACCTCGACGCCACCCTTGAGCGCCTCGGCGAGCTCGGGATCGAGCCCGAGAAGCCGCCCTACACGGTGCGGGAGGGCGGCTCGCGGCTCTGCTTCGTCCGCGATCCTGACGACTACCGGATCGAGCTGATCGAGAGGCGCTGAGCCGGCCGCTGTCAGGCCGCCTCGGCTGGCGCCCGCGCGCTGACGATCCAGGCAGATGCCTGGGCCCTGGTCCCGTCCTCGGTCGCGAGCTCCGAGTAGGCCTCGCGCAGCGCCGTCTCGATCTTGGGCCGCAGCTGCCTCGCCTGCGCGGCCGCATCCT
>JBOGZD010000058.1:0-18796 GCA_050697155.1 Solirubrobacterales bacterium | reverse complement strand
CTTGGCGCTCCTCGGCCGTCAGCTCAACCTCGTGGCGGCTCCTTCCCGGCATCGCCGCAGGGATTCGCCGCCGAGGCTTGCGCTCCTCCCATCATCCTTGACGGGATTTCCGGACGGGGGTACTAGCTGAGCGGCCGTTCGGCGGCCGCGTGCTCGTCGGTCAGCGCCTCGCCGGACTTGAGGAACTCGGAGATGATCTCGACCGAGAGCACCCCCGCGATCCGCCCGGAGCCGTCGACGACCGGGGCGTACTGGGTCTCGGCCTGAAGGAGGTCGGAGAGGGCGTCGCGCATGACGTCATCGCGGTCGAGCAGCGGCTCGGGCGGCGAATCGGGCCGCTGCGGCACCGTCTCGGCGGCGAGGTCGTCGTCGGACAGCCAGCCGAGCGGTCGGCGCTCGGAGTCGACGGCTAGCGCGAATGGGACCTCGGCGCCGTCGAGCTTCGCCCGCACCTCGGAGGTCGTCTGGCCGACGAACGCAAGCGGCGCCTGCCAGAGGTCGACGTCGGCGACCCGCAGCAGGGCGAGCCGCTTCAGCGCCCGGTCGGCGCCGACGAAGTCCTCGACGAAGGCGTCGGCGGGGGCCATCAGCAGCTCCGCCGGAGTCGCGTACTGGGCCAGGTGGCCGCCCTCTCGCATGATCGCGATCCGGTCGCCCATCTTGAGCGCCTCGTCGATGTCGTGGGTGACGAAGAGGATCGTCTTGCGAAGCTCGGCCTGCAGGCGCAGGAACTCGTTCTGAAGCCGCTCGCGGTTGATCGGGTCGACGGCGCCGAAGGGCTCGTCCATCAGCATCAGGCCGGGGTTTGCGGCCAGCGCGCGCGCCACTCCGACCCGTTGCTGCTGACCGCCGGAGAGCTGCGACGGATAGCGGCCGACGAGCCCGGGGTCGAGCCCGACCAACTCGATCAGCTCCCGGACGCGAGCCTCGGTGGCGCCACCGTCCCAGCCGAGCAGCTTCGGCACGGTGGCGACGTTGTCGGCGATCGTCCGGTGCGGGAAGAGGCCGATCTGCTGGATCACGTAGCCGATCTCGCGGCGAAGCCGGGCCGGGCCACGCTCGCGGACCGAGCTGCCGCCGATGAGGATGTCGCCCCCGGTCGCTTCGACCATCCGGTTGACCATCCGCATCGCGGTTGTCTTGCCGCACCCCGACGGCCCGACGAGAATGCAGATGTCGCCGGCGGGCACCTCGAGGCTGAGGCTCGACACGGCGTCGCGATCGGCGCCCGCGTAGCGCTTGGTCGCCTCCCGGAACTCGACCGAGAGCGCCTCGCCGACGTCGGTCCTGGGAGCCTCGCCAGCCTCCACCGCGGCGATCGTACACGGGTCCGCTACAGATCAATCAATGGAGGCCCGGGGCTGTCGAGAACCCATTGGAGGCAGCGCCCCCTTTGCCATCGAGATGCGATCGTTCCGCGCGTCACCAAGGTATCGATCCTTGTAGCCGCGAAGCGTGCAGTCGGCGTCGCATTCGACGTCGCCGGGTGGGTCGCTGAGCTCGTCATCGGTCGAGGTGACCTGGAAGGTCGCCGCCTGGGCGCCGGGTGCAAACAGCACCGTCGCCCCCAAAGTCGCACCCGTGCCCAAAGGCGAGCCTGCGGCCCAGTCGCCGCGTCCGCGCGCCCTCGCGCTCAACCCGCCGCTCCCGCACCCTGCGCACCCGCCGCTCCGACATCTTTACCTCCCAGCTCGATTCGTCCTGCGCGCCCACCCGATACCGAAGCCACGGAGGCGGTCCAGCCGCACGCGCGTCTGCGTGGGCTACATCGACGGTCCATATCGGGGTTCGATGTGGCACACGTGCAAGATCGCCGACCCGCTATAGATCAGCGCATGGAGGCGGCCACCCACGCGACCGGGCTCTCGAGCGCCGAGGCGGCGCGGCGACTCGAGCGCCTGGGCCCGCCCGAGACCCAGACCAGCCGCTCGACCGCGTCGATCGTGGCAGCGAACGTGTTCACGCTCTTCAACGCGATCATCGGCGGGTTCTTCATCCTCATCCTGTCGCTGGGGCTGTGGGCGGATGCGATCTTCGGCTTCATCGCCGCGCTCAACTCCTACATCGGGATCCGCCAGGAGCTGAAGGCGAAGGAGACGCTCGACCGGCTCGCGCTGCTGGTCGCCCCGCGGGCGAAGGTGATCCGCGACGGGCGGATCGCCGAGCTGCGGGCGACCGAGGTCGTCCCGGGGGACGTGGTTCGGGTCGAGCCCGGCGACCAGCTCGTCGCCGACGGCGAGGTGATCGACGCACGCGGGCTCACCGTCGACGAGTCGCTGCTCACCGGCGAGTCGGACGGGATCCGCAAGCGGTCCGGCGAGCGGCTGCTCTCGGGCTCGTTCGGAATCTCGGGCTCGGGGCACTACGAGGTCGACGCGGTGCGCGAGGACAGCTACGCGGAGAAGATCGCCGGCGAGGCACGCGAGTTCCGCCACCCCCCCTCGCCGCTTCAGCTCGAGGTCAACCGCGTCCTCGGGGCGACCACGCTCGCGCTGGCGCCGATCGCGCTCATCGTCCTGATCGGCTTCACGGTGCACGACGCCGCCTTCCGCGACGCCGCCCAGGAGGCGACCGCGGGATTGGTCACCCTGATCCCCGAGGGCCTGGTGCTGCTGATGAGCGTCACCCTCGCCGTCGCCGCTGTGCGGCTCGCGCGCCAGGACACGCTCGTGCAGCAGATGGCGGCGACCGAGGCGCTCGCCGCCGTCGACACGATCTGCGTCGACAAGACCGGCACGCTCACGGACGGGACGCTGAAGCTGATCAAGATCGAGACCGCCGACCCCGCCGGCCCCGACTCGGCCGAGCGAGCGCTGGCGCGCTTCGCCGCCTCGGCGGGCGAGCGCAACCGCACCCTGGAGACGATCGCCGAGCGCTACCCGTCGCGGCCCGAGCAGGTCACCGCCGAGGTCCCGTTCTCATCGCAGTGGAAGTGGAGCGGGCTGACCATGAACGGCTCCAGCTACGTGATCGGCGCACCCGACGTGCTCACCCAGGCCGGCGCGCTGACCCTGCCGGAGGAACTGCAGAGCGCGCTCGAGGAGCACACCTCCGCCGGGCGCCGGGTGATCGCCTTCGGCGAGGCACGGGGGACGCTGCCCACCGACCCCGCCTCCCAGCCGCCGCCGCAGCTCGAGCCGCGGGCCCTGGTCGTGCTCGAGGAGACCCTGCGCCCCGACGCCGCCGAGACGATCGACTTCATGCGCTCCCAGCAGGTCGACCTGAAGCTGATCTCCGGCGACGCGCGCGAGACGGTCACCGCGGTCGCCCACTCGGTCGGCGTCCCCGGGGATGCGGGCGTGATCGAGGGCCCGCAGCTCCCCGCCGACAAGGCCGCGCTCGCCGAGGCGGCGCAGGGCAACACGATCTTCTGCCGGATCACGCCCGAGCAGAAGAAGGCGCTGGTGGGCGCGCTCGCCGACGGCGGTCGGTTCACCGCGATGATCGGCGACGGGGTCAACGACGTCCCGGCGCTCAAGCAGGCGCGGCTCGCGGTGGCGATGGGCTCGGGCAGCCAGATCACCAAGGGGATCGCCGACATCGTGCTGCTGCGCGACCAGTTCTCGATGCTGCCGCGGGCGGTCGCCGAGGGTCGGCGGATCGCCCGCAACATCCACCGGCTCGGGCGCCTGTACCTGACCAAGTCGGTCTACGCAGGCTTTCTGATCACCCTGGCGGCGATCTTCGACTTCACGTTCCCCTTCCTTCCGCGACACCTCACCGTCGCCGCCTTCCTCACGATCGGCGTGCCCTCGTTCGTGCTCGCCCTCGCGCCCAGCGAAGGGCCGCTCTACCGCGGCCGCCTGCTGCGGGCGCTGGCGGTGTTCGCGTTCCCGGCCGGGATCTCGATGGGGATCGCGTCGCTGCTCTCGTTCTTCTTCGTCGACGGGGTCTTCGGCGGCTCGCTCGAGGAGGGCCGCACCGCCGCGACCACCACCCTGATCGTGCTCGGGCTCTGCTTCATCCTGCTGCTCGAGCGCGGGCCGGGCCGCGAGCACATCACCATCCAGAGCTACATGCTGGCGCTGGTCTCCGGCCTCGGCGCCATCTTCGCGCTCATCCTCGCCGCCCGGCCGGTGCGCGAGTTCTTCGAGCTCGAGCTGCTCTCGGGCGGCCAGTGGTTCCTCGCGCTCGCCTGCGTCGCGATCGGGCTCGGGCTCGCGGGTGCGGCCTGGCGGCTGCCCTACATCCAGCGCCTCGAGGCCGTCGACGGCGAGCACCCCGCCGACGAGGGCCCGGGCCCCACCCACACGCCTCGGACCGGCGAGTTCGAGTCGGTGCCCCACGCCGCCGACGAGGCGCCGACCACGGCGGCTCCAACGGAGCCGCTGCGCGGGCCGTGAACGACCACCGGCGGACGAAGATCGTCGCCACGATCGGGCCCGCGACGCGCTCGGTCGAGACGATGACCGAGCTGCTGGAGGCCGGCGTCGACGTGTTCCGGTTCAACTTCTCGCACGGGACGCGCGCCGACCACACCGAGAACGTCGCGATGGGGCGCGAGGCCGCGAAGGCCGCGGGCAAGGAGGCGGGGATCCTCGGCGACCTGCCGGGCCCGAAGATCCGGCTCGCCGACGTCGAGGGCGGCGTGGTCGACATCGAGACCGGCCACGACCTGGTGCTGACCACCGGGTCGGTGATCGGGACGCCCGAGCGGATCGGGGTAACGTGGGACGGCCTCCCGGCCGCGGTCTCGCCCGGCGACGAGATCTACATGGCGGACGGACGCATCCGGCTGCGGGTGGCGGCGGTCGACGACGGCGACGTGCGCTGCACGGTCGAGGTCGGCGGGCCGATCTCATCGCACCAGGGCCTCAACCTGCCCGGAGCCGAGGTGCAGCTCCCCGCCGCCGGGCGCGAGGACCTCGACTGGGTCGACTTCGCGGTCGAGCAGGAGATCGACCTGCTCGCGATCTCGTTCGTGCGCCGAGCCGAGGACATCGCCCCGGTCGAGCGCCGGGTGCGGACCAGCGGCGCCGACATCCCGGTGATCGCGAAGATCGAGAAGCCGCAGGCTGCCGAGCGCGCCGAGGAGATCATCAAGGCCTGCACCGCGGGGGTGATGATCGCCCGCGGCGACCTCGGGATCGAGCTGCCGATCGAGCAGGTGCCGGTGTTGCAGAAGCGGCTGCTTGCGCTCGCCGGGCGCCACTCGCGGCCCTCGATCACGGCCACGCAGATGCTCGCCTCGATGGTCGAGTCGCCGCGCCCGACCAGGGCCGAGGTCTCCGACGTGGCCAACGCGATCTATCAGGGCACCGACGCGGTGATGCTCTCGGAGGAGACCGCGGTAGGCGAATACCCGGTCGAGGCGGTGCGGCTGATGGACCGGATCGCCCGCGTCACCGAGCCCGACCTGCCCTACGGCGACTGGGTCTTCAACCGCGTGCGCACCGAGAGCTCCGACGTCGCCAACTCGGTCGCCCGGGCGGCGGTCGGCTCGACCTACACCCTGGGGCTGGCGGCGCTCGTGGTCCCGACCCGCAGCGGCCGCACCGCCCGGCTGGTCTCCGCCCACCGGCCGCGGGTGCCGGTGCTGGCGGTCTCGCCGCGCCCCGAGACGGTTCGCCGGCTCAACCTGCTGTTCGGCGTCCGCTGCGCGATCGCCGAGGACTGGACCAGCCTCACCGCGCTGCTCGACGACTGCGCCCGGTTGGCCCGCGAGACCGGGGTTGCCGGCTCCGGCGACCTGATCGGGGTCACCGCCGGGCTTCCCCAGCAGGAGCTGGGCACCAACCTGTTCGAGGTCCACCGGGTGCCGTGAGCGGCGTGTTCGAAGCGCCAGTGGCGCCTTAGTGGCGCATAGCGCCAGAAACGCGCCAATTGCCGTGCGGGCGATCGCCCCGCTGGCCCTGATGGGCCTGATCTTCTATCTGTCGGCGCAGTCCGATCCCGGCGCCGACATCGGCACGGTCGGGCGGATCGCCGCCCACTTCGGCGAGTACGCGCTGCTCGCCGCGCTGTGGACCTGGGCCTTGGCGCCGGCACTCGATCGCCGCGCGGTCCTCGCCGCCGCGGCGATCTCGCTCCTCTACGCGATCTCCGACGAATGGCACCAGAGCTTCGTGCCCCGCCGCGACGCCGACCCGCTCGACATCGTCGTCGACGCGGCCGGGATCGCGGCCGCCGCGGCGCTCATCCGCGCCCGGGCAGCCCGAAGTCCCCGAACGGCTCGTCGCGCTCCCGCACCGCCTGCTTGAAGCCCGCCTCGGCGGCGCGCCGCGCCCACTCATGGCCCTCGGGGGTATGGCGGGCGATCCCGTCGAGCAAGGTGCCCAGCGCCTGCGTGGCGCCCAGTCCCTGCGCCCAGAGCGCCTGGTTTACGAGCAGCTTGTGCATCACGAGCTGGTTCACGGGGACCCGGGCGATCCGCTCGCACAGGGCATCGAAGGCGACGTCGAGCTCGGCCGCCGGAGCCGACTCGGTCGCCAGCCCCCATTCGACCGCCTCGCGCCCGGAGATCGAGTCGCCGGTGAGCAGCAGCCGCTTCGCGCGCGCGGGGCCGACCCGGTAGGCCCACAGCGCCGTCGTCGGCACCCCCCACACCCGCGCCGGCGGGTAGCCGATCTTCGCCTCGTCCTCGGCCACGAGCAGGTCCGAGCACAGCGCCATGTCGGTGCCGCCGGCCACGCAGTACCCGTGCACCTTGCAGATCACCGGCTTCTCGGACCAGAACAGGCTCATGAACCCGCGCACGTTGCGCGACATCATCTGGAAGTCGACCACCGGGTCCCAGGTGGCGGATGGATCGTGGTTGCGGGCGATCGCCACCGGGTCGAGCGGGGAGCGTCCTGGCGGATCGTCCTTCGTCGTTCGTCGTTCGTCGTTCGTGGCTTGCGGGAGCGACTCCGCCGAGGCGACGAGGTCGTAGCCGCCGCAGAAGCCCGAGCCGTTGCCGGCGAGCGCGATCACGCGGACCTCGGGGTCGAGGTTGGCCCGCTCGACGCAGTCGGCGAGCTCGCGCGGCATCTCGAGCGTGATCCCGTTGCCGCGCTCGGGGCGGTCGAGGGTGACCCGCGCGATGCGCCCGTCGCGCTCGTAGGTCATCGTTTCCAGCTTCGCCACGTCGTGCGCTCCTTTCGTTACATCGTGATTGCTACCATGAAAGCATGAAACAGGTTACGCTGCGTTTGCCGGAGGAGCTCGCCGCCGCGCTGCGGGACGCCGCCGCCGAGCGCGAGCAGAGCGTCAATTCCTACGCCCGCTCGGTGCTCGCCGCCGCGGTCGACCCGGACCTGGCGGGGAACGAGGCCGAGCGAATGCGCGAGCGGCTCCGGCGCGCCGGACTGCTCGAGGAGACCGAGCCGCTCGCTGTCGGGCTGCCGAGCGAAGCCGAGCTGCGTGAGGCGAGAGCCGCCGCCGGCCGCGGCAAGCCCCTGTCGGACTACGTCAGTGAGGGGCGAGGTCCGCGCTGAGCGCCTTCGCGGACTCCTCCGCGCTCGTCAAGCTCTACGCCGAGGAGGAGGGCAGCGAAACCGTCCGCGACCTCGACGCCGTGACCGTCTCGGCTCTCGCTCGAGTTGAGGTCCCTGCGGCGTTGTGGCGCAAGTCCCGGGCTGACGAGCTCGATGCGGCGCGCGCCGCGCGACTCGTGCGCTGGTTCGAGGTGGACCTGATCGGGGGCATCGACGAGAGGCCCCGGTTCGCCGTCATCGCGGCCCGGATGCCGCTCCTGAGCGCGGCCGCGGCAGCGGCGGCCACACATTCGCTGCGTGCGTATGACGCGATCCAGCTCGCGAGCGCGCTCGCGGCGCGCGCGGCGGACCCCGACTGCACGCGGTTCGCGTGCTTCGACGCCGACCTGCGTGAGGCTGCGGCCGCGAGCGGGTTCACCCTGATCCCGGAGTGACCGCGGACCAGGCGTTCCGCGCCCGGCTCGGGCGACGGGCGCCCTGCCAAGATGCAGCGCCGTGGCGGCGAAGCGGCATACGACCATCGAGGTCGCGGGCAGGGAGGTGCGACTGTCCAACCCGGGCAAGGTCTTCTTCCCCGAGCCCGGGCACACCAAGCTCGACCTGGTCAACTACTACGTCGAGGTCGCCGACGCGGCGACGCTTCACCTGCGCGACCGGCCGACGACGCTGAAGCGGTTCGTCGACGGGGCCGCGGGCGAGTTCTTCTTCCAGAAGCGAGTGCCGAAGGGGGCGCCGAAATGGCTTCAGACCACGACGGTCCACTTCCCCAGCGGCCGCAGCGCCACCGAGCTCTGCGCCAACGACGCCGCACACCTGGTCTGGGCGGTGAACCTCGGGGTGATCGACTTCAACCCGTGGCCGGTGCGCCGCTCGGACCTCGACCACCCCGACGAGCTGCGCGTCGACCTCGATCCGACCCCGGAGGCGTCCTGGGACGACGTCCGCAAGGTCGCGATGTGCGTGCGCGAGGTGCTCGCCGACCACCAGTTGGTCGGCTTCCCGAAGACCTCGGGGTCGCGCGGGATCCACGTCAACGTCCGGGTCGAGCAGCGCTGGGACTTCACCGAGGTCCGCCGGGCGGCGCTGGCACTGGCGCGGGAGGTCGAGCGACGGGTGCCGAAGCTCGCGACCTCGAAGTGGTGGAAGGAGGAGCGCCACGGCGTCTTCGTCGACTACAACCAGAACGCCCGCGACCGCACCGTCGCCTCCGCGTGGTCGGTGCGCCCCACCCCCGACGCCCGGGTCTCGACCCCCCTGGACTGGGACGAGGTCCCCGACGCCGAGCCCGCCGAGCTGACCCTGGCGACGGTGCCGAAGCGACTCGCGGAGCGCGGCGACCCCTCGGCGGCGATCGACGACGAGCACCACTCGCTCGAGCCGCTGCTCGAGCTGGCCGACCGCGACGAGTCAGAGGGCCTGGGCGATGCCCCCTGGCCACCGCACTTCCGCAAGCAGAAGGGCGAGGCGAAGCGGGTGCAGCCGAGCCGAGCGAAGAAGCCGAACGGATAGTCAGACGTCGACGACGACCTTGAAGCCGCCGTAGATCATGCGCTTCATGTCGCCGGGCATCGTCTCCGGGTCCATGCCGGCCAGGCGCGGGTCCTCCATCACCTTGGCGTTGACTCGGTCGCGATGGGCGCGCGACTTGAACACGATCCAGGCGAAGACCACGGTCTCGCCGCGCTTGATCTTCACGCTCCGCGGGAAGGACGTGAGCTCTCCCACCGGCACGTCGTCCGCGACGCACTCGCGGTACTCCAGCGCGCCGTGCTCGCGCCAGATCTTCCCCGCCTTCCGGGCGATGCGCCGGTAGGCGTCGACGTCGCGCTTGCGAACCGGGAGGACGAATCCGTCTACGTAGTGCGCCATGCGAGATCTCCTTCCGCGTTGGACAACGTTGCTCTGTCCGTTAGACCGCGCGAGGCCACAGGAGTAATCGGTGGCGCACAGCGACACCCTGGCCCTCCGGGCCTACGCCTCGAGCTGGTCGAAGGTGCAGTCCTTCGGCTGCTTGTCCTCGCGCCAGCGCAGGACCTTGGTGCCGTGGCGGATGCGGCCGTCGCTGACGTGGTCGAAGCTCACCTCGACCACGAGCTCGGGGCGGAGCTCGATCCACTCGAGGTCGCGCTCGGAGGCCCAGCGGCTGGGATCTCCCGAGCCACGCTCGCCCGTCTCATACGGAGCCAGCCGTCCGACCAGCTCGCGCTTCTCCTTCGCCCGAAATCCCGAGGTGTGGCCGACGACCCGCAGCTCGCCGCCGTCGTAGAGGCCGAGGATCAGCGAGCCGACCGTGCCGTCCTCCTTGCCGGAGCGCCAGCCGACGACCACGCAGTCGGCGGTGCGAACCCGCTTCACCTTGACCATCCCCTTGCGCTCGCCGGGACGGTAGGGGGCGTCGAGCTGCTTGGCGATCACGCCCTCGCCGTCGCGCAGCCACGGGCCCGCCTTGGCGGGGGTGCGGCCGATCGGCGTCACCTCGATCGAGCCGGCGACCGCCTTGCGGCGCCCGCCGAGGCCGGCGACGAGCGCCTCGAGCCGGCCGCGGCGCTCGGAGAACGGCTGCTCGAGCAGCTTCTCCCTGCCCTCGGCGAGCAGGTCGAACGCGCGCAGGATCGACGGGGTCTCGGCGGCCAGCATCCGCACCCGCGACTCGGCCGGATGGAGTCGGTTCTGGAGCGCGTCGAACTGCTCGTGCCCGTCGGCGCCGAGGATCAGCAGCTCGCCGTCGAGCACGTAACGGCCGGCGGGGAGGTCGAGCTCGGGGAAGTAGCGGCGCAGCGGCCTGCCGCTGCGCGACTGCAGGTACACGTCCTCGCCATCGACGAACGCGAGCGCCCGGAAGCCGTCGTACTTGGGCTCATAGACCCACTCATCACCCTCGGGGAGCTCCTTGCGCGACAGCGCGAGCTGGGGCTTCACCGGGGGGCGCAGCGGCAGGGCCATCACCGGCAGTATCGGACACGCGCGCCTCGGCCGCCCGGCAGGCCTCGATCAACCGCGGGTGGCGGGCGGCGAGCGCCTCCATCGGCCCGCCCAGGCCCCGCGCCGCGATCAGCGCCGGCACCCAGCGCGGGGCGTAGACGCGCCGCGCGCGGCGCTCTACCCCGCGGACGATCGCCGCGCCCGCGGCCCCGACGGGGATCGGGCGCGAGAGGAAGCCCGGGAGTGCCCGCAGACCGATCGCGGCATCCGGATCGGCGAACGCGTCGCGGACCATGTCGGTGTCGATGAAGCTGAAGTAGCCGACGCCGACCCTGGTCCCGGTATGCGCCAGCTCCATCCGGATGCTGTCGGCGAAGCCCTCGACCCCGTGCTTGGAGGCCGCGTAGGCCGCCACCAGCGGGCACGGCACCACCGCTGCCACCGACGCAATCGGGAGCACGTATCCCTTGCGCGCGACGACGTCCGGGAGCGCGGCGTGGACCGTCCGCCACACGCCGAGCAGGTTGATCTCGATCACCTGCTCGAACTCGGCCGGGTCGATCGCCGTCACCGGAGTCGGGGAGCCGGAGATCCCCGCGTTGGCGATCACCACGTCGATGCCGCAGAAGCGCTCGCGGGTGGCGCGGACGACCTGGGCCAGCGCCTCGGCGTCGGTGACGTCGGCGGGCAGCGCGAGCACCTCGCCGTGCTCGGCGAGCTCGGCCGCTCGGCGCTCGAGCGCCTCGGCGTCGCGATCGACCAGCGCCAGCCGGGCGCCGCGGTCGGCCAGCCGCCGGGCGGCGTCGGCGCCGATCCCGCGGGCGGCCCCGGTGAGCAGGACCGTCCGCCCCTCGATCTCGTACCTGGCTCCGATCACCGGCTCTCCTTTCCTCGAATGCTCGATCCCGGCTTCTTACACTCGTGTAACTAAATGTTACAGCAGCGTAACAAGCCCGATGCGCGAGAGTCCCGCCCATGACCGCCGGTGCCGTGAGTGAAGCGCCCGCCGAGTGCGACGTCGCCGTCGTCGGCGCCGGGATCGTGGGGCTGGCCGCGGCGAGGGAGCTCGCGATGCGCGATCGCGGGCGAAGCGTCGTGGTGTTCGAGCGCGAGGCCGCGATCGCCCGGCACCAGACCGGGCACTCGAGCGGGGTAGTGCATTCGGGCGTCTACTACCGGCCCGGGTCGCTCAAGGCCGAGCTATGCGTCGCCGGGGCGCAGGAGCTCTATGAGTACTGCGCCCGGCACGGCCTCCCGGCCGAGCGAACGGGAAAGCTGATCGTGGCGACCCATGACGACGACCTGCGGCGGCTCGACGAGCTCGAACGCCGGGGGCTGGAGAACGGCGTCCCCGGGCTGCGCCGGATCGAGGCGGACGAGATCGCGAGGATCGAGCCGCACGCCGCCGGCATCGCCGCGCTTCACTCGCCGTCGACCGGTGTCGTCGACTTCGGCCGGATCGCGGCCAGCCTCGCCGACAACCTCGTCGAGCAGGGCGGGACCGTGCTCACCGGGCGTGCCGTCGAAGCGATCGAGGGGGGCGCCGGCGAGGCGACCGTCCGCCACTCCGGCGGCGCGCCGAGCGGTCGCCTGCGCGACGGCCGAATCGGCAGGCCGGCCCGCACTCGGGCCGGCGCGGTGGTCGTCTGCGCCGGTGCCTGGTCGGACCGGCTCGCGGTCGCCGCCGGGGCGCCCGCCGGGCCGCGGATCGTGCCGTTCCGCGGCGCCTATCTGCGGCTTCGGCCCGAGCGCGCCGACCTCGTTCGGGCGCAGATCTTCGCCGTTCCGGACCCCGAGCTTCCCTTCCTCGGCGCCCACCTGACCCGGACCCTCGGCGGTGAGGTGCTGCTGGGGCCGTCGGCGCTGCTGGTCGGCGCCCGCGACGCCTACCGGCTTGCGCGGCTGAGCGGGCGCGACCTTCGCGACACGCTCGCCTGGCCCGGCACCTGGCGGCTGATCGGCCGTCACTGGCGCGCCGGGCTCGGCGAGATCGCCCACGCCGCCTCGAGGCGCTCGTTCGTCGCCTCGGCGAGGCACCTGGTCCCAGCGCTGCGAGCCGCCGACTTCATCGCCGGGCCGGCCGGGGTGCGGGCGCAGGCGCTCGCCCGCGACGGCTCGCTGGTCGACGACTTCGTCGTCTCACGCACCGAGCGCTGCCTCTTCGTCCGCAACGCCCCCTCCCCCGCGGCCACCTCGGCCCTCCCGCTGGCCCGCCTGATCGCCGACGAGGCGGAGCCGCTGCTCTGCTGAGCCGCCGGCCACCGCCAACTGTCCGGTCTCGCGTTCGCCTGGCGAACGCAACTCCGGTCAGTTCGGCGCGGCGAGAAATCCAATCGGGGTAGGGTGACGGGAGTGGAGGCCGCGACCCAGGCGCAGGTCGAGGAGAAGCCCGAGCGGGCGGTCTCGTCGTTCTGCAAGTCGCTGTTCCTCGGCGAGATCTGCGAGGAGCTGGTCTTCCCCTGGCCACAGCCCAACCCCGCCGAGCAGGCGCGGATCCGGGGGCTGAACGCGGCCGCCCGCGAGATCGGCTCGCGGCTGGACCACCCCAAGATCGAGGAGAAGGGCTGGATCGGCGACGACGTGATCCGCGAGCTCGGCGACGCCGGCCTCTGCGGCCTCTACGTCGACGAGCGGTACGGCGGCCAGGGCCTCTCGCAGACCGGGTACGCGCGCGTGTTCGAGACCTTCGCCCAGATCGACGCGACGCTCTCGATCGTGCTCGGCGTGCACCAGTCCATCGGCTACAAGGGGATCGCGCTGTTCGGCACCGACGAGCAGAAGGAGCGCTTCCTCCCCGACCTCGCCGCCGGGCGCAAGCTCGCCGGCTTCGCGCTCACCGAGCCGGAGGCGGGCTCGGACGCCTACGAGATCAAGTCGCGCGCCGTCCAGCAGCCGGACGGCTCCTGGGTGCTCAACGGCGAGAAGCGCTACATCGGCAACGGGGGGACCGGCGATGTGTTCACCGCGTTCGCCCGCTGCGAGGTCGACGGCAAGGACCGCCACATCGCGCTGATCCTCGAGCGGGGGATGAAGGGGTTCGAGGTCGGCGAGCGCTTCGACACCATGGGCCTTCGCGGCAACGACCTGCGCCGCCTGCACTTCAACGACGTCAAGGTCCCGCCCGAGAACGTCATCGGCGAGCCCGGCGAGGGCTTCCGGATCGCGATGCAGATCCTCAACAACGGGCGCATCGGGCTCGGCACCGGCTCGGTCGGGGCGACCAAAGGGCTGCTCGACCGGGCGATCGACCACGTCAAGGAGCGGCGCCAGTTCGACCGCCCGCTGGCCGAGTTCGAGCTGGTCGAGGAGAAGATCGCCTGGATGGTCACCTACCTGTTCGGGCTCGAGTCGATGTGCTACCTCACCTGCGGGCTGGTCGACCAGGGGGTCGAGGACTACTCACTCGAGTCGGCGATCTGCAAGGTCTCGGGTACCGAGTTCCTCTGGTATGCGGCCAACCGGGTGCTCCAGCTCAAGGGCGGTGCCGGCTACATGCGCACCGAGCCTTACGAGAAGATCCTGCGCGACATCCGCATCTTCCCGATCTTCGAGGGCGCCAACGACGTCATGCGCGCGTTCGTCGCGCTCTCCGGGATCAAGCCGGTCGGCGAGAAGCTCTCCGGCCTCGGCGAGATCGGGCTGACCGACCCGATCGGGTCGATCGGCGTCCTGTTCGACTACGTCTCGGACCGGATCGGTCGCCCCGACCGGATCTCGAAGGCCCACCCCGAGCTGGACCGGCACGCCGAGGCGGTCTCCGAGCAGGTCAAGCAGCTTCGCGAGGTGACCGAGTCGCTGCTGCGCGAGCATCGCAAGGAGATCATCGAGCGCCAGTACCAGCAGAAGCGCCTCTGCGACATCGTCTCTGACGTCTTCGCCCAGATCGCGGTGCTCTCGCGGGTGACGAACATCTTCGAGGAGCAGGGGATCGAGCCCTCGGGCCAGGAGCGCTACATCGCCGAGACCTTCTGCACCCGCTCGTCGGCGCGCGTGCGCTCGAGCCTCAAGCAGATCGAGTCCAACGACGACGAGCGGATGAGCGCGATCGCCAAGCTCGCCTACAAGCGCGGCGAGTACGGCTACGCGTTGTTCGAGGATTGATCGGCGCCCCCGCCACCCGTAACCCCGCGCGGGGGTCGTGCGCTTCTACGGCCACAGTGCACAGAGAACGAGAGGAGGACCATGCGTAGCGCACGGACCGCGCTTGTCGTCGTCGCCCTCGTCGCCATGCTCGTGCTCGCGAGCGTCGCGGTGGCGAAGACGATCAAGGGCACCCAGGGCGACGACGTGATCACCGGCACCGCGAACGCCGACAAGATCGTCGCCAAGAAGGGCGACGACGAGGTCAGCGGCCTGGCCGGCAACGACAAGGTCAACGCCGGCAAGGGCGCCGACACGGTCGCCGGCGACGAGGGCGACGACACGCTCAAGGGCAAGGACGGGCCCGACTCGCTCGACGGCGGGACCGGGAACGACTCGCTCGACGGCGGCAAGGGCATCGATGTGCTCTCCGGAGGCGACGGCGACGACTTCATCAAGAGCCGCGGCGACGGCAACAAGGCCGACGAGGTGAGCTGCGGCGAGGGCGTCGACACGGTCAAGGCCGACCGCAACGACGTGGTGGCCGCCGACTGCGAGTTCGTCGACACCACGGGGAACCCCCACACGCCATAGGCGCGACGCGTCCGCGGCGTTCAGAATCCGTCGTGATGGCGGCTGGCACGCGGCCGGCCGCCATCGCGGCGGATGTTGCGAGAGAAGGACTTCCAACGCACCCTGAGCGCCGCCCGGGCGGGGGCCGAGTGGGCGTGGCGCGATCTCTACGAGGAGCTCGCGCCGGTGGTGCTCGGGTACCTGCGCGGGCGCGCGGTGCCCGATCCCGAGGACCTCACCGGCGAGGTCTTCCTCCAGGTCGTCCGTGACCTGCCCCGGTTCGAGGGCGGCTCACGGGCGTTTCGCGCCTGGACGCTGACCATCACCCGCAACCGCCTGTTCGACGAGCGACGTCGGGAGGCACGTCGACCGGAGCAGCCGCACCCCGACCCGGCGGGGGCGGAGATCGCCGGCGATGTGAGCGAGGACGCTCTCGCGCGACTGAGCCTCGAACGCGTCACGCGGATGCTCGCACCCCTCTCCCCCGACCAACGCGACGTCATCCTGCTGCGAATCGTCGGCGATCTCTCGCTCGACGAGGTCGCCCGCGTGACCGGGAAGCGGCGCGGCGCCGTCAAGCAGCTCCAGCGCCGGGGGCTGGCGGCGATCCGCAGGCAGCTCGAGCAGGAGCGGATCGCACGATGAGCGACAACGGCCGTAACCCGTATGGCGCCCCGGACGCTTTCGAGGGTGAGATGGCCCACCAGGAGATCGATCGCGAGCTGGGCGGCTTCGCCGACGAGGTGCGGATGGCGCTGCTGCGGGCGCCCGACCTCGCGACCACCGAGCGCCACCTGGCGGCGGTGCTCGCCGAGGCGACCGCGATCCCGACCCAGTCGCTCGCCACGGTCGAGCCGGCCGCGGCCCCGGCCGGCGACACCGCGCCAGTGGCCCGGGCCAGGCGGCCGCGGGCAGTCCTCCGGGTCGCCGCCGCGGCCGGAGCCGGCCTGCTGCTGGTGAGCGGCGGCCTCGCGATTGCCGGGGTGCGCCCGCCGGAGCCGGTCAGCGACCTGCTCGAGGCCGCCGGGATCGACGTGCCGGGATCCGACCACGAGTCCGAGCCGGCTGCGGGCACCCCGACCGACGAGCGCGGAGCGGACCGACCCGGCCCCGCCTCCTCGCGCACCCTGGACGAGGGCGCGATCGGCGCCCGCGACGGCACCGGCGACCGTGGCCGGGGTGAGCGTCGCGCCGGCGAGCGCAGCCACGGGCGCCGCGGCGAAGAGGCGTCGGCCGAGGGCCAGGCGACCGCCGAGCAGGCCTCCAGCGGTCAGACCCCGCCCAGCGAGCCGGGCGCGAGCGAGGACAACCCGCCTCCGCATGCGGGATCCCCGACCGACCCGGGCCCGCCCCCGCACGCCCAGGGCCAGGGCCCGCCCGCGTCTCCGCCCGGGCGGGAGCGAAGCGCCGCCGCCCAGCAGACCCACCCCCCACCCCCGCGCAGCAACGCGGGTGGCGACCGGTAGCTGAACTGGGCGGCTGTCCTGCTTTGGGGTCGCATAGCCCCCCTGGCCAGGACAGTCGCCGAGCTACGGCTCCCGCGCCAGCGCGAACCGCAGTCCGAAGAAGTCGAGCATGTCGGGCAGCGGCCGCTCGGGGTCGAGCGCCGGCGAGGTGAGCTCGACCCGGCGGCGGGTCAGCACCGCGCCGAGCAGCGCCCTGCCGACGAACTTGACGAGGCCGGCGCCGGGGCAGCCCTGGGGGCCGCGGCTGAAGTGGTTGAACGACCAGTCCCCAGCGGCGTCGCCGTCGACCCAGCGCTCGGGGGCGAAGCGGTCGGCCCACGGATGGCGCTCGCGATCGCGGTGAAAGAGGGTGTTCGAGATCAGCACCTGAGTGCCGGCGGGAACGGTGGTCCCGCGCCAGTCTGTCTCGGCGACCGTCTCGCGCGAGAGCATCGGAGTCGTCGGCCAGATCCGCATCGCCTCCTCCAGGCAGGCGTCGAGATAGGCGAGCCCGGCGATGCTCTCCGCGCCGGCCTCCTCGGCAACGCCGGCCGCATCGAGCTCGCCCAGCACCCGGGCGCGCTGGCGCGGGTGGCTGGCGATCAGCGCCAGGGCGCGGAACGCGTTGATCGCCAGGGTGTCCTGCATCGCAAACAGCCAGTGCGGAAGCTGGCCGGCGACCCTGGTCTGCTCGTCAGCCGGCGCCTCGGCGCAGAGGCTCACGAGGCTGCCGGGCTCGGCGTCCTCGAGATAGCCCTGTAGCTCGGCGACGAACGCCGGATAGCGATCGGACGGCTTGCCCGGCATCCCGTTTGCCTCCGACATCATCTCGCCGAGCTCCTCGGACACGCGCTCGTCGTCGCGGGCGCGGTCGCCGAGCACGATCCGCCGGGTCAGCCGCCGGAGGGCGCGGTGCCAGGCGTCCCAGTCGAGCGCCGGCCGGTCCGCGACCTCGACCTCGCCCAGCAGCGCGTCCGCCTCCTCGGCGGCGACCGCCGCGAAGCGGTCGGCGAGTCGGTGCAGCGGGCGACCGGTGTCGAGCACCTCCTCGGTGAAGCGGCGGCGGTTTCGCCACAGCTCGCCGCGCGAGATCGTGAGCGCGTCGGGCTGGAACGCGGCCATGCCCTTGCGCTTGGCCTCCGGGTCGGAGGCAAACGGGTCGGGCGAGCCGGCGAGCGCTCGGTGGGCGTCGGTCGGCGAGAGCAGGAGCAGCGCCCGGTCGGTCATCACCCGCACCCACACCGGCCCGCCGCCGTAGCTGCGAGCCATCCCCGCCAGCAGTCCCCGCGCGTGTCCCTCGACGTTCAGCCGTGTCGCGGCCGCCACCGGCGCCCGGCGGCGCCGGAAGATCCCCTGGACCGCGTTGGGCACGATCACGAGCGCGTTGAAACGCGCGTTCTCGAGCAGCGAGGCGCTCGGGATGCCGCCCGCCACCGGCGCTCAGCCGCGGCCCGGGTGGAGCGTCACGCCAGCTTGCGCCACGGAGCGAAGGCGTTCTCGCAACCCTCGAGCGCCGGCGCGAGCTCGGGGTGGTGGCGAAGCAGGACGTCGCTCATCGTGCTCTCCTCGACCCAGCGCAGCCCCTCGGGCGTGTAGACGTCGGCCGAGTAGTCGTTGGTGAAGAAGCGGTCCGAGCGCAGCCGCCGCGACGCCATCAGGATGAAGATCCGGAACGCGGTGTCGCTGAAGCCGAATCCCGGCGGCAGCGGCTCGGCGAGCATCCCGACCTGGAGGTCGACGCGGTCGATGTCGCCGTCGTAGACGTCCTCGATCTCCCGCGCCCACTCCTGGTTGTCGGTGAGCTCGTCGAAGCTCTTCACCCGCTTCTTGCGGAGCTTCTCGCGGAAGTCGTTGTAGCGCGAGACGCCGCGCTCGCGGTCGCGCAGGATGTCGATCGTGCCGAGGTCGACCCGCTCGCCGGTCAGCCGCACGTGGTTCGACAGCGCGCGCGGGTGGTTGCGCAGGCAGATCGCGCCGGGGTTCGCGGTCCCGAACGAGTAGAGGAGATTGGTCATCCCCCACTCGTCGACCGACCTGCGGGTGCCGGCGCCCTGGACCGGGTCGAAGTCGGTGGTCGCGATCAGCTCGCCGTTGCGGTGGTCGCGGATCTCGTAGTCGTCGGGGAGCAGCGGGTGCAGCCGGTAGACGGAGACGAACTCCTCGGTGATCGCGTAGGGGGCCGCGTGGTGGGCCTGGCTCGACCCGACGACGCCGCCGATCATCTCGGTGCCGAGGTGGCCGAACCTCTTTCGGACCCACATCGGCAGGACGCCGTACCAGTTCGCGTGCATCGCCCGCTCGAGCACCGGGTTGGCGAGGATCCCCGGGGTCCACTCGACCGTGTGGATCTTCGCCATCAGC